>JBGPED010000107.1:0-9956 GCA_041482595.1 Acidobacteriota bacterium
CGACGGGACGCAGATCGCCTTCACGTCCGACCGGGCCGGGAGCCCGCGCATCTACATCATGGACGCGGACGGCGGGAACGTTCGCCCGTTCACGCCCGAGGTCGGCTACTGCGACGCCGCCTCCTGGTCGCCGCTCGGCGACAAGATCGCCTTCACGGCCCGCGTCCCGGGCGGCTTCGACATTTTCGTGAAGGACCTGAAGACCGGGCAGCTGGGCCGCCTCACCGAGAACAGCAACATCAACGAATGGCCGCGCTGGTCGTCCGACGGCCGGCACCTGGTATTCGCGTCGAATCGCACCGGCAATTTCGATATTTTCATCGTCGATCTCGATGGCACGCACGCCCGCCGCCTGACCCACGGTGGCAACAGCTACTCCCCTTCCTGGTCCCGATGAGCGTCTTCGGGTGCGTGATATAATCCGGTCGCTTCGATGAAACGTTGGCTCGGCGCGATCGATCCGCGCCGCGCCCCCGGGACCGGACGGCTCGCGAGGTCCGGTTCTTCCAACCCTGTGGAGGTGACACGATGGGTCATGCTGTCCCCCGCTCCGTGGCGCTTCTGATTCTCGGCGCGTCCCTGGTCTTCGCGGTCCCGGCCTGCAAGAGCGCCCCGCCGGCCGAGGCCCCTGTGACCACGGCGCCATCCTTCGAGTCTCAGCCGGCAAAACCCGCCGAGAAAGTGGAGGAGACGACGGGGTTCAAGGAGTCCCAGCCGGAGGCCGAGGCCGTGAAGGAGTCCGCCTCCTCCCTGGCCGAGAAATTGAATGCCCAGGGCGTCCTGAAACGCGTTCACTTCGACTTCGACAAGTACGACCTCAGACCCGACGCCATCCGCACGCTGGGCGACGATGCGTCGGCGATGAAGCAGTACGCACAGTTCAAGGTGCGGCTCGAGGGCCATTGCGACGAGCGCGGCACGGTGGAGTACAACCTGGCCCTGGGTGAAAAGCGCGCCCGGGCGGCGCGCGACTACCTGGTGTCCCTGGGGACGCCGGCGCAGCGGCTGAGCATCATTTCGTACGGCAAGGAGCGGCCGATCGACCCGGGCCACAACGAGGAGGCCTGGGCGGCGAACCGGCGCGCCGAGCTCGTCTTCCTGGCCGAGTAGGGCGGGAGGCGCCGCGGTGAGCCGGTGAGAGGTGCGGCGGGCGGCGGCTGTACGTTGAGGCTCGTCGCGGCCGCGGCCCTGGCGGTGGTGCTTTGGTCCTGCGCGACGGCCGGCGGTGGATCGCAGCTCCAGGCCGATCTCGACGCCTTGCAGCAGCAGGTCTGGAAGCTCGAAAAAGACAACGCCGCGCTGATCCAGCAGGTGGCGCGGGCCGGGGCGGCTCCGGCCGGGCCGGACACGGCGACGGCGGAATTGCGCGCCCGGCTGGACAGCCTGGAGCGGGACGTCCAGGTGCTGCGGACCCGCTCGGACGAGGCCGAGCAGCGTCTCGGGTCGCTGCAGGCCGAGCTGAAGGCGACGCGCCAGGCGCTGGAGACGGTGGCGCGCTCGCAGGCCGCCGCGGCGCCCTCCCCCGCGGCGACACCGGCACCGGCCGGAACGCCGGGGGCGTCGCCGACCACGGGTCCCGCGCCGCCTTCAGCCGCTCCGGGAGCGGTTCCGGGAACGGCGATCGGCGTGGATCTGTACCGCCTGGGATACAGTGATTACGCCAAGGGGAACTTCGATCTGGCGCTGGCGGAGCTGCAGGATTTCGTCCGGCTCAATCCCGCGGACGACCTGGCGGATGACGCGCAGTACCTGATCGGCGAGGTCTATTTCAGCCAGCAGAAGTACCCGGACGCGGTCGCGGCGTATGACCGCCTGCTCGCCGAGCACGCGGGCGGCGACAAGGCCGCGGCCGCCTACTTGAAGAAAGGATTAGCACTTCTCGAAATGAACCGGACCGCGGACGCGGTCATCCAGCTGCAGCACGTCGTCAGCGTCTATCCGAAATCCGAAGAGGCCCGGCTCGCCCGCGAGCGGCTGCGGGCCCTGGGTCTCCGGGAGCGGTAGGGCGCGGGGAGGGAATCGTCGTGGCACGCATCAAGTCGGCCGTCAAGAACATCCGCAAGACCCGCCGGCGCCGGGCGGTCAACATCATCCGCCGCGGCCGCCTGCGCTCGCAGATCAAGAAGCTGCGGCTCCTCCTGGCCAAGAAGGACGCCGGCGGGGCGCAGCGCGAGCTGGGCAGGACCCTGGCGCTGCTCGACAAGTCGATCGGCACGGGGATCATCCACCGCAACGCGGCCGCCCGGCACAAGTCGCGCCTGACCCGGCAGGTCAACGCGCTGCAAGGCGGACGCTGAAAGGATCCCCTTCTGTGGTGCGCATCCGCCGCAGCCCCGCCCATCCGATGCTCGACATCCATCACCGCATGGAGCAGGTGATGGAGCGGCTGCTGTCCGACGTCAAGCCGGCGGAGCCGCAGACCTCGTGGGTTCCCCGGGCCGACGTGTACGAGACGGCCGAAGGGTTCGTGGTGACACTCGAGCTCCCGGGCGTCGAGCGGGAGGAGATCGAGATCCTCGTCGAGGGGCTCTATCTCCGTCTGTCCGGCGTCCGCCCGGAGCCGCTGGCCCAGGGCTGCATGCGCTGGCACCAGATGGAGATCGCCCACGGCCGCTTCGACCGTGTGCTCGCCCTGCCGCAGGAGGCCGACCCCGAGAGAATCACTGCGACGTACAAGGATGGCTTTCTGGTGATTCACATCCCGCGCGGCTCCTCCGGCGCGCACAGCGTGCCGATCGAAGAAACCTGAGGACCGGGGGGCCGCCATGTCCGAGCAAGGCGTAGACGACACGACCGTCCTGGGCCCGGTGGAGGACCAGGAGCGCCCGCCCGCGCCCGCCCCGCGGATGCTGCCGGCCACTCTGCCGATCCTCCCCCTGAAGAGCACCGTCGTCTTTCCGCACATTCCGACGCCCCTGGTCGTGGGTCGAACGTCGTCCATCAAGCTCATCGACGAGGTCATGCTCAAGGACCGCATGGTCGGTCTGGCCCTGCAGAAGGATGCCGCCATCGAGGAGCCCACGGAGCAGGACCTGCACCAGGTCGGCACCGCCGCCGTCATCCAGAGGATGCTGAAGTTCCCCGACGGCTCGATCCGGATCCTGGTCAGCGGCTTCGACCGCATCCGGCTCGCGCGCGCCGTCCGTACCGAGCCATACCTGGTCTTCGAGGTCGCTCTCCTCGCGGAGCAGGTCGAGCAGACGGTCGAGATCGAGGCGCTCGTCAAGAACCTGCACGCCCAGATCCGCAAGATGCTGTCGCTCATGCCGATCGCCGCAGACGAGCTGGGTGTCGCCCTCCTGAACGTCGAGGGGCCGGCGCGCCTGGCCGATCTTGCCGCGGCCCTCCTGGTGCGCGACGCGACCGACAAGCAGGACTTCCTCGAGACCCTCTCGGTCCGCGAGCGCCTGCTGAAGATGACCCGGCACATCAGCCGCGAGATCGGCGTCATGGAGCTGGGGAGCAAGATCCAGAAGGACGTGCAGGACGAGGTGGAGAAGGGGCAGCGGGAGTTCGTGCTGCGGCAGCAGCTCAAGGCCATCCAGAAGGAGCTGGGCGAGGGGGACGAGAACGAGACCGCGATCCAGAAGCTCCGGGAGGAGGTCGAGAAGGCCGGCATGCCCGCTGCCGCCCGGGAGGCGGCCGACCGCGAGTTGAACCGACTGCGCACCATGCCGCCGGCGTCGGCGGAGTACATCGTCAGCCGCACCTATCTCGACTGGCTGATCGCCCTGCCCTGGTCGAAACTGACCGAGGACAAGATCGAGCTGCAGGAGGCCCGCCGGGTGCTCGACGCGGATCACTACGACCTCCAGCTGGTGAAGGACCGCATCCTCGAGTTCCTGGCGGTGCGCCGGCTCAAGGCCGACTCCCGGGGCCCGATCCTGTGCCTCGTCGGCCCCCCCGGCGCCGGCAAGACTTCGCTCGGCAAATCGATCGCGCGCGCCATGGGACGTTCGTTCCACCGCCTGTCGCTCGGCGGCATCCGGGACGAGGCGGAGATCCGAGGTCATCGCCGCACCTATGTCGGCGCCCTTCCCGGTCAGATCATCCAGGGTCTGCGCCGATCCGGCAGCCGAAACCCGGTCTTCATGCTGGACGAGGTGGACAAGCTCGGCGCCGATTTCCGCGGCGACCCCGCCTCGGCGCTCCTCGAGGTCCTCGACCCCGAGCAGAACTCCACCTTCGTGGACCACTACCTGGACGTGCCGTTCGACCTGTCGCGCGTGATGTTCATCACCACCGCCAACGTCCTCGACACGATCCCGCCGCCGCTCAGGGACCGCATGGAAGTCCTGGAGCTGCCCGGGTACATCGAAGAGGAGAAGATGCAGATCGCCCGGCGCTACCTCATCCCCCGGCAGTGCGCCGAGAACGGCCTCCTGCCGGATGACCTGTCGATCGACGACGCGGCCCTCTCCGCCATCATCGCGAACTACACGCAGGAGGCGGGGCTCAGGAATCTGGAGCGCGAGATCGCCAAGATCTGCCGGAAGATCGCTTTGAAGCGGGCCGAGGGACAGACCGAGAAGGTGACGGTGCGGCCCTCCGATCTCCTGTCCTACCTCGGCCCGGCGAGGTACATGCAGGAGGCGGCCGAGAGGCTCAAGGTCCCCGGGGTGGCGATCGGTCTCGCGTGGACCCCTTACGGAGGGCACGTCCTGTTCATCGAGGCCACCATGATGCCCGGGGGAAAGAAGCTCATTCTCACGGGTCAGCTCGGGGACGTGATGCGCGAGTCGGCCGAGGCGGCGTTGTCGTACATCCGCAGCCGCACCGAGGATCTGGGGATCGACCGCCGCTTCTTCGATCGATCGGACATCCACGTGCACGTGCCGGCGGGCGCGGTGCCCAAGGACGGGCCCTCGGCCGGCGTGACGATGGCCACGGCGATGGCGTCGCTTCTGACCGGGCGGTTGTGCAGAGCGGACACGGCGATGACGGGCGAAATCACGCTGCGCGGCAAGGTGCTGCCGGTGGGCGGGATCAAGACGAAGGTCCTGGGCGCCCGGAGCGCCGGTATCAAGACGATCATTTTGCCGGCGGAGAACGAGAAGGACCTGTTTGACATCCCGAAGAACGTCCTGAAGACCCTCACGTTCCGTTTCGTGCAGACGGTCGACGAGGTCTTCGCCGCGGCCCTCCAGCCTGCTGCCAAGCCCGGCCGCATTCGCGCCGCCTCCCGTTCCACCCGCAGCGCGACCCCGTCCGCCTGAAACCCCTTCGAGGGGACGCGCGACGCGGGACCGCATACCCGCGAGCGGTACGGGTCCGGCTCGCTGCGCGACCCTCCCCTCGCCTCGCCCTGCGCCGCCCACCGCGCTGTGAAGCGCGCGGCGGGGCCCCGGCGCAGGGTCTCAGACGACCACGCGGGGGTATGCGGTCCCGCGTCTCCCGAACTATCTCGACGGAAATCTTCCGTTCAGCCGGGTGCCTCGCCCCGCTCGCGGTTCGGTCGGAGTGACCTCGGCGGTCCACGGTCGGGAGAGACCGCAAGTCGCGGAGAGATTTTCAGCCTTTGATGACCGCGAGGGGGACCAGCCGGGCGACTTTGCGGGAGATGCCGGCGCGGTGCACCACGTCAACGACGTCGGCGACGTCCTTGTAGGCCTCGGGGATCTCCTCGGCGATCGTGGCGTAGCCGTCGGCGCGCACGAAGATCCCTTTGTCCTCCATCTCGCGCACGATCGAGCGGCCGCGCGCCGCCTTCTTCGCGGCCGTCCGGCTCATGCGGCGGCGGGCGCCGTGGCAGGTCGATCCGAACGTTTCCTCGTAGGCTCTCTCGGTTCCGACCAGGACGTACGAGTAGCGTCCCATGTCGCCCGGGATCAGGACGGGCTGCCCGACGTCCTGGTAGGCCGCGGGTGTCTGCGGGTGACCGGGCGGGAAGGCGCGCGTCGCTCCCTTGCGGTGCACGCACAGCCGTCTGTCTTTCCCGTCGACACGGTGCGTCTCCACCTTGGCGATGTTGTGACAGACGTCGTAGACCACCTCGAGGCCGAGATCGCGCGGGCCTTTCTGGAACACCTCCTCGAAAACCCGGCGCACGAAGTGGGTGATGAGCTGGCGGTTGGCGAACGCGAAGTTCGCCGCGGCGTACATCGCCCCGATATAGCGCGTCGCCTCCTCCGACCGGAACGGCGCGCAGCAGAGCTGCGGATCCGGGAGATCGATGCCGTAAAGGCGCGCCGCGCGCAGCATCACCTGCAGGAAGTCGTCGCACACCTGGTAGCCGAGGCCTCGCGATCCGGTGTGGATGGAGACGGTGATCGCATCCTTCTCCAGGCCCAGGGCGCGGGCCGCCGTCTCGTCGTAGATCTCGGCGACCCTCTGCACCTCGGTGAAGTGGTTGCCGGAGCCGAGCGTGCCGAGCTGCGGCCGGCCGCGCTCCTGCGCGCGATCGGAGACGAACTCCGGCCGCGCCCCTTCCAGCCGGCCGCCCTCCTCGATGTGCAGCAGGTCCCCGGGTTCGCCGAAACCGCTCTGCACCGCCCACCGGGCCCCGTCGCGCAACACCTTCTTCATGCCGGGCGCATCGAGCCGGAAATCCTTGCGGTGCGACCCGACTCCGGTCGGGATGCTGCGGAACAGGGCGTCCACGAGGTCCTTCAGCCGCCCGTCCGTGTCTTTTACGCTCAGACCTGAGCGCAGGAGCCTCACCCCTCAATTGATGTCGTAGCCCACTCCTCCGGGAGAGATCACTCCCTCGTCGAGATCGAAAGCCGCCACGCCCCCGATCGGAAAGCCGTAGCCCCAGTGAATGTCGGGCATGGCCAGGGAGGCGCGCACGATCCCGGGCAGGCAGGCGACATTCGCCACTTGCTGCAGCGCCTGGTCCTCGCGGATCCCCTGCATCAGCCGCTCGTCCGCGAACACCAGGCCCGGAACGCGCATCTTCCCCTGCACGGGGATGCGGAACCGGCACTCGTCCACCTTCTCGATCCTGATCGCCACGGGCTTGGTCACAAGGCCTCCCTCCTTCAGACGTCAAACACGATCCGCACCCGCCAGGCGCTGCGGCCGCGGATCAACTTGATCTGGTGGTAGGTGACCGCCTTGATCTCGCTCCTGAGCGCGTGGCGCGAGCGGTCGATTCTCTCGCCGCGCGCGACACCCCGGGCCCGCAGCAGTGTCCGGTCGACGCGCTCGACCGCGAACGAGGTGAACAGAAGCCCCTGCGTCTCCAGCCGGAACAGGAGCTCGCTCAGCCAGCGGACCAGGAGATCCTCGAGGCTCGCGCCCCGCACCATGATGCGCACCGCGCGGCGCGGACGGACGGTGCGGCGGTCGCAGATCAGGTCGAACATGGCGCGCGAGGCGTTCTCGAACAGCCGCGGCAGCGTGACGCCGCGCACCACGGCTCCGACGTCGGCCGTGTGCTCGAAGAACTCGTACCCCCGCGACGGGCTCACCGCTGTCTCGGGCGCCGGCGCCCGGCGGGCGGCCCCTGCGCCTTCGTCTCCTCGACCAGGGAGAATTCAATCCGAAGTTGAAACTGGTCGACCCGGTCCACCCGCACGCGGACCCGATCGCCCAGCTTGAAGACCCGGCCGTGCCGCTCCCCCTTGAGGATCATTTTCTTCTCGAGGAACCGGAAGCGATCACCCGGAAGGGTCTCGATCTTCACCAGGCCGTCGATGAAGTATTCCCGCAGCTCCGCGAAGAACCCGAACGGGTGCACCGACAGGATGAACCCGTCGAACTCCTCCCCCACCCGCCCGGCCATGAACGCCGTCTTTTTCCACTCGACGAGCTCCCACTCCGCCTGGTCGGCGGTGCGCTCGGTGCGCGACGAGCGCAGGGCCGCCTCCGGCAGGAATCCCTCGAGATTCTGGCGCTCGCCCGGGGCGAGCGGTCTCCCGGAGCGCACCCGGCGCAGGATGCGGTGCACGATCAGGTCGGGGTAGCGGCGGATCGGCGAGGTGAAGTGCGTGTAGCAGGTCGCGGCCAGGCCGAAGTGGAGATCGCGCAGGTGCGAATAGCGCGCCTGCTTCATCGAGCGCAGCATCAGCCGGGACAGGAAACGCTCCTCCGGCCGCCCTTTCGCCATCTTCACGATCTCCTGGAAGGCGCGCGGCTCGATGGACGTGTAAGGCTGCGGCAGACGGTACCCGAACGCCTGCGCCACGGCGTCGAACTCCTCAAGCTTCTTCGGATCCGGGCGCTCGTGGATGCGGTAGATCGACGGCACGCGGGCCCGGAACAGGTGGGTCGCGACCGTCTCGTTCGCCGCCAGCATGAACTCCTCGATGATGCGGTGCGCGATGTTGCGCTGCAGCTCCACGATGCCGGTCATCTCCCCCGTGGCGGCCAGGAGCAGCTCCGGCTCGGGGAGATCGAAGTCGATGCTGCCGCGCCGGCGCCTCTTCTCGTTCAGGACCAGGCACAGCTCCTCCATCGTCCGGAACATCGGGAGAAGCGGCCGGTAACGCTCCGTGACCGCCGCGTCGTGGTCGACGAGGATCTTCGCGACGTTCGTGTAGGTCATGCGCTCGGCGCTCCGGATCACGCCGTCGGCGAAGCGGTGGTCGACCACGCGCCCCCGGCCGTCGATGGTCATGAGGCACGACTGCACCAGGCGATCCACCCACGGGTTGAGGGAGCAGATGCCGTTCGAAAGCCTCTGCGGCAGCATCGGCAGGGCCGTGCCGGGGAAGTAGACGCTCGTCCCCCTCTCGTACGCCTCGCGGTCCAGGGCGGAGCCGGTGCTTACGTAGTGCGCCACGTCGGCGATGTGGACCTGCAGCTCGTACGTCCCGTCGGCGTTCTTCCTGGCCAGCACGGCGTCGTCGAAGTCCATGGCGGTCTCGCCGTCGATGGTCACGATCGGCAGATCGCGAAAATCCTCCCGGGCCCGGGCCTCGGCCTCGGAGACGTGATCGGGGGCGCTTTCGGCTTCGGCCAGGACGTCCGGAGGGTAGTCCTCGCGCAGGTCGTACTTGTGGATGATCGTCTTGAGATCGATGCCGGGATCGTCCGGGTGGCCGAGGATCTCCACGACGCGCCCGGCCGCGGGCCGGTGGTCCATGGGCGGGCGCAGCACCTCGACACCGACCACCATGCCGTCCTCGGCCCGCCCCGCGTGCTCCTCGGCGATGTCGATGCCGCTCTCGAACAGCCGGTCGTAGGCCTGGACGGTCCCTCCGCGCCCGCGGCCGGTGGAGCGGAACACACCCATGACGCGCTTGCGCGTTCTCTCCAGGAGCCGGACGATCTCGCCCTCGGCGCGGCCGCGCCCGTCGCTCCGGACGATGCGCAGGGCGACCCTGTCCCCGTCGAGCAGCTCTCCCAGGCCCCGCGGCGGCACGAAGACGTCCGGGCCGCCGGCATCCGGAGTCACGAAGCCGAACCCTCTCGGGTGCCGCTGCAGGCGCCCGGTGACGATCGGCTGCCCGCGGCCGGGGTGAGTCTCGGCGTGCCGCGCCGGGCGCCGGCCTCCCGTGTCGCGCCCCCCGCCATCCCGTCCGGCGCGGCCCGGCACGGCATAGCGGTCGCGGCCGACCTTGACGATCTCCTCGTCGTTCAGGAGGTCGCGCAGCGTCCTCTTGAATTCGTGCCGGCGGGTGCTGTCGATCCTCAGGAGACGGATCAGGTCGCGCGCCGTCGCCGGACGGTAGGCCGGTCCGCGCATGAACTCGACGATCGCCCGGCGCATCGCCTGGCCCGGACCCGGGCTCATCCCGCAACCTCGCGCATCCGCGCAACCTAGCACACCGCGTCGCCCCGCCGCAAAAGCGGGCGGAAATCCCCCCGCGAGCGGAACGGTCGGCCGGTCGAGGGCGGCCCAGCGTGCTAGGATGTCTCGCCCCGTTCGTATTGGACGGGGATCGATTCCAGATTCACCAGGAGGAGCGGAACACATGCGGAAAATCGTCGCGGCAGTCGCCTTGAGCTTCCTGTTGTGCGTGGTGGCAGGCACGTCCTTTGCCGCCGAGAAAGCGGCGGAACCCTCGGAC
>JBGPED010000108.1:0-9870 GCA_041482595.1 Acidobacteriota bacterium
CCCTCCCCGCCTGACTGGCTGGTCAGGGGACGGCCGAGCCCCTGGGCGCTGCGCTTCCCACCGGATGAGGCTCGGGTCTGAGAGGACCCTTGAAGCCGGTGCGCTTAGGGAGTTACGCTTGTGTGGAAATCCAGGCTAGCCACTTCGATGAACAGCTTGCGAAAGACGATCGCGTCGCTTGGGAAGTCAGTGGGCCCGCCTTGGGGCAAGGACCAGAAGGACGCCTCGCTCGCTGCCATGATCGCCTTGCAGGGACAAGTGAAGTGAACACGTACTCGAATACGCCGCCCAACCGCATGCAGGCGACGGCGGGGACGGTCTTCGCAGACGAGTTTGCTCGGCTGATCGACAATCCTGACCATTCCGGTGAGGAGGACCGCTTTGTGCTTTTGGGCCTGAGCGCCAGGCTTCGAATGCTTGTCGTATCCCACCGTTACCGGAAAGTTAATGATGTAGTGAGAATCATCTCAGCTCGCAAGGCGACCCGGAAGGAACGGGACATCTATAACCAAAGGTGGCGCGGATGAGGAAGGAATACGATTTTTCGAAGAGTCGCCGTAATCCATATGCGGCGCGGTTGAAGCGTCAGGTGACCATCCGTTTAGACGAACACACAATCAAGTATTTCAAGGGGCTATCTCAAGAATCAGGGATCCCGTACCAGACGCTAATCAACTTGTATCTGCGAGACTGTGCCGCAACACAGAAGCGACTGTCGCTGGCCTGGAAGTCGGTCGCCTGAGTCACGCGGCCCATAACGACCGGCTGAAGCCGACGGCGCGCGGGAGGCCCACGGCGGACGCACGGTTGCGCACGCGCGCCGCGGGTTAGTTCTGGCGGAGCAAATTCGTGGTCGAACGCTTGATCTGGCGTGGGTTTGAGGGTATCTGGTAAGGTTAACGGGTGAAGGTGCCTGAAGTGATCCGCATGCTCGAACGGGACGGGTGGGTGCGGGTGGTGACGCGTGGTAGTCACCGCCAGTTCAAGCATCCGAACAAGCCGGGGCGCGTGACGGTGAGCGGCAACCTGGGTGATGACATGCCCAAGGACACGTTCGCGTCCGTCAAGCGCCAGGCGGGTTTCAAGCGAGGGCAGGCATGAAGAAGCTTCGTTATCTCGTCCGCATCAATAAGGATCCCGGTAGTGATTGGGGGGCTTCGGTTCCGGACCTCCCCGGCTGTGTGGCAACGGGCAAGACGATTGACGCAGCGCTACGGCGCATCCAGGGGGCCATTGAGCTGCACCTCCGCGGCATGCGCGCCGACGGCGCGCGCCCCCCTCGCCCCCGTCAGCGGGCAGTGGTGCCACGCCGGACCTCTCGTCAAGTCGACTTCTACGCAAGTGTCGAAGTGGCGGCGTAAGGGCGGCGCCAGAAGTCACCGGCCCGCCTAACGACCAGATCGAGCTGACGGCGCGCGGGAGGTTGGTTGGCGGCGGCTTGGAGTCCGTGTTCGCGCGCCGCAGCTTAGCCGGGGCGTTATGCGGATAGTCCTGTGGGCAGGCCTGGGTGGCTTCGATGAACGATCAAGGTACGGGCGTTCGAGACAAGCTTCTCGAGGCGGCGTTGTGGTTCGTGCAGTCGGCTACTGAGCTTCCGGGGGTCCAACGCATCGCGCTCATCGGGTCGATCATGACCGGCCGCTCAAGCCCGGAGGACGTTGACCTGCTGGTGTACGTTACGGACGACCTCGATCTCACGCCGTTGGCGGCGTTGGGCCGACGGCTCAAGGGTCGCCTCCAGAGTCACAGCCGGGGCGCGGACGTGTTCTTGGCAGACGAACGCGGGCGGTACCTTGGGCGCACATGTTCATGGAAGGTGTGCAGACCAGGGGTCCGGGCATCATGCGACGCGCTGCATTGTTGTCGGCGCCCATACCTACACGACGATCTGGCGACGGTTCGGCTCGCAGACTCGCTCATCGCGGCACCCCCTCTTGAACTCTGGCCAGTCGTGGTGCGCAGGTGCGCGGTGCCAGCTGACGTTGAACGGTTGCTCGCCAATCTCACGGTACCGCATAACCGCCCGCTGCAGCCGCCGGCGGGCGGCAGGTGCGGGGTGCTCTCAGCGGGGACATGCGCCCGCCGCGGCTGAGCGCGAGCGTTGTCTAGGTGTCGGCGGGGACGGTGATCTTGTAAATGACGAAAGATGAAGAACACCTGAGGTTGCTTTCGATCTTTCATTACGTCGTAGCGGGGCTATCGTGCTTCTTCACACTCTTCCCCGTCATGTACATGGCTATGGGGGCCCTCATGCTGTGCGGCAAATTCGACGCCGCTCATCACGATCCGGGCGCTCAAGTCGCTGGGTGGGTGTTCATCGCCATCGGATCTGTCTTCTTCTTGGCCGGCTTGACCTTTGCAGTGTGCGTCGCGTTGGCTGGACAGTTTCTGGCCCGCCGCCTCCACTACACGTTCTGCCTGGTGATGGCCGCCGTGGCATGCGGATTCATGCCGTTCGGGACGGTGCCGGCGCTGCCGTCATCTGGAGAAGGGTCGCAGTGAATTGAGAGGCGAAGAAAACAATGCAGATACTTTCGAAGGCCAAGGCCCCGCGCTATTGCAGGCCGGAAGGCATCACCTCGTACCTGCTCGCGTCACCCCGGACCTCCCAGGCCCACCACCTGACCACGACGCTGGTCCACATCGAGCCGGGTGGCGAGCAACGGGTCCACAGTCATCCGCCCGAGCAGGTGTATTTCATCCTCGAAGGAGCCGGCGTCATGAGCGTCGGGGCCGAGACACAGACGGTGGGGACGGGCGACTGCGTCTTCGTCCCCTCGGGCACGCCCCACGGCATCCGGAACGAAGGGCAGGCGGTCCTGCGGTATTTCAGCGCGGCCGCGCCCGCCTTCGACACGAGCGAGCTGCTGTCGCTCTGGCCGCTGGGGAGCGAGAGCGAAGAGTTGGGGCGACAGGAGTGAGCGGGCCGCAGGACGATCCGTCCGGATGTCCCGGAGGCGGAGGTGGGTTATCACTGTGTTTCTGATAAGATTTCGCGCGGGCGCGTCCGACAACGCGGCCAGCCGACGGGGAGTGTCGTGTCGTACGTCGCCGCGCTGCGGATCGAGGCCGTCGCCGGGTCCCGGGGCGTGCCGTTCGAGGCGATCGGCCAGGACGGCGTGCGCGTGATCGCGCTGGCGACATCGGTCGAAAACAAGGAGCGGCTCCGCCGCGAGACCGAGACGGCCTGGGATCTGGGGATCTTCGGTGCGCCGACGTGCGTGGTCGGCGGCGAGTTGTTCTGGGGCAACGACCGGATGGACGATGCGCTCGACTGGTACATCACGAAAGGAGGAGGGCCATGCCCAAGTACGTGATCGAGAGGGACATTCCCGGCGCGGGGAAGCTGACCGCGCCGGAGCTGCAGGGGATCTCTCAGAAGTCCTGCGGGGTGCTGCGGGAGATGGGGCCGCAGATCCAGTGGGTCCAGAGCTACGTGACGGACGACCGGATCTACTGCGTGTACGTCGCGCCGAACGAGGAGACCCTCCGCAAGCACGCCCAGAAGGGTGGCTTTCCGGCGAACCGGATCTCGCGGATACGGACGGTGATCGACCCGACGACGTCGGAGTGAGCAGGCGCCCGGGCCGGGAGACGCGCGCCCGCGGCCGTACGGCGAACGCTCCCGGCCCTCGTCCTGCTCGCGGCACTCGCGTGGAGCGGCTCGACGCCGCTCCTGGCGGCGGAGGTGGCTGCTTCACGGTCTGAGCCGCTCGCCGCGCTCGATGAAGAAGCTCGAGGTGGCGCTCACGCGGGACGGCTACGAGGTCGTCAACATCGGCCATCCCGCCGGGCGGAGACGGATCGAGGACCTGTCCGGCGGCCTGCCGGCCCGCCTCGGTCCGGTCGGGTTCGAGCTCGGCGTGATCACGGGCGACCGGAGCATCAACCCGATCTTCTCCGCGCTGATCCGCGGGCCGGACGACGGCTTCGTGGGGGTCGCGAGGGCCGGGGTCTCTGGAATGACCGACTTCCTGGTCGTCCCGCGCACGCACGCCTTCATCATGAAGAACCGTCTGGTGATTCAGCAAACTCTGAAGTTCCTGCGGGACGGATCCTTCGATCACCCGAAACGCGCCTGAGGAAGGGCGGACGAGGAGCACGATCATGGCACGCGCGGGAAACGTCCTGATCTTGATGGCTGTCGTCATCGGTGCTATGGGGGCCGCGCGTGCCGCGGACAGCGCGCCGCCCGCGCGGGAGGAGATCCAGCGGTTCGTGCGGGCCTACATCGACGCCAACAACGGGGCCGACCCGACCGCCATCCTGGACATGGTGAGCCGGAAGCCGGAAGTGTCCATGGCCGAGATGGGGTCGATCAACCGCGGCTGGGATTCGATCCGCGCCGAGCTCGACAAGCTCGCCGGGACGCAGGGAACGCACACGGTCTCGCTCGGCACGATGGACATCACTCTGCTCGGCCCCGGCTACGCCCTGGTCGTCGCGTCCATGAGCGTCGACCTCGCGGCCGGCGACAACCAGGCGCAGCTGCGGGGCGCGATGACTCTCATCCTGGAGAAATCGTCGGGGAAGTGGAAGGTCCTGCACGAGCACGACAGCCTCCATTTCCCGATGGGCGACGTCCTGGGCGGCGGGCAGGACTGAAGGCCGGGGTCGTCGCGGCGGGTTGCGGACGCGCTCCGGCGAAGATATCCTGAAGCGCGTCATCGCACACGGAAACCCGTGTCCAGGAGCAACCATGAACAATCGCGCCAGGATTCTCTTCATCGTCGGTTCCGCTGGTCTGGCCATCGGTGGTCTTCTGCACATGTATGGGCAGTTCGGGGGCGGCGACCCTCCGTTCACCCGCGCCGCCATCGAGGCCGCCATGCGGGCGTACAAGATTGAAGCGATGGGGATGAGCTTCAGTCTCATGGACGTCATGCAGAGCTGGGGGGTCTGCTTCGGCGTCCTGATGATCTACGGGGGCGTGCAGAACCTCATCGCCGTGTCGTTGCTGCCGCGTTCGAAAGGTCTCGGTGTGCTCGCCGGCTGGAGCGCTCTGTGCGTGGCGGTCCTTCTCGGTCTGGGAATCGCCTACCACATCGCCCCGCCGATCATCATCTTCAGCGTGGTCTTCCTGTGCTTCGCGGCGGCGACCGTGCTGTCGGTGCTGTCGAACCCGACCGATGGGGGCACGGCGTAGAGACGAGGACCGGCCGATGAAGCGGATCAGGGTGGCCACGGGAACACGCTGGGAGCCGCTGGTCGGCTACTCGCGAGCCGTCCGCGTCGGGCCGTACGTGCACGTCTCGGGCACGACCGCCACCGACGCGGAAGGAAGGATCGTGGGCGCGGGCGACGCGTACGCGCAGGCGGCGCAGACGCTCCGGAACATCGAGGCGGCCCTGCGGCGGACGGGGGCGCGCCTGGACGACGTCGTGCGCACGCGCATCTACGTCGTCAACATCGACGACTGGGAGGCGATCGGCCGGGCGCACCGCGAGTTCTTCGGATCGGTCCGCCCGGCCACGAGCATGGTCGAGGTGCGCCGGCTGATCTCGGAGGAGATGCTGGTCGAGATCGAGGCGGAGGCGATCGTGCGCGGGGGCCGGGCGGAGGGCGCGTCCTGAGGCGGTTCGCGGGAGCGGCCGCGGCCGGCCTCGTGATGACCGTCGCGGTCGCGGGCGTGACGACCGGGCGCGCGGCGCCTTCGGGGGCCGCCGCGCAGAAGGCGAAGCCGCCGGAGGCCTGGGTCGCGCTCGAGCCGGGTCTCGACCTGGGAGAGTTCCCGGCCACGCGCCCATCCGAAAGCGGCGACTCGATCGTGCGCGTCCTGCGCGCGGACCCCAGGCACTTCGACCTGCGTCTGATGAACGCCTCGGCGCCGGGCCAGGAGCGGGCGCTGACCGCGAGGGAGTGGTGCGCCCGCGGCGGCCTGGTGGCGGCGATCAACGCCAGCATGTACCAGACCGATCACCGCACGAGCGTGTCGCTGATGAAGACCGCGACGCACGTCAACAACCCGCGCCTGTCGAAGGACCGCACCGTCCTGGCGTTCGATCGTCTCGACGCCTCGGTGCCGCCGATAGCACTCATCGACCGGGACTGCGACGACTTCGAGAGCCTGCGGGGCAAGTACGGCACCCTGGTGCAGAGCATCCGGATGATCTCCTGCCGGGGGGCCAACGTCTGGACGCAGCAGCCGCAGCGCTGGAGCACGGCAGCGATCGGCCGGGACGCGCAGGGACGCGTCCTGTTCATCCACGCGCGCTCTCCCTACAGCACGCACGACCTGATCGACATCCTGCTGGAGCTGCCGCTGGGGCTCGAACGCGCCATGTACGTCGAGGGCGGTCCCGAGGCGCAGCTCTACGTGAGAAGCGGGGGGCGCGAGCGCGAGTGGGTCGGCGGCGACGAGAATCACCGGGCCTGGCCGGTCCCGAACGTGATCGGGATCGCGCGCCGGGCGGCCCGCTGACCGTGTGCTAAGATTCCCGCGCGACGCGTGAAGGAGAACCCCGAATGTCGGACCCGCTGAAGCTCCTGGCCGTCCTGGCCGTCGTCGTCCTGGGCACGCGACTCTCCGCCTGGGGCGAGGAGACGCCGAAGGGCGGATCGAAGGTCTTCCCGTATCCCGTCCACGTCACCGTCCTCGACAACGGCCTCAAGATCGTCGTCGTGCCGTTCGACAGCCCGGGCCTCGTCGCCTGCTGGACGGTGGTGCGCGCCGGCTCGCGCAACGAGATCGAGCCAGGCAAGTCGGGCTTCGCGCACTTCTTCGAGCACATGATGTTCCGCGGCACCGACGCATATCCCAAGGAGAAATACAACGCCATCCTGAAGGAGCTCGGCGCGGACCACAACGCCTTCACGACCGACGACTACACGGCGTACCACGTCCTGGCGCCCACCTCGGGGCTCGACACGATCATGACGCTCGAGTCCGACCGCTTCATGAACCTGAAATACACGGTCGAGGACTTCAAGAAGGAGGCCGGGGCCGTCCTGGGCGAATACAACAAGAACGCCTCCAACCCGTTCCAGACGCTGAACGAGAAGATCCGCGACGCCGCCTTCGCGGCGCACACCTACAAGCACACGACGATCGGCTTCCTGCGCGACGTGAAAGACATGCCGAACCAGTACGAATACAGTCTGCAATTCTTCGATCGCTACTACCGGCCCGAGAACTGCACACTCATGGCGGTGGGCGACGTCGATCCGAAGAGACTGGTCGAGCTGGCGCGCACGCATTACGGCTCCTGGAAGCGCGGCACCTACCAGGTCGAGATCCCGGCGGAGCCGCCCCAGCAGGAGGAGAAGCGGCTCGAGGTGGACTGGCCGAACCCGACGCAGCCGTACCTGTACGTCGGCTACCACGGGCCGGCGTTCTCCGACACGCAGGTCGACATGCCGGCGCTCGACCTGGTCTCGCAGCTCCTGTTCTCGGAGGCGGCCCCGCTGTACCAGAAGCTGGTGAACGAGGAGCAGGAGGTCGATCTGCTGTTCGGCGCCGCGTCCGATCACCGCGACCCGTACCTGTTCGAGATCGCGGCGCGCGTCAAGAAGCCGGAGCGCGTCGCCTACGTCGAATCGACCATCACCGCGGCGATCGAGGACCTGAAAGACACGCCGATCGCGGCCGACCGCCTCGACGCGGTGAAATCCCACCTGAAATACTCGTACGCGATGGGGCTGAACACCGCCGGATCCGTGGCGCGCGGCCTGGCGCACTACATCGCTCTGACGGGCGACCCCGAGGCCGTCAACCGGGTGTACGCGATCTACGACCGGATCACGCCGGACGACGTGCGCGCCGCGGTCCGGAAGTACTTCGCGCGCAGCGGCCGCACCGTCGTGACGCTGAGCCACAAGGAGGGGGCGGCCGCGGGCGCTCCGGCCGGAGCGGGCGCGGCCGTGGCGGCCCGATGAGGCGGTGCTGTGTGCCGCTCGCGTTCGCCCTCGCGGCGCTTCTCGGCGTCCTCCCGGCGGAGGCGGCGGACTCGAAGGAGAAGAAGACGATGAAGTCGATCAGGACGAGCCTCCTGCCGAGCCCCTCCTCGCCCCTCATCGCGTTCCGCATCCAGTTCCGCTGCGGGGCGATCAACGACCCGGCGGGGAAGGAGGGGCTGAACGCCCTCACGGCGATGACCATATCCCAGGGGGGCACGAAGGACCTGACCTACAACGAAGTGATCGAGCGCCTGTACCCGATGGCCGCGACGATCGACGCCCTGGCGGACAAGGAGGTCACGACCTTCATCGGCAGCGTGCACCGCGACCACGTGAAGGCGTACTACGATCTGCTCACGTCTGTCCTGCTGCGCCCGCGCTTCGACGAGAGCGATTTCAAGCGCGGCCGCGACGACCTGGTGGCCGCCATCGAGACCAACCTGCGAGGCAACGACGACGAGAGCCTGGGCAAGGCGGCCCTCGGCTGGGCCATGTCCCAGGGCCACCCGTACAGGAACCTGGACATCGGCACGGTGCAGGGGCTCAAGTCGATCACGCTCGACGACGTGAAGGCCCACTACCGCAGGTTCTACACCCGGGGAAACGTCGTCCTGGGAGTCGCGGGCGGCTATCCCGCCGGCATGATCGACTCGCTGAAGAAGGACTTCACCGCGCTGCCCCAGGGCGCCCCGCCGCTCGTGGCGCTTCCGAAGCCGCGGCCGCTCTCGGGCATGGAGGTGACCTTCGTCGAGAAGCCCGCCCCCGCGACGGCGATCTCGATCGGCTTCCCGATCGGCGTGACACGCACCGACAAGGACTTCTACTCGCTTCTGGTCGCCAACTCGTACCTCGGCGAGCACCGCACCTTCAACGGCCGGCTGATGAACACGATGCGCGGCGATCGCGGTCTCAACTACGGCGATTACTCGTACATCGAGAACTTCATCCAGGACGGCGGCAGCACCTTCCCGCTGACGAACATTCCGCGCCGGCAGCAGGTCTTCAGCATCTGGATCCGCCCCGTCCCGCCCGTCAACGCCCTGTTCGCGCTGCGCCAGGCGACGCGCGAGCTGAAGATGCTGGTGGACCGCGGCCTCAGCGCACAGGACTTCGAGGCCACCCGCAAGTACCTCCTGAACTACTCGCGCCTGTGGGCGCAGGACCAGAGCCGCCGGCTCGGCTACCAGATGGACTCGGAGTTCTACGGCACGAAATTCTTCATCGACCGGATCCAGAGCGATCTGCCGCGCCTGAAGCTCGAGGACGTCAACGCCGCCGTCAAACGTAATCTGAAGCCGTTGAACCTGGCGGTCGCCATAGTCACCGAGAACGCCGCCGCGATGAAGGAGACGCTCCTGTCCGGCAAGCCGACGCCGATCACCTACCAGACACCGACCACGAGCGAGGCGCTTCTCAAGGAGGACAAGGAGATCGAGTCGTTCCCCCTTCCCCTGAACCGCGAGCGCGTGCGCGTCGTCAAGGCGCAGGAGTTGTTCGAGAAGTAGGCGTGAGGAAGAACGCGCCGGTCGCCTTCGTTTTCCACGAGGACTGCCTCAGGCACAACAACGGCCCCGGGCACCCCGAACGTCCGGAGCGCATCGCGGCGATCCGCGATCATCTCAAGACACGCGGTCTTCTCGACCGATTGCTCCTCATCCGTCCCGAGCCCTGCCCGATCGACCGCATCGCCCGCGTCCACACCGGCGAGTACATCGAGTCGATCCGCCGCGCGTGCGAGCAGGCCCCCGTGCAGCTCGACCCCGATACCGCCGTCTCCCCCGGCTCGTGGGAGGCCGCGCTGCTCTCGGCCGGCGGTGCTATCGCCGGGTGCGACGCCGTCCTGTCGGGAAAGGCGAGCGCCGCGTTCGTCTGCACCCGTCCACCCGGGCACCACGCCGAGAGGGACCGCGCCATGGGCTTCTGCCTGTTCAACAACGTCGCGATCGCCGCGCGCTATCTTCAAGAGCGGCACCA
>JBGPED010000109.1:0-9817 GCA_041482595.1 Acidobacteriota bacterium
CCGCCGCGGCCGCCGCATGCCTGGCGCGCAAGGTGGCGCGCCTCGAGCCGCTCGTCTGCGTGAAGGGGTGACCGCGTGTCCCACCGGGCCATCGATCCATTCCGCAGCCCGCTGCTCACCGACCTCTATCAGCTCACCATGCTGGAGGCCTACTTCGAGCACGGGGTGACCGGCACCGCGGTGTTCGAGTTCTTCGTGCGGCGCCTGCCGCCGCGGCGCGGGTTCCTGGTCGCCGCCGGGCTCGAGCAGGCTCTCGAGTTCCTCGAGAACCTGCGCTTCTCCGAGGACGATCTCGACTGGATCCGGGGGAGCGGACGCTTCGGACCTGACTTCGCCAGGCGACTCGAGGGCCTCCACTTCACCGGCGACGCGGACGCCATGCCCGAGGGCACCGTGTTCTTCGCGAACGAGCCGTTGCTGCGCATCGTGGCGCCGATGGCCGAGGCGCAGCTGGCCGAGACCCGGCTCATCAACATTCTCCACTTCCAGTCGCTCATCGCCTCCAAGGCGGCGCGCTGCGCGCTGGCGGCGCCCGGCAAGACCCTCGTGGAGTTCGGTCTGCGGCGCGCGCACGGCGCCGAGGCCGGGATGTTCGCGGCGCGCGCCTCCTTCATCGCCGGCTTCGCCGGCACGTCGAACGTCGCCGCCGCGGCCGCCTACGGCCTCCCGACCTACGGGACCATGGCGCACTCTTTCGTGCAGGCGCACGACAGCGAGGAGCTCGCCTTCGAGCGCTTCGCGCTCACGCAGCCCCGGGACGTGACCCTGCTCATCGACACCTATGACACCGAGGTCGCCGCCGGCAAGGTCGTCCGCCTGGCGCCGCGGCTCCGCGAGCGTGGCATCCTCATCGCAGCAGTGCGGCTGGACAGCGGCGATGCCTGCGAGCACGCGCGGCGGGTGCGCCGGATCCTGAACGACGGCGGTCTCGCGGACGTGCGCATTTTCTCGAGCGGCAGTCTCGACGAATACGCCCTGCGTGACCTCCTGGCGCGAGGCGCGCCCATCGACGGATTCGGCATCGGCACGCACCTCGACACTTCCGCCGACGCGCCCTACCTCGACTGCGCCTACAAGCTCACGGAGTATGGCGGCCGGCCGCGCCGCAAACGCTCGGAAGGGAAGGCGACGCTGCCGGGACGCAAGCAGGTGTTCCGCCGGTACGCGGCCTCGGGCGAGATGGCCGGCGACGTCCTGACGCTGGAGGGAGATCGGCAGGAGGGAGAGCCGCTGCTCCGGCCCGTGATGCGCGCGGGCCGGCGCCTCGGGCCTCCTGAACTTCTCGAGGCGGCGCGGCAGCGCGCCCGCGACCAGATGGAACGGCTTCCGGCCCACCTGCGCCGCCTCGAGACCGAGCCGCCCTACCCCGTGATCGTCGCCGCCCCGCTCTCCCGCCTGGCGGCTTCGGTGGACCGCGAGACGGCGCAGGACTGACCGCAGCGCCTGGCTCGGGCGCTGATCGCCGGCGGGATCAGAAGAAGAGCGGCCGACCCGGAAGGCCGCCGAAATCGGGGCGGAAGACTGAAGCGCGCCGGCTCTCTACCCCAGGAAGTCGAGGGGGAGTCCCCGGCGGCGGAAGTACTTCTTCACCTCCTCGAACGCCAGCAGCAGAACCGTGCCGTGGAAGGCGAAGAGGTACACGTGCCAGGGGACCGGGGCGAAGTAGTAGATCCTCGAGAGGGGTGTGTAGAAGAAGAGGTAGCAGAGAAGCAGCTCGAAGACGATCCCCAGGTCAATCACGGGATTGGAGACGAGATTCAGAAGGACCGGGTGCCTGTCGAAGAAACGCGCCGCCCGGGCCGTCAGGGGCGCGATCAGCGGCCGCTCGAGCAAGGCGCCGGCCTTCGACAGGACCACGACCAGCATCCTCAGGGGGAAGAGAAAGGCCCCGCTGACGAGGGCGCCGAACGCCTTCGCCGTCTCGACGTGCCCCACCTCCGACACCACATAGTCCATCCGCACGCGGTGCGTGTAGCGGCGCGGTCGCCAGCCCGCCAACGCCTGGAGGATCTCGCCGCGTCGCGCGGGGCTCAGGAAGTCCCGCGAGAAGAGCGACGTCTTCCGGGAGCGCTTGCAGAGGACGTTGGCGACCTGGGTCGTCACGGTCGGGAAGAAGTAGGCCGTCAGGGTCATCAGATACGCGGGCGAGGCTTCCTCGAGCCTCAGACCGCGCGGCGAAGGGGGCATCGACCCCAGCACCCAGCCCATGTAGAAGTACGTGGCGTAGCAGCTCAGGGCCAGCAGGCTCCCTTGCACGAAGTAGGAACGCAGGAGGAATTTGAGGGAAAGCAGCTTCTCGTCGCGGCGGCGAGGGGGGCGCTCCATGATCCCCTTCTCGGGCGGCTCGACCCCCAGGCCCATGGCGGGGATCAGGTCGGTGCCGACATCCACCGCCAGGACCCCCATCACCGTCATCGCCAGCGGCACCCCGGGGAAGAGCATCCAGAAGATGTACGGGTACATCTCCTGGGGGTTGCTGTTCAGGACGTAGGCGGCGAAGCGCCGGATGTTGTCGGAGATCGCCCGGCCCTCCTCGATGGCCGCCACGATCGAGCTGAAGTTGTCGTCGGTCAGGATGAGGTCGGCGGCCTCCTTCGCCACATCGCTGCCTCGCAGCCCCATGGCGATGCCGATGTCCGCCTTCTTCAGGGCCGGAGCGTCGTTCACGCCGTCGCCCGTGACCGCAACGATCTCTCCCATCTCCTTGAGGAGGGTGACGATGCGAAGCTTGTGCTCGGGGGAGACGCGCGCGAAGAGGTCCTCACCGCGCGCCAGGAGGGCGCGCAGATCCTCGTCCCGGAGGTCCGAGATCTCCGCTCCTGTCACGACGCGGGGAGCGCGCTGGTCGCACAAGCCGACCTGGCGGGCTATGCTGGCCGCCGTCAGGCCGTAGTCTCCGGTGATCATCACCACGCGGATCCCCGCGGTCCGGCAGGCCCGGATGGCCTCCGGCACGCCGGGACGGATCGGGTCGGACAGGCCCGTCAGCCCCAGGAAGATGAGCCCGCTCTCGACGCGCTCGGCATCGTACGGGCCGCGCTCGGGATCGGCCACGCGGGCCGCAGGTGGGTCGAGGTCGTCGCGGAAGGTCAGGGCCAGGACGCGCAGGCCCTCACGCGCCATGGCGTCGTTCTCGGCGGTGATCCTCCGGCGGTGCTCCTCGTCGAGCGGGCGCACCTCCCCCTGCCAGAGGATGCGCTCGCAGCGCGCGAGGATTTCGAGGGGCGCCCCCTTGGCGTAGACCGTCGCCCCCTCGCGCCCCTCGAGCTTCACCACGACGCTCATCCTCTTGCGCACCGATTCGAAGGGGTTGAGGTGCAGGCGCTGGTGCGTGCCGCGGATGCGGGCCTTCTCGGCCAGCGCCATGAGCGCCCCCTCGGTGGGATCGCCCACCACCCGGTAGTCCGCGCCACTCTTCTCGACCCGGGCGTCATTGCAGACGAAGGCGCATTCCAGCAGCCGGCGCAGCGCCGGCCAGCGCGAGATTTCCTCCAGCGAGAGCGCGCGCTCGTCGAGCGAGAACTCCCCCTCCGGCCGGTAGCCGGTCCCTGAGACCCGCACGATCCTTCCGTCCACGCAGAGTTCGCCCACCATCATCAGATTCTGCGTCAGCGTCCCCGTCTTGTCGCAGCAGATGACGGTCGTGCAGCCCAGGGTCTCGACGGCGGGGAGGCTCCTCACCAGGGCGTTCCGCCGGGCCATCCTCGTCACTCCCATGGCCAGCGACAGCGTCACCGTCGGAAGCAGGCCCTCGGGGACGTTCGCCACGAACATCCCGATGCAGAAGACGAAGGCCTGGACGAACGACAGCCCTGCCCCGAGCCACCCGACCAGGAGGAACGCCAGCCCCAGGCCTCCGGCCAGGAGGGTGACGGCCCGGACGGCGCCGCGCAGCTGCTTCTGCAGGGGGCTCTCCTCGGCCTGGATCTCCTGCGTCAGGCCGGCGATCTTGCCGACCTCCGAGTTCATCCCCGTCCCGAAGACCACCGCCCGGGCGTGCCCGCGCACCAGCGCCGTCCCGGCGAAGACGATGTTCGGCATCTCGATCCAGAGGAACCTCCCGCTCAGCAGCATCGGACGATCGGACTTGTAGCGCCGGGCCGACGTCGACTCGCCGGTCAGGGTCGAGTTGTCCACCTCGACCTCGAACGCCTCGATCAGCCTGGCGTCGGCGGGCACGATGTCCCCCTCGTCGAGGGTGATGACGTCGCCGGGCACCAGCGTCGACGCATCGACCTCGAGGGTGCGGCCACCGCGGGTGACGCGGCAGCGCGGCGACAGCAGCTTCTGCAGCGCCTCGACCGCCCGGTCCGACCGGTACTCCTGCAGGAAGGCGAACAAGCCGTTGACCACGATGACGACCAGGATGGCGATCCCGAGCTGGGGCATGTCGACCCCGGGGATGAAGCAGAGGAGCGAAGCGATCCACAGGAGGATGGCGAAGAAACTGAAGAAGTTCCGGAGGAGGCCCAGGTACCAGGGCGTCCGCTGCGTCTTGCGAAGCAGGTTCGGCCCGTGCAGGGCGAGGCGCCGCGTCGCCTCGGCCGCCGCCAGGCCCCGCGCGAGGTCGGTTTGCAGCTCGAAGGCCACCTGATCCTGGGTCAGGTTGATGAAGGTCGCCTGTCCCGTCTGGTCCTCGCAGCGCGAGACGATCTTCAGGGCCCGCGAGGCGTCGCGCTCCCCCAGCAGGTCGGCGGCGACCAGCGGCAGGAGGGAGGACAGCCGCTGCAGAATCTGCAGGTGCCAGGCTGTCTGGTCGGCCGGCGTGACCAGGAGCACGATCACTCTGGCGACCCGTTCGCCGAGCCGCAGCCCCTCGGGGCAGGTCGCGAGGATCATCTCCGGGGACGCCAGCCCCTCGAGGCGCGCGTGGGGGATGGCGGTCTCGTCTCCGACGAAGAGGCACGGGCCGGGGCCCTGCCCGAGGAGCGCCGCACGAACCTCGCCGGCCCGCCCGGGGAAGGAGGAACGGCGCAGAAGCTCTTCGAGGACCCGGGGGAACTCGCCCCTCAGGCCGAGCAGGATCCTCTCGGGCCGTAGCAACTCGCGGATCATGACGGCTCCACCGCCGGGATGCCGGCGCCTCGGCGTCCCGGGCGGGATCGACAGCAATGAATGTGCCACAGGCGGAGGCTGCCCGTCCGCCGACGGGGAAAGTTCTTCGCCTTCGAGCCGAAGGAATTTCGCGTGGCGGTCTTATCGCCGCCCCGCTGTCCCGCCTGGCCGCCCGCGGCCCCGGCCGTGGTGGCACGCGGCCTGCAGGGAGATCATCCGGAAGAAGGAGGAGGAACATGAGCCGGTGCAACACGTGCGGCAACGACTACGACGCCAGTATCGAGATCAAGGTCGGCGATCGGTCCTACACCTTCGACTGCTTCGAGTGCGCGATCCACAGGCTCGCACCCGTCTGCGAGGGTTGCGGATGCCGAGTCCTGGGTCACGGGGTGCAGAGCGACAATCGGATGTTCTGCAGCTCCCATTGCGCGCGCGCCAGGGGTGTCACGGGACTGCAGACCCACGTCTGGCAGATCGCGGCAGGAGAGTCGAAGACCGAGGGCCGCTCGCGACCGATCGAACGCTGATCGCCGGCGGAATCAGAAGAAGAGCGGCCGACCCAGAAAGCCGCTGAAATCGGGGCGGAAGCGGGCGGTGTCGTAGTCCCGGGGAACGTCCACCGTGCGGGCGCCGCGGACGGGATCGGGCAGTTCGGCATGGGCGTAGACGCCTTTCTGCATGCAGACCATGCGCCCCCTCTGGCCGCGGGCAATGAGATCGACCGCGAGCGTGCCGAAGGTGTTGGCGACGATCTTGTCGATGGCGTCGGGGCTGCCGCTTCTGAGGTCGTAGGTCAGATCCTGCGGGCGCGTCGGCAGACCCGTCCGGCGCGCGATCTCCTCTGCCAGGGTCTCGCCGACGTTCGCCTTCTTGCGGTGGCCGTAGGCGTCCGGAGGGCCGACCTCCTCCAGGCGCCCGCCCTTCCAGATGGCCCCCTCGGAAATGAGGACCAGCGCGTAGTGGTGCTCGTTCCGGTCGTAATCCTCCCTCACGAGACGGCAGAGCGCGTCGAGATCGAACGGGTGCTCCGGGATGGCGCAGCGGATGTCGGAGATCGCCATCGCCGTCCCGAGGGCGGTGAAGCCGGCGCTGCGTCCGAAGATGCGGAACACCCCGACCGTCTCGTGCGATCCCAGGTGGGTGCGCTGGCGGTTGATGAACTGGTCGGCGCGCGTCAGGGCGGTCTTGAAGCCGATGGCGTACTCGGTGCCCCGCACGTCGTTGTCCATCGTCTTAGGGATGCCGACGACGGGGAAGCCGTGCGCGTGCAGGGTGTGCGCATACCCGAGCGTGTCGTCCCCGCCGATGGCCACGAGGCACTCGATCCCCTGCTGCTCGAGGTTGTGGACGACCTCGCCGGTCACGTCGAAGAGATCGGCGCGCCCGCCCGCCCTCGGCAGGGCGTCGCGGCGTGCCTTCAGGTACGGAGGAAGCTCGTCTTCACGCATCCGGTCCGGGCGGGTGCGGGAGGTGTGCAGGAAGGTCCCGCCGTAGCGATCGACCGTGCGCACGAGCTCGTCGGCGAGGGGCAGGACGCTCCCGGCCGCGGCCGTGCCGGCCCCGGCGCCCATGTCCACCGCCCCCTTCCAGCCGCGCAGGATGCCGACGACATCGGCGTCGTCCGTCCCCCCGCGGATCCAGCCCCGGTCTTTCGCCGCCTGGTAGACCGACTTGATGGCGGCGTTCAGCCCCGGGACGTCTCCACCGCCGGTCAGCACGCCGAGACGCACCGTCCCCCTCCTTTCCGGCGCGCGGGTCGGCTCACGAGACGACCCATGACGCGGGCGGCGCGATCCGGACCTCGGGCGGCCTTGCGAACGGCGCGCTCCGCGCCTCGCCGCCGGACACGCCGAGCCTCTCGAACAGGAACTCGAACTTGGCCCGGAGCGCCGCCCGGAGCGCGGCGCGAACCTCCTCCGGGAGGTTCCAGGTCCGCGCCTTGAACGGCCCCCACACCTTCTTGCGCGTCTTGTAGTAAAACTGCTCGTCGGTCATCTCCGCCTTGCGCTCCCCCGCGCAGTTCTCCTCCAGCCAGGCGTACATCTCCGACTTCAGCGGGCGAGGGAAGTCGGCGTGATCGAGGATCAGGTTCTGGAACTCGGTCGCCAGGTGCACCTCCGCCGCCCCGTGTTTCGGGAACTCGCCGAACGCCTCGGGCGGCAGGGTGCTGGCCCCGTGCTGGACCGCGCCGGCCATGCCATACTCGCGCCGCGCGATCTCGGAGAGGGCCCGCAGGCACTCGAAGTCGATCTTCACCTTCGCCACGGTCCCGTCCGACAGCACCACGCCGCCGTGGGTCGTCCCCGTCTGGACCGAGATCTTGCTGACGCCCGGGGAGACGCCGCCGCGTCGCCCCGACTCCTCGAGGAAGCCCTGCATGAAGGCCCGCAGCTCTTCCGGCGTCGAGTTCCTGCCGCCGACCTCGCCAATTTCGCCGCCGACGGAGACCACCACGTCGCGCGGCTGCAGGCGGCGGACCAGGGCGGTGAGCTCGGCCTGGACCGCGAAGTTGTCGCGCTGCTGCTCCCCGACTCCGTGGCGGTCCAGATCCACGAGCGTCGACGCGTCGATGTCGATGTTGTAGAAGCCGGCCGCGATGGCCTCCGACACCAGATCGGACAGCGCCCGGATCTCGGAGGCGCGCGCCTCGCCGCCGGCGCGGAACTTTCCGGCGTTCACCTGGAAGTGATCGCCCTGGATGAAGACAGGCCCCTCGTGTCCCTCTCTCAGGGCGGCGGCCAGGACGACGGTGGCGTACTCGGCGGGCGGCTGCGCGGCGTAGGACATCTCGGAACGGGCCAGCTCGAACACCACGGGGCCGGCCCGCAGGCGGTGCATGGCGTCGAAGGCCGCGCGGGCCGAGTCGTACGCCAGGCCGCGCAGGTTCAGGGCCGGAGTCGTGAACCCCGCGAGCTCGCCCCGCCCCATCGCCTCGTACAGCGTCTGGATCGACGCGGGCCGGATGCCTCTCAGCCGGGCGAGCTCGCGCACGAGCCAGCGCGCCGCGGCGGCCTCGTCTTCCTCTCCGAACACGGCCTTCCGGACCAGGAGGTCGGTGGTCTCGCCCGCCAGGGCCTGGGGGCGGAGCAGGACAATCTCGCCCCGCGCCGACACGTCGACGACGTCGCGGATCGTCTCGAGCAACCGGGGTCGGGAGGGATCGCGCATCGGGATCTCCTAGGATCCCAGCTCGGCCAGGCGGGCCGCCAGGTCGACCACACGCTGGGAGTAGGCCCACTCGTTGTCGTACCAGGCCAGGACGCGCACCTCCCGGGGTCCGACGCTGCGGGTCGAGAGCGCGTCGAAGACCGAGCTGTGGGGGTTGCCGATGATGTCGGACGAGACGATCGGCTCCTCGCAGTACTCGAGCACGCGCCTCAGGCTTCCTTCGGCCGCCTGCTTCATGGCCCGGTTAATCTCCTCGGAGGAAGCCTCCCGCTCGAGCCGGACCACGAGGTCGACAACCGAGCCGTCCGGCACCGGCACGCGGATCGCGAGTCCGTCGAGGCGTCCCTTCAGGTGCGGCAGGACCTTGCCCACGGCGCGGGCGGCCCCGGTCGTGGTCGGGATCATGTTGCGTGCGGCCGCGCGCGCCCGGCGGAAGTCCTTGTGCGCGACATCGGCCAGCCTCTGATCGTTGGTGTAGGCGTGCACCGTCGTCATGAAGCCGCGCTCGATCCCGAAGACGTCGTCCAGGACCTTGGCCACCGGGGCCAGGCAGTTGGTCGTGCAGGAGGCGTTCGAGACGATGCGGTGCGCGGGAGTCAGGATGGCGTCGTTGACCCCGAGGACGACGATCGCGTCCACCTCATCCTTGGGAGGCACGGTCAGGATCACCTTTCGGGCCCCGGCGGCGAAATGGGGCTCGAGCTTCGCGCGCTCGCGGAAGACGCCGGTCGCCTCGACGACGATGTCGGCGCCCGTGGCGCCCCACGGCAGGCGCCCGGGGTCCCGCTCGCTGGTGAGCGTGATCCGGCGGCCGGCGACGACGAGAGCCTCCTTGTCCCAGCCGATCTCCCGGTCGAAGGTTCCCATGACCGTGTCGTAACGGAGGAGATAGGCCAGGTCCCGCGGCGCGTAGAGATCGTTGATCGCCACCACCTCCATGTCCTTCCGCTCGCTGACGATCCGGAAGATCGCCCGGCCGATGCGGCCGAAGCCGTTGATGCCGAGACGGATCCTCACGACCGTTCCCCCGGGTGCGTCCGATCCATCGCTTCGAAACGGTGGAGCAGATCGACGACTCGGTGCGCGTAACTCCAGCCGTTGTTGAACCAGGCGATCGCCTTCACCAGGTCGTCGCCGAGCACCATGGTCGCCAGGGAGTCGAACACGGAGGAGAACTGGCTCGTCTCGACGTCGCTCGACACGATCGGGTCGTCCATGAACTCGAGGACACGCTGGTACGGGCCTGCGGCCGCCGTGCGCATGACCTCGTTCACGCCGTCCCGGGAGATCGGCCGCTTGGTCCACAGCGTCAGATCGACGAGCGAGCCGTTCGGGAGGGGCACGCGCAGGGCGGAGGCGCGGATGCGCCCGGCGAGCGACGGCAGGACCTCCTCGAGCACCGCCGCCGCGTTGGTCTCGCAGGGCACGATGTTCTCCGCCGCGGCCCTCGACAGCCTCAGGTCGTGAGCCGGGACGTCCGCCAGGCGCTGCGTGCTGGTGTACGCGTGCACGGTCGTCAGGTGGACGCGCTCGATCCCGTACGCGCCCTCGAGCGCCGCCAGGACCGGCGCCGCGCAGTGGGCGGTGCACGAGG
>JBGPED010000110.1:0-9803 GCA_041482595.1 Acidobacteriota bacterium
CCCTATGCGCTCGACCGCGCGCAGTTCGAGGCGGCCATCTCTCTGTTGAGGCAGCAACGCCGGATCGTCGGACGGTACTGGCACGACGCGGTCGCCCAGGTGGACGATTTCGTCAACGAAGGTGTCGCGGCCAGCAGCTCGTGGCCGTACCAGATCAACCTGCTCCAGAGCCGCGGCGCGCCGATCGCGAGCGTCCTCCCCGTCGAGGGGGCCACGGGATGGGCCGACACCACCATGATGCACGTGAACGCCCCGCACCCGAACTGCGCCTACAGGTGGCTGGAGCACTCGATCTCGCCCGCCACACAGGGGGACCTCGCCGCCTGGTTCGGCTCGGTGCCGGCGGTGCCGGCCGCCTGCAAGGGGAACACACTTCTCGGCGAACACGGCTGCGACAAGAACGGTGCCGGCAACTTCGACCGGATCCGCTTCTGGAGGACGCCGGTCGCCGACTGCGGCGGCGGCCGCGAGTGTGTCCCGTACCACGAGTGGGTCACCCGCTACATCGCGGTGATCGGCGGCCGCTGACGGTGATCGGTGGCCGAGCCTAGCTCTGCGCCCGTCGTCCGATTCGTCCACGTCAGCCGCCATTTCGGCGACGTGCGGGCGGTGGACGACGTGAGTCTCGACGTCCGGGACGGCGAGTTCTTCTCGATGCTGGGCCCCTCCGGGTCCGGCAAGACCACCTGCCTCCGCCTCATCGCCGGGTTCGACCGCCCCACGAGCGGGCGCATCGAGCTGCACGGCCGGCCCGCCGAGCGCCTGCCTCCGTACGAGCGCGACGTCAACACGGTCTTCCAGGATTACGCCCTCTTCCCGCACATGACGGTCGGCGAGAACGTGGCGTACGGCCCGATGATCAAGGGCGTGCCGAAGACCGAGCGCCGGAGGCGCGTCGCCGAGATGCTCGACCTGGTGCGTCTTCCGGGTGTCGTCGATCGTCGGCCCGCGCAGCTCTCGGGCGGGCAGAGGCAGAGGGTCGCCCTCGCCCGGGCGCTCATCAACCGTCCGCGCGTCCTGCTTCTCGACGAGCCGCTGGGCGCCCTCGATCTCAAGCTGCGCCAGCAGATGCAGATCGAGCTGAAATCGATCCAGGAGCGTCTCGGGATCACGTTCGTCTACGTCACCCACGACCAGGAGGAGGCGCTCGCCATGAGCGATCGGCTGGCGGTCTTCCGTCAGGGTCGCATCGAGCAGGCCGGGACGCCCGCCGAGGTGTACGAGAACCCCGCCTCGTCTTTCGTCGCCGATTTCGTCGGCATCTCCAATCTCGTCGAAGGACCCGCGGCCGCGGTCCTCACGGGCTCGACCGATCCCTTCACCATCCGCCCGGAGAAAATCCGCCTCCTGGACGCCGGCTCGCCCGCGCCGGCCGGCTCGTGCGCCGCCAGGGGACGGATCCACGACGTGGTGTACCTCGGCAGCCACACGCGTTACCTGGTCGAGATCGACGGCGGAACCACTCTGACGGTGATCGAGCAGAACCTGGACGCGGTCGCCGTGGACGTGCACGCCTGGCGCGGCCGGCAGGCGCTCCTCGCGTGGCCGAGGACGCAGAACCGACCGGTGCGGGAGCGCGGATGAGCGTCCGGCCACACGCGGCAGGCCGGGCGGTCTCGACCTTTTTTTTCCTGCGACCGCGGCTGACGCTCGCCCTTCTGCTCGCCCCGCCGCTGCTCTGGCTGGGCGTCGTGTACCTCGGCTCGCTCGCCTCTCTGCTCGTCCAGAGCTTCTTCCACCTGGACGGGTTCACGGGCCAGGTGGTGCGGACGTTCTCGCTTCTCACCTACCGCGATCTCCTGGCGCCGTCCAACCTGGACATCGCCCTGCGGACCGCCGTCATGGCCGCCGCGGTCACGCTGGCCGCGGCGATCCTGGCCTTCCCGCTCGCCTACTACATGGCGCGCTACGCGTCGCCCCGGGCCCGGGCGCTCCTCGCGCTCGGCGTCCTCCTGCCGCTCTGGTCGAGCTACCTGGTGCGCGTGTATTCCTGGAAGCTGATCCTGGCGAAAGACGGGATCGTGTCCTGGTTCGTGGGGAAGGCCCGCCTCGGTCCGCTGCTCGACGCGATCCTGGCCCTGCCCGGCATCGGCGGACCGTCGCTGTCGGTCTCACCCATCGGGACGTTCCTGGCGTTCGTCTACGTCTGGCTGCCCTACATGATCCTGCCGATCGAGGCCGCCCTCGAGCGCGTGCCGCGATCGCTCCTGGACGCGTCGGGCGATCTCGGCGCGCGGCCTGCGCAGACCTTCCGCCGGGTGACTCTGCCGCTCGCTTTCCCGGGTGTGGTCGCCGGGTCCATCTTCACGTTCTCCCTCACGCTGGGTGATTTCATCGTGCCCGGTACGCTCGGGAACTCGAGCCTGTTCATCGGCCAGGCGGTGCTGGCGTACCAGGGCACCGCCGGCAACATTCCCCTGGCGGCGGCGTTCACCCTGATCCCGATGGCGATCATGGCCGTGTATCTTCTGCTGGCGCGGCGGCTGGGGGCGTTCGATGCGCTCTGACGCGACCCCGGAGACGGCACCCTTCGGTCTCCGGATCGCCGTCCTCGGCGTGCTGCTCTTCCTTCACCTGCCGTTCGCAATTATTCTGATTTACGCCTTCACGACCGACGACGTCTCGTTCCGCTTCCCTCCTCCCGGCCTGACGCTCGGCTGGCTGCAGGCGGCCTGGAACCGCCCGGACATCTGGGCGGCGCTCGGGCTGTCGCTGCGCGTCGCCCTGGCGTCCACCGCCGCCGCCCTCGTGCTCGGGACGCTCGCCGCGGCGGCGGTGCACCGCGGCCGCTTCTTCGGCCGCGAGTCGATCTCCTTCCTGCTCCTCCTGCCCCTGGCGCTGCCGGGGATCGTCACCGGCATCGCGCTGCGCTCGGCCATGAGCCTGATGGGTGTGTCGTTCTCGTTCTGGACGATCGTGGTGGGGCACGCCACGTTCTGCGTCGTGGTCGTGTACAACAACGTCCTGGCCCGCCTGCGGCGCACGGCAGCGTCGCAGGTCGAAGCCTCCATGGACCTCGGGGCGTCAAGCTGGCAGACGTTCGTGCACGTGGTCCTGCCGGGGATCGCCACGGCCCTTCTGGCGGGCGCGATGCTCGCGTTCGCGCTGTCGTTCGACGAGGTGATCGTCACCACGTTCACGGCGGGGCAGCAGGAGACCCTGCCGATCTGGATTTACGGCCAGCTCACCAAGCCGCGGCAGCGTCCCGTGACCAACGTGGTGGCGGTGTTCGTGGTGCTGTTGACGTCAATCCCGATCCTGCTCGCCCACCGGCTGACGCGCGACGCGGGCGGGGGGACGGGAACTTCGACGTAGGCTACAACGGCTCGTCTTCGAGCGGCGGCTGCGGACCGGGACGGATGCCGGCGATGTCCGGATCTTCGCCCGGGATTTCCCCGTCGGGGGAGTCCTGGCGCTCTTTCTTCTTCTCCAGACGGCGGGCGAGCTTGTCCTGCTGCCGCTGCTGCCTCGCCATCTCCTTCTGGCGCTTCTTGAAAGTCGATCCCGATCGTCTTGCCACGGCGGACTCACCTCACGCTCGTTCCGGGCCCGCGTGAGCACCCGGGCCGCAGGAACCACCGTTTGATCCCGGCCGATCAGAGGCTGCGCTTTCTCGCCCGGACGCCGCGGCGGCTGCCGCCGTCCTTCCGGAAGCGGGGGCCGGCGGGGGGCCGGTTGTCCCCGAAGCGCGAGGAGCCTCCCATCGCCGGGCGCGGTCCCCTGCTCTCGGAGCGCTCCCGGGCCTCGCTGACGCTGATGTTCCTTCCCCGGAGGTCCTTCCCGTTGAGCTCGGTGATGGCGCGCTGCGCCTCCTCGTCCGTCCCCATCTCGACGAAGCCGAAGCCGCGCGATCGGCCGCTGATCCGGTCCTTGATGACCGCGGCCATCTCGCACGCCCCCACCTTCGAGAACGCCTCTTTCAGATCGTCGTCCGACGTCTCGAAGGAGAGATTGCCCACGAACAGTTTCCGGCCCATTGTGCCCTCAGACCGGGCGGACGTTCGCGGCGGCCGGGCCCTTCTGACCCTGGACGATGTCGAAGTCCACGGCCTGCCCCTCGGCGAGACTCTTGAACCCCGGCATGCTGATCGCGGAGTGATGGACGAAGACGTCCTTCGAGCCGTCGTCCGGACTGATGAAACCGAAACCCTTCGCGTCGTTGAACCACTTCACCTTGCCTCTGGCCATGTTGCTTCTCCTGTGTCGCGCGAGCGACGTGCGGGCATGATTGCCCGGTTTGTCCAACCTTCCTCAACCCGACATCGGGTGCATGGGAACCTTAAGCGGAACACCCTGCGGCACGTCGTGGTCAACCTGTGGGGAAGTCAATCCGAGGCGTGCGCTACGCATCTTACCGGACCTTGGTCTTCCAGTCAATCAAAAAGGACCCGGGTCATGACGTGTGTTGCATTCCGGCCCGGCGCGGGTTAGAGTTCGAAGGCTTGTGCGCCAGGGTGGTCTCCGAGGGGAAGAATCCATGGCGACGATCGGCAATCTGGTCTGCCTGACCCCGCGCGACTCGTACGTCGTCGACGAGCCTGTTCGCCGGAAGGGCCTCCTGGGACATCTGGAGCGCTCGATCGGGCCGTTCGTGCGGAGCCCGGGGATCGGTTTCCCCTACCTGATCGGCTTCCTTCGAAAAAACGGGGTCCTGACCACGGCCACGCGCGTGGCCGTGCAGCACGACAAGATCGAAGGGCCGATCTCGTTCGAAGAAGTCCTGCGGGACAAGATCGACCTGGACCGCGGGGATCACGACGTCCTGTTCGTCACGGCCTACACGAACTCGGCGCGCGAGGCCTACCGCCGGGCGCGCGAGGCGCGCGCCGCCTGGGCGGCCGCCGGCAAGCCCCTCACCATCGTCTTCGGCGGGCCGCACGCCTCGGCGGTCCCGGAGGAAGGGACGCGCCGGGGGCACGTCGACGCCGTCGTCGCCGGAGAAGGCGAGTGGGCGGCCGCGACCCTTCTCAACGACATCAAGGCGGGGCGGCCCGTGCAGCCGCTCTACCGGGCGACCTTCGACCGGATCCGGGATCGCGGCACGCTCGCCCTCGACATGGGGATCTGGGAGGGGCTGACGCGCCGCCCCCAGCAGATCGTCGCCTCCACGACCTTCGCGCGCGGCTGCAAGCTCGACTGCCACTTCTGCGCCGTCTTCCTGACCAACGGACCCACTGTCAGGAACCGCGACGTGGCGGACGTCGCGGACGAGATTCAGAGCCAGGGTCCGGTCTACACGAAAGACACGATCGACACGCTGCCCCCGGGCCTGTACAACACTCTGCTCAAGACCCTCGTCAAGCTGCCCGTTCTCGGCTCCGTGTACGGCGATCGCCTGATCGCCCGCATGGGGCCGGGCTTCAGCCGCCAGTTCTTCTTCTGGGACGACAACCTGTACAACGCCGCCGGCTCCTTCCAGGCGCTGTGCGAGGCGATCCGTCCTCTCGGCCGCCCCTGGGCCGCCGAGCTGACCATCGACCTCGCCGAGAAGCCCGGGCTCCTGAAAGCGGCCTACGACAGCGGCTGCCGCGATCTCTTCCTGGGCATCGAGTCGGTCAGCCAGACGGCCATCGATGGCCTCGACAAGTGGTCCAACGACACCACGTCGATGCGCGAGATGGTGCAACGCGTGCACGATGCCGGGATCAACGTCATGGGGGCGTTCGTCTTCGGGCTGGACGGGGACGACCCCACGAGCTTCGACCGGACCCTCGAGTTCATCTACCGCTCCGGGATCGACTTCGTCGTGGCCAACATCATCCAGCCCTATCCTGGCACCGGCACCTTCAAGGACGCGATCGCCGGGGACGATCTCCTGCCGTGGGCCCTCGGCCCGCCGCAGTCCGACGTGGCCATGGACTACAACTGGCCCCTGTTCGATGGGGCGCACGTCCTGGTCCGCCCGAAGGGGATGACGATCGACCAGCTCCAGGAGGGGTACTACTACTTCCTGCGCGAGGCCTATTCCCTGACCGGCATCCTCCGCCGCTTCCGCGGGCCGGCGCACGATCTGCCCGGTGCGGCGGCGCACTTCGCCCACAATTACCTCCTGAGCCGGTACGGGATGATCAAGACCGCCCACGCGATGAAGAGGAAGGGCGCGAAGCCCGTCGGGATGGATGCCGCCGGGCACGAAGCGCCCGCCACCGAGCCCGGCATGGCCGCCTTCCGGTCCGTGTTCAGGCCGGGTGTCGCCGAACCGGATTAGAAGCGCGTCCGAGTCATCTCCCACCCCACGCAACGCTCCAGCCCGCGCGGTCCGGTCAATAGCGTTGACGAGTCGCGGCTTTTTCTGCTTAACTCGCCGGCACTCAAGGAGGACCCACCATGCGCGAAAGACTCGGCTCGAGGTCAGGTTCTTTCCGGGCGCCCATCACCTGGGGCATCCTCTCGGCGGCTCTGTGCCTGTTCGCCCTGCCGCTTCATGCGGCCCCCAGGCCGAAGCCGGGATACGACTCGTTCATCGTCGGCAATCCGGCGGATGCGCCGCAGACGCCGGGCCTGAGCCCCGGCCTCGTGCTCATGGGCGGGGGCACCGACGTGGATGCCGCGTTCCAGTGGATGTGCCAGCGCGCGGGCGGCGGCGACTTCGTCGTGATCCGCACCACCGGAACGGACGCCTACAACCCTTACATCCAGCAGCTGTGCCCGCAGATGGACTCGGTCGAGACGATCATCATCACGACCATCACGGGGGCAAACTCGTCCTACGTCGCCAACCAGATCCACAACGCGGAGGCCCTGTGGATCGCGGGAGGAGACCAGTCGACGTACGTGGACCTGTGGCGCGGGACGGCCGTGCAGTCGGAGGTGAATTATCTCCTCAATACCAAGGCGGCACCGGTCGGAGGGACCAGCGCGGGGCTGGCGGTGCTGAGCCAGTTCATCTACACCGGCGCCGTGGGCTCGGTGACCTCGAGCCAGGCGCTGGCGAATCCCTTTCATCGCTACGTGACGCTCGACCGCGAACTGTTCGATTCGTCGCTCGGAGCCGGCAAGCTCTACGACTCGCATTTCGTGACCCGCGATCGAATGGGCCGGTCGATCGTCTTTCTGGCGCGCATCGTGAACAACGGCTGGTCGGCGCAGCCGCGGGACATCGGCATCGATGAGCAGACGGCAATCCTCGTGACACCCGACGGGGCGGGAACGATGGTCGGCACGGGCGCGGCCTACTTCCTGCAGGCGCCCGGGCCGGCGCAGGTGCTCGCCCCGAAGACCCCGCTGACGTATCACAACATCGGCGTGTACAAGGTCCCGCAGGGCGGGACGTTCAACCTTTCGACCTGGAACGGCTCGGGCGGGGTGGCCTACACGCTCAACGTGGACGCGGGAGCGCTGACCTCGACCCAGGCGGGCGGCAACATCTATTAAGGCGGCTCTGGATCGGGAGCGGCGGTTCACCGGACTCGCCGGCCTGCGGCCGCCCTCCGGACGCGGTACCATGCACGCATGCGTTCCGCCGGCGATCCCTTCCGCGCCTGGTTCGAGGCCCTCGAGTCGAGGCACCTGTCGCGGCTCACCTTCGCCGAGGTGCGGCGGGGGCTCCAGGCGCTGTCCGCCCTGTACGTGGATCGGGGGGACCGGCTCGGGGACGGAGCGGCTCTCGAAGGGGCCGGCAAGCGGGCGGCGTTCGCGCTGTTCTACGCTCCCCTGCATTTCCTGCTGGTGCGCGAGGTCGTGCGCGCGCTGGGGGCGGCAAAGCCGGCGCCGCGACGACTCCTGGACCTTGGCTGCGGGACCGGCAGCGCCGGAGCGGCGTGGGCGGTCATGGCCGGGGCCGGCTGCGAGGTCTCGGGCGTGGATCGCAGCGGCTGGGCCGTGGACGAGGCGCGCTGGAACTACCGCGCCCTCGGCGTGCGCGGCCGGCCGATGCGGGGTGACGTGACGACAACACCGCTGCCCGGACGAGGCAGCGGGATCATCGCCGCCTACACGGTGAACGAGCTGGACGGCGCCGCGCGGGCGGTCCTCCTGCAGCGCCTGCTCGAGGCGGGTCGGCGCGGCGCGCGTGTGCTCGTCGTCGAGCCGATCGCGCGGCGGCCTTTCCCCTGGTGGGAGTCATGGCTCCAGGCCTTCCGCGAGGCGGGCGGTCGCGACGACTCCTGGCGGTTCCCGGTCGACCTGCCCGGGCGGCTGCGCCTGTTCGACCGCGCCGCGCGGCTGGACCACCGCGAACTGACGGGTCGATCGCTCTGGCTGGCTTGAACCACGATGGAAAGGGGATCGCGCGTGAACGTCCGCTGGTTCGAGGATTTCTTCCACGGCATCGCTCTCGACCTGTGGCGCAAGGCGGTGCCGCCGGAGCGGACCCGCGCCGAGGCGGGTCTGTCGGTGGAGAGCCTGTCCGGATCTCCTGAGGGCGAGCCCTTCCGGGTGGGTACGCCCTATCTCCTCCTGGTGGCGGAAAAGAGGTGACTCCGCCCGGGCGCGTCCGGCCTGTCGCGATAGACCAGCCACAGGGCCGACGGCAGGATGGTCAGGCTGGCCAGCATCGACAGGACAAAGGCGCTCGAGGAGACGATGCCGAACTGGCGCATCGGCGGGAGGCCGGAGAGCGCCAGCGCCAGGAAGCCGCCGGCGTTGATGAGCGTCGCGAACAGGATGGCGCGCCCGGCGATGAACAGGGCGTTGCGCAGGGCCTGCTCGGTGCTCGCGCCGTCGCGCGACGCCTGGAAGTGATAAAAGAAGTGGATCTGATCGTTCTCCGATGCGCCGAGGACGGTCGAGGCGATCAGGATCGTCGCCACGTTCAGCGGAATGGAGGTCAGGCGCATGACCAGGAACATCACGAGAATCGCGAACAGCGACGGGATCATCGCCAGGAGCCGGGCCGCTCCGCTGCGGAAGACCACGAGGAAGGCGACGAAGATGATCGCCACGGTGAGGCCGAAGCTCTCCGTCAGCGTGGGGACGAGGTACTCGCCGATTTTCGCCTGGAGCAGCCCCTGGCCGACCACCCGCATCCGGCAGTCGCGCAGCGCCGCGTTCCGTGACGCCGCGGCCTCCCAGGCGCCCTGCACGAACTCTTTCAAATCATCCACCCCTCTGAAATCGCTCCCGCGGTAGACGATCGACAGTCGCGCGTTCGCCAGCGTGCCGACATCGACGAAGGCGCGGGCCCCGGGCTCCTGCAGGAGGAGATCTTCGAGCCGGGCCGCGAGCGCGGGCCAGGCGGCGGGGTCGTCGGGCAGGCGATCCCCCTGGCCCGTCACGTAGCTCAGGACACGCAGGAGGGTGGTGGGGCCGGTCACCGAGCCGACGCGCCGGTCCTCCTCCAGGCCGCGCGCGAAGAGGTCGAGGCCGCGCAGGACGTCGGGGCGGACGATAGCACCGTCGGGTGTCGTGACCCAGGCCTGGATCACGGACAGACCGGAGACCGCCTGCTCGAAGCGGCGCGTGTCCTTGTACAGCGGCAGATCCGTGTCGATGTAGTCGAGGGCGTCGGTCTCGAGGTGCAGAGGCCGCACGAGGCCGGGGACGCCGGTGAGGGCCAGGATGCCCGCGACCATCAGCAGGGCGGCGACCGGCAGCATGACCCACCTTCCGCGGTAGGAAAACGCCGGCAGCGCGTCGATCAGCCGGACGAGCCGGCGACCGGCCGTCGTGCGGTGGCGCAGGACGGGCGTCACGAGAATTTTCTGCAGCGCCGGGAACAGCGTGAAGACCACAACCCACGTCAGCACGAGCCCCGCGGCGACCCACAGCCCCATCTCGCGGATCGGCCGGATGCCGGATACGGCGAGCGCCGCGAAACCGATCGCCGCGGCGACGATGGACGCGGTCGTGGCCACGAACTTGTC
>JBGPED010000111.1:0-9796 GCA_041482595.1 Acidobacteriota bacterium
ATGGCGACCTTCTTCCAGCTCTGGGAGAGGGAGGAGTCGAACCATGCCGCGAAGCTGGTGGCGTACTTGCATCTTGTCGGGCTGGACAAGAAGGAGCTGCATGAATCGCTGCAGCGGCCGCGCTCGAAAAAGTTCGACGTGCCGTACATCAAGACGCCCCTGCAGGCGAACTGCTTCACGTACTGCCAGGAGCTCCTGACCGCCTTCTTCTACCAGATGTTCCGGCGCACCGTGCAGGAGCCGCTCCTGAACGAGCTCCTGACCAAGATCATCGCCGACGAATGGCGCCACTTTCACTGGTACGAGGGCGTCCTGGAGATGCACCTGGAGACGGATCGCAAGAAGACCATCGAGGAGTGCATCCCGGTGTTCGAGAATTTCGCGATGCCGGGAAACCAGATCCTCGGGTCCGAGTACGATATCCTGACGGACGAGATCATCAAGCGCATGCGCTTCAGCACCTCGGAGATCTTCCAGATCGCCCGGAAGATCACCTCGACGTTCGGTCTCATCGACGGGGGGAAGATGGTGGCGCGATCGTCCTACGCCCGCAACATGAAGGACGTCGTCATGCGCAAGAAGCCGCCCAAGCCGCACCACGAAGAGGTCGTCCGCTCGTTCGTCGCCGACCTCGAGAAGGCCCTGGCGGCCAGCCCCGCCTGAAGCCGGCGATCCAAGGAGCGTCCGCCCGATGCCGTCCGCAGCCGACAGCGCCGAGACGACGCGCCTGGCGATCAACACCCTGAAAACGCTCGCCATCGACGCCGTCGAGCAGGCGAAGTCCGGCCACCCCGGCCTGCCCATGGGGGCGGCCGACTACTCCTTCTACCTCTGGACCCGGCACCTGCGCTTCGATCCGGGGGCCCCCGACTGGCCGGACCGGGATCGCTTCGTGCTCTCGGCCGGTCACGGCTCGATGCTCCTCTACGCCCTCCTGCACCTGTCCGGCTTCGACCTGCCGCTCGAGGAGATCACGAGATTCCGGCAGTGGGAGAGCATGACCCCCGGCCACCCGGAGCACGGCTGCGCGCCGGGCGTCGAGACGACCACCGGGCCGCTCGGACAGGGGTTCGGCAACGCGGTCGGCATGGCGATCGCGGCGAGGATGGCGGCGGAGCGGTTCAACATCCCGGGCATCAAGGTCGTCGACCATCGCACCTGGGTGATCGCGAGCGACGGCGACATCATGGAAGGAGTGCAGAGCGAGACGGCCTCGATCGCCGGCCACCTCGCGCTCGGGAACCTCACGGTCCTGTACGACGACAACCACATCACCATCGAAGGACAGACGTCCCTGACGTTTTCGGAGGACGTCGGCCGCCGCTTCGAGGCCTACGGCTGGTCGGTCGAGCGCATCGACGGGCACGACCACGCGCAGATCCAGACGGCGCTCGCACGCGCCGCCGCCGAGACCGCGAAGCCCCGGCTCATCATCGCGCGCACGCACATCGCCAACGGCAGCCCCGGCAAGCATGACTCGGCCAAGGCGCACGGCGAGCCGCTGGGCCCGGAGGAGGCGGCCGCGACGAAGCGGGCGCTCGGCTGGCCGCCGGAGCCCCCGTTCCTGGTGCCGGAGCAGGCGAAAGCACCGTTCGCGGCGCGGGCCGAGGCCGGGCGCCGGGCGCACGAGGACTGGCGGAAACGCTTCGACGCGTGGAGCCGCGAGCGCCCCGACCTGCGCGTGCTGTGGGACCGCTACCACGCGCGCGCCGTACCTCAAGATATCTTCGCCCGCCTGCTCGAGGTGGTGACCCCGCCCGCGGGGGTGCCCGCGCCGAAGCCCGAGGCGACGCGCGCCACCTCGGGAAAGGTGCTGCAGAAGGCCGCGGAGCTGGTCCCCTCCCTGTGCGGCGGCAGCGCCGACCTGGAGCCCTCGACCAAGACCTACATCAAGGCCTCGACGGCCGTCGGCCCCGGATCATTCGCCGGCCGGAACTTTCACTTCGGCGTGCGCGAGCACGGCATGGGCGCCATCCTGAACGGTCTGTCGCTGCACGGCGGGCCGATCCCCTACGGCGCGACGTTCCTGATCTTCTCGGACTACATGCGCCCGCCGATCCGGCTCGCGGCGATGGCTCGGCGCCAGGTGATCTACGTGTTCACCCACGACAGCATCTTCCTGGGGGAAGACGGTCCGACGCACCAGCCGGTCGAGCAGCTGCCGGGGCTCCGGCTGGTCCCCAATCTCGAAGTCGTGAGACCCGCGGACGCGCTCGAGGTCGCGATGGCCTGGACGCTGGCGCTCGAGCGCCGGGACGGCCCGACGGCCCTCGTCCTGACGCGGCAGGACGTGCCGCCACTCAGGCGGCCGCCCGGCTTCTCTCCGGAGGCGATGCGGCGGGGCGGTTACGTCCTGTCGGACGCCCCCGTGCCGGACGGACCCGGAGCCGGCGCGCGCACTGCCTCCGCGCCGTCTCTCGTGCTGATCGCCAGCGGCTCCGAGGTCGGTCCCGCACAGCAGGCGCAGGGAATCCTGTCGGCGCGCGGGATCGCGGCGCGCGTGGTGTCGATGCCCTGTCCGGATCTCTTCCTCCGCCAGGACGAGGCGTACCGGCATTCGGTCGTCCCGAAAGGGGCGAGGAGCGTCGTCATCGAAGCGGCGCGGATCCATGGATGGGAGCGCGTGGCCGGGTGCGATGCGCTGATGATCGGGGTCGATCGTTTCGGCGCCTCCGCCCCCTGGAAGGTGATCGCGGAGAAGTTCGGCTTCACAGGCCCGCAGATCGCCGATCGCGTCCTGCGGTTCATCGGCGCCGCCTGAGCCGTGCGACGTCGCGGCTCCCTCGATCCCTCCAAGGTCCCCGCGCATGGCGCTGGCCTCCTCGGGTATGCGCCCGCCGTGGCCCGGCAGATCGCCGCCCTGTCCGCCTCCCGCTTCATCCCGCGGATGTTCCGCGGCGACCCGTCCTTGTGGACCTCGGTTCCCTCCGCACGCCGCCTCGTCAGGAACCGGCTCGGCTGGTTGCGTTCCCCCGAGCGGATGCTGCGCGAGGTCCCGCGCCTCGAGTCGTTCGCCGCGGCCGCCCGCGAGGACGGGTTGCGGCACGTCGTCCTCCTCGGCATGGGCGGATCGAGCCTGTGCGTCGAGGTCTTCAGACGAGTCTTCCCGCCGCCCGCGGGGTTTCCGGAGATCATCGTCCTGGACTCGACCGTCCCCGCGGCGGTGCGCCGCGTCGAATCGGACAGCGACCCGGCGAGGACCCTCTTCGTGGTCAGCAGCAAGTCGGGGACGACGGGGGAGACCCTGGCCCTGCAATCCTATTTCTGGGCGAAGATGCGCCGGCTTCGCGGCCGCATGGCGAGCCGGCACTTCGTGGCGATCACCGATCCCGGCACGCCCCTGTCCGCGGAGGCGTCGGCGCGCGGCTATCGCGCCACGTTCCACAACGCCACCGACATCGGAGGGCGCTATTCGGCCCTGTCCTACTTCGGGCTCCTGCCGGCCGCCCTCGGTGGCGTGGACATCGCGGCGCTATTGAGATCGGCACTCTCGATGCTCGAGCGCTGCGGGCCCTCCGCGGCGGCCTCGGACAACCCGGGCCTGGCGCTCGGGGCGGCGCTCGGCGTCCTGGCGCGCCGGGGACGCGACAAGGTCGTCCTGGTCGTGGACCCGGACCTCAGACCGTTCGGCGTCTGGATCGAGCAGCTGCTGGCCGAGAGCACCGGCAAGGAGGGACGGGGTCTCGTCCCGGTCATAGCACCTCCATCCCCGGCGGGGGCGTGGGCGACGCTCACCGGGTCCGATCGTGTCGCGGTCGTCATGACGATAGAAGGAGGGCGCAGCCCCCGTCCGCCCGCGGGCCGCGGCGGGGCCAAGACACCGACGATCGTCCTGCCGCTGCGCGATCGTTTCGATCTCGGCGCCGCGATGCTGCAATGGGAGATCGCGACGGCGGTGGCCGGTGCTGCGCTCGGCGTGAACCCGTTCGATGAGCCGAACGTGGCCGAAAGCAAGAAGAACACCGCGGCGGCTCTCGAGGAATTCGACGCCACCGGCCGTCTGCGCGAGGAGGAGCCGGCGCTCGTCGAGGGGCGCGCGCGCGTCTTCCTGGGCGGGGTCAAGGCGCCCTCCCGCGGGGGGGCGAATCTCTCCACCGCCGTCTCATCGCTCCTGAGTCGAAGGCGACGCGGCGACTACGTGGCCGTCCTGGCGTACGTCGATCCCGGGAGCCCCGCTCCGCGCGCGGCCCTCGAGACGATTCGATCCCTCCTGCTGTCGGCCACCGGCTGCGCGGTCACGATCGGCTACGGCCCGCGCTACCTCCACTCGACCGGCCAGCTCCACAAGGGGGGGCCCAACCGGGGCTTGTTCATCGAGATCGTCCCGGACGACAAGACGGCGCTGCCGATCCCGGGCAGGCCACACGATTTCGAGACGCTCAAGCAGGCGCAGGCGCTCGGGGACTACCTCTCTCTCAGGCGCCGCGGGCGCCGCATCGTGCGGCTGCGCTCCATGGACGGTGCCGCGGGCGCTCTGCGCACTCTGGTCGCGGCGCTGCGCGCCGTTCGGGCGCCGTCCCGCCGCGTGCGCCGGGCACGCTCCTAGGAGCGTCTCCCTCTCCGGAGTGGCGTGCCGTGCGTCTCACGATTCGGCCGGGTGTTCCGGGCCCGGCTTGTGCAGCACCGCCGCCTCTGCTACGCTTCCGGCCCGAATCACCGACCCATCATCCAGGCCGCCGGTTGTCCGCCGTCCCCCGGGAAGGCGACCGGACCGGGACAACGCCGATGCGCGGTTTCAAGAACACCCTCAAGCCGCTGAACATCCTGCCGCCCGAGGCGGAGGAGCAGGTGCACCGCGCCACCCTGAAGATCCTGTGCGAGCACGGAGTGATCTTCGAGGACGGGCGGGCTCTCGATCTGTTCCGCAAGGCGGGGCTCAGGGTGGAGGAAGCGGATCAGCGCGTCTTCTTCGCCGCCGAGTTCGTCGAGCAGCAGATCCGGAAGGCGCCGGCGCAATTCACCCTTCAGGCGCGCAACCCCGACAACGACGTGATCATCGGCGGCGACCACCTGGTGTTCGCGCCGGTGAGCGGGCCGCCGTTCGTCGCCGATCGCGAAGGTGGGCGGCGCGACGGCACGCTCGAGGAGCAGAACAACCTCGTCCGTCTGTCCGAGGTCATCGACGTCATGCACCACGGCTGCCCGGAGATCGCGGTCAAGGACCTGCCGGTCGAGACGCGGCACCTCGACATCCTCTACCACCAGATCCGGCTGAGCGCCAAGGGGATGATCGGCGACGCCTGGAGCACGGAGCGGGCGCGCGACCACATCGACATGATGGCGATCGTCTTCGGCGGCCGCGAGAAGATTCTCGAGCGACCCGTGCTGATCGGGATCATCAACTCGAACAGCCCGCTGCGCTACGACTCGAACATGGCGGAGGGGCTCATCGAGTACGCCGCCGCGGGGCAGGTCAACGTGATCACGCCGTTCATCATGGCCGGCGCGACCAGCCCGGTGACCCTGGCGGCGGCGGTGGCCCAGCAGAACGCCGAGTGCCTGGCGGCGATTGTCCTGGCCGAGACGGTGCGGCCCGGCGCGCCCGTCATGTACGGCTCGTTCCTGACCGGTCTGGAGATGCGCACCGGCGCGCCCGCCTTCGGCCGGCCGGAGGCCGCCCTCGGCATCCTGTCGTCGGCCCAGATGGCGCGGCGCTACTCGCTGCCGTGCCGGGCGGGCGGTGTCCTGACCAACTCCAAGGTGCCGGACGCCCAGATGGGGTGGGAGAAGATGATGCAGCTGTGGCCGATCGTGCTGGGCGGGTGCCACTACGTCCTGCACGGCGCCGGCTGGCTGGACGGCGGGCTGACCGCCTCCTTCGAGGCGATGGTCCTGGACGCCGAGATGCTGGAGATGCTGCCGCGCTTCTTCGCGGGCGTGCCGGTCAGCGACGAAACGCTCGCTCTCGACGTGATCGCCCACGTCGGCGCGGGCGGGCACTTCCTGGGCGAAGAGCACACCCGCAAGCACTTCAAGACGGAGTTCTACTTCCCGAACCTGGCCGACACGGAGGCGTACGAGTCCTGGGTCAAGAAAGGCAGGATGGACGCGGACGCGCGCGCCACCGCGCGCTGGAAGAAGCTCCTCGCCTCCTACCAGGAGCCGAAGCTCGACCCGGCCGTCGACGAGGAGTTGAAGGACTTCATCGCGCGCCGCAAGCGCGCCATCGAGGCCTCGATCGACTAGGAACGTGTCCGCCTGCGCCAGCGTCCCACCGCGTAGACGACGACCCCGCTGCCGGTGCTCAGGATCGTCAGCCCGAGGATCTTGGCGACCGCCAGAGCCTTGTGCGGCTCATCCTCCGCCGGGAAGAAGGACAGCACGATCGAAACCGCCGTGGTGACGAACCCGACCGCTCCGGCCAGGACCGCCACCGGGCGCCCTCCCGGCACGCGTATCACGCCGGCGCCGGCCGGCTCGCGCTGCAGCCTTATCATCGACGCGAACAGGAGCAGGAAGGGGATGAGCGTGCAGATGACCGTCATGCTGACCAGGATGTCGTACGCTCCCTTGACCGTCTGACCGGCCTGGCTGAGGACGATGCAGACGACGATCGTCGCGGTCAGGGTCAGGAGGGCCACGTGGGGCGTGCGCCATTTCGGGTGGAGGCGCCCGAAGCTCTCGGGCAGGTAATGGTCCAGGCCGGCGACGAACGGCAGCCGCGCGACCGAGGCCAGCCAGGCGCCCACGCTGCCGAGGGCGCTCAGGGTGATCAGGAAGGCGGCGACGGGCGTGAGGGAGTCGAGGCCCAGGCGGGTGGCGGCCGCGTCGATGGCGTCGATGGGCCCCTGCAGGCCGCTGAGCCTCTCCGGGGGCAGCGCCACCAGGACGCAGATCGTCCCGAGGACGTAGGTGAGGGTGATCAGCGGCAGGGAGATGAAGATGGCGCGCGGGATGGTGCGCCGCGAGTCCTTGATCTCCTCGCCCATGAACGACGCCGACTCGAATCCGGTCAGGGCGAAGGCGATGGTCGACCAGAAGATCAGGTTCCTGATCCCGAGCCCCGGAGTCAGGGACGCGCGCGAGAACTCGGTTGCCGGTCCGAGACGCACCCAGGCCAGTAGACCGATCGCGATGAGGGTCAGTGTCGCGGCCCAGCGTGCGAAGGCGCCCACGTTGCTGATCCACTTGCCGAACTGCAGGCCGAGCAGGTTCGGCACCATCCCGAGCGCCAGTCCCAGGAGCGCCGCGACGATCATGTAGGACGGGCTGGACGACAGGCGCCGCCAGCCGTCGCCTCCGATGTACAGCGCGTTTCCGGCCGCGAAATAGAGGACGCCCGGGAAGTAGGGCAGGTTGCTCATCCAGTAGGTCCATCCCGTCATGAACGCCGCGAATTCGCCGAAGGCGCGCTTGCTCCAGACGTACATCCCCCCTTCCTGCGGGTAGCGGGACGACATCTCCACGACCGAGAACGCCAGGGGGACCGCCATGGCCGCGAAGGCGATGAACCAGACGGCGATCGCGCTCGGACCCGCGACGCTGGCGGTGGCGACCCATTGCAGGTTGATGCCGGCGGTGATGAAGTACAGCACGACATCGCCGAACCCCATGGCGCGGCGGAGCTCGGGGGTGCGGGAGGCGGTCGTTGCGACGTGTTCCGACGACTGCATGGACGCGTGCCCACCCGGATGGCGACGGACGGCCGCCGGAGTCTATGCAAGGCCAGGGCGCGATGCAAGGGAAACGGTGTACACTCCCGGCGTCGCGCGGAGGGCAGGGAGATTCTCCCGGACGAGGACACACGAGCCGGCCCGGCGCCCGCCAGCCTTCGGGCCCCATTCACCCCGACACTTGACAGCACGGTCCCCTCAAGACTAATCTACCGACCGGTCGGTAGGTTCCCGGCGGTGCCGCGCGGGGAGACCGGATGAAGAAGAGGACGCGGCAGGACCGGCCGACCCGCCAGGCGCAGATCTTCGAGGCCGCGGCCCGCATCTTCTGCGAGAAGGGGTTCGACAAGGCGTCCATGGGCGACATCTCGGCCGCCATGGGGCTCACGAAGGCGGGCATCTACCATCACATCCGGAGCAAGGAAGAGCTTCTCTACGAGATCATGTCGTACGGCATGGACCTGTTCGAGCAGAAGGTTCTCAACCGGGTGATGACCATCGACGATCCGCTCGACAGGATCCGGGCCACCCTCAGGGGACACGTCCTCCTGGTCACCCGCGACCGGCCCAAGGAGATCACCGTCATCCTGCACGAGAGCATCGCCCTGAAGGGGCGTTACCGCGACAGGATCAACGCCCGCAAGAAGCGCTACGTGAAGTTCCTCGAGAAAACGTTCCGGGAGCTGGTCAAGAGCGGCGCCGCGCGCCACATCGATCCCTCGGTCGCGACCTTCGCGATGCTCGGCATGATCAACTGGATCTACCAGTGGTACCGCCCCGGCTGCCGGCTGGACGAGAATGCCCTGGCCGAGACGCTTGCGGACCTGTTCCTCAACGGCGTCCTGAAGCCGGCCGAAAACACCCGATGAAGACGGCGCGCGCGGTCGGCGTCGCCGGTTACGGCGCCTACATCCCGCGGCCGCGCATCGCCGCGGCGACCATCGCCTCGGCCTGGGGCAAGTCGGAGGACGCCCGCCTGCCCGTGCGCGAGAAGTCGGTCCCGTCCGCCGACGAGGATACGGTGACGATGGCGATCGAGGCGGCGCGCGGGGCGCTGGCGCGCTCGCGCGTCGCTCCCTCGGCGATCCGGGCGGTCTGGGTGGGGACGGAGTCCAAGCCGTACGCCGTGAAGCCCTCGAGCACCATCGTGGCGGAGGCGATTGGGGCGACACCCTGGGTCAGCGCGGCCGATCTCGAGTTCGCCTGCAAGGCCGGCTCGGAGGCGATGCAGGCCGCCTGCGCCTACGTCGGGTCCGGCATGGCCGACTACGCCCTGGCGATCGGCATGGATGCGGCCCAGAGCAAACCCGGGGACCACCTGGAGTTCACCGCGGCGGCCGGCGGCGCGGCCTTTCTGTTCGGTCCGGCGGACGGGGCGCTGGCCGCGGTCGAGGCGTCCCGCTCGTACGTCACCGACACGCCCGACTTCTTCCGGCGCCAGCACATGCACTACCCCGAGCACGGACACCGCTTCACGGGGGAGCCGTCCTACTTCACGCACTCGCTCGAGGCGTCGCGCGCGCTGCTCGCGGATTTGGGGCGGAAGCCGTCCGACTACCGCTGGGCGGTCTTCCACCAGCCGAATCCGAAATTCGTGCGCAGGGTCGCCGCGGAGCTCGGCTTCGGCGAGGCGCAGATCGCGGCCGGGACGGTCGTGGACCACATCGGCAACACCTACTCGGGCGCGTCGCTCCTCGGCCTGGCGGCGATCCTGGACGTGGCCAGCGCGGGAGACCGGATCTTCTTCTGCTCGTACGGGTCGGGGGCGGGGAGCGACGCGTTCTCTCTCCAGGCGACCGCACGCCTGGAGAGCGCACGCGCCGCGGCCCCCGCGGTGGGCGATTACCTGGCGCGGCGCCGGCCGATCGAGGACTACGTGGAATATCTCAGAATGTCGCGCGCGATAAGGATGCTGTGATGAGAGACGTCGCGATCATCGGCGTGGGCCAGACGGCGGTCGGGGAGCACTGGGACCGATCCCTGGGGGACCTCGCGGTCGAGGCGATCGCCTCGGCGCGCCAGGACGCGGGGGTCGAGCGGGTGGACGCGCTGTTCGTGGGGAATATGCTGTCGGGCGAGCTGGCCGGGCAGGAGAACCTCGCCACGCACGTCGCCGACGCGGCCGGTCTCCTGCCGATCGAGGCGCTCAAGATCGAGGCGGCCTGCGCCTCCGGCGGCGCGGC
>JBGPED010000112.1:0-9781 GCA_041482595.1 Acidobacteriota bacterium
CGATTGAGACGCGCTGAAGCGAAGGTCGCGGCCCGCAAGACGGAACGCCGGGTCGACTGGCACACCTATTTCATGAACATCGCCCGCCAGGTGGCGAGTCGCTCGACCTGCGACCGCAAGCACGTGGGGGCGGTGATCGTGCGCGACAAGACGATCCTGTCCACGGGCTACAACGGATCGATCCGCAGCATGCCCCACTGCGACGACGTCGGCCACGACCTCGAGGGCGGCCACTGCGTCGCCACCATCCACGCGGAGGCGAACGCCATCCTGCAGGCCGCGAAGAACGGCGTGATGATCGAGGGCGCCGAACTCTACACCACCGCCAGCCCCTGCTGGAGCTGCTTCAAGCTGATCGCCAACGCCGGCATCACGACGATCTACTACGGCGAGTTCTACCGCGATCGGAAGAGCCTCGAGGTCGCCAGGCGGCTCGGGATCGATCTCATCGATCTCGCGCCGGACGGGGCCGGGCGGGCGGCCAGGGCCGGTGCCGTGCCCGCCGCGAAGGGTGCTTCGGCCGGGCGGGCGCGGGGAGGCGGCTGCGACTGGCAGGGCCCCGAGGACTGAGACGGTCGTGGCGCCAGAGGCGCGCGTCCTGGTCCTTTCCGAGGACGACGACATCGGCGAGCCTCTCGCGGCGCTGCTCCGGCGCGCGGGTTACGCCGTCCTGGTCGCGGATGGCCGGGACGGGGCCGGGCTCCTGGCCCCGGGGGGCGGGCAGTTCGACGCGCTGATCCTGGACCGCGACCTGCCGCCCGAACAGTACGCGAAGGTCCTCGAGCTCCTGGCGCCGTCCACCGGCCCCGCCTCGTTCCCCCTCCTTGTGCTCGGCAGCGGCCCCTCCCCCGCCGTTCCTTTTGGCTGGCACGAGGACGCCTTCGCCTCGCTCTCGCGGCCTCCGCAGCCGGGGGAGATCCTGGCGACACTCGCCTTCCTGCGCCGTCTGGTCTTCTACCGCCGCTACCGCGACCTGGTGCACGATCTCGCGCAGCCGGTCACGACCATCCACGCCCTCAGCCGCAGCATCGCGAAGCTCCGGCCGGAGGACGAGGCCGCTCGGCAGGCCATCGATCGTTTCGTCGTGGAGGCCGAGCGCCTGATGGTCCTGCTGGAAGCGTTCCAGAGAAGCCGCGACCCGGCTACTTCCTGAGCAGTCCCTTCAGGTCCATGTTCCGGATGAGGCGGTGCAGGTAGTTGGGATGCACGTCCAGGAGCCGTGCGGTCTCCGCGTAGTTGCCGCCCGCCTCCTTGAACGCCTTCACGATGAGCTGCTTCTTGGTCTCCTTGAGGGCCTCGTGGTACCGGGTGAGAGACGGCCCCCCGCGCGGCTCGGCCTCCAGAACGCTCTCGGGCAGGTCTTCCGGGCGGATCACCTCGCCTGATCCCAGGACCACGGCGCGCTCGACGGCGTTCGCAAGCTCCCGCACGTTCCCGGGCCACTCGTAGCTCATCAGGCAGTCGAGCGCCCCGGTCGAGATCCCGGCGACCCTGCGGTTGCAGCGCTCGCCGTACTTCAACGCGAAGTAGCGCGCCAGGAGCGGGATGTCCTCCCGGCGCTCACGCAGGGGCGGCACCACGAGCGCCACGACGTTGATGCGGTAGAACAGGTCCTCGCGAAACCCGCCCGTCCTGGTCATTTCTTTGAGGTCGCGGTTGGTCGCGGTAATGAGACGCACGTCCACCTTGATCGGCCGGGTCCCGCCGACCCGTTCGAAGACGTGCTCCTGCAGGACGCGCAGGAGCTTCGCCTGCAGCGGCGGGGCCATCTCCCCCACCTCGTCGAGGAACAGGGTCCCGCCGTCGGCGACCTCGATCTTCCCCTTCTTCTGCACGACCGCCCCGGTGAACGCCCCGCGCTCGTGGCCGAACATCTCGCTCTCCAGGAGCGTCTCCGCCAGGGCCGCGCAGTTGATGGCGACGAAGGGCCGGGCGGCGCGCGGGCTGTTCTGGTGGAGGGCGCGGGCGACCAGCTCCTTGCCGGTGCCGCTCTCGCCGGTGATCAGGACCGTCGAGTCGGTGGGCGCGACCTTCGCCACGAATCCGAGCACGGCGTCCATGGCGGGGCTCTCCCCCACCATGCTGTGCGACAGCTCCGCGTCCTGCCGCAGGCGCCGGTTCTCGCCCTCGAGCCACTCGATCTGCCGCGCGTTCTCGAGCGCCACCGAGGCGATGCCCGCGACCGCGGTCAGGAGCTCCAGGTGGCCCTCGTCGAAACGGACCTTCGGCCGGCTCGAGTCGAGGTACACAACACCGAGCAGGCGGTCGCCGAACGACAGCGGGACGGCCAGGACCGAGTGGACGTCCGCGCCGAGGAGGCTCTGGGACGCCCCGAAGTCGTCGCTGTCGCGCACGTCGTTGCACAGGATCGACACGCGCTCGCGCAGGACGCGCAGCACGATGGTCCGGCTGACCTTGATCCCGGGGCCCGGACCCGCGTTCTTCTCCAGGCCGAAGGTCGAGGCGATCTCGTCCGACTCCCTGCCGGCCAGGAGGAGGGCGCCGCGCTCGGCCGGGACGACCTCGAAGATCGACTCCAGGAGCGCGCGCTCGAGCGCCTCGACGCCCTGGATCGAGTTGATCGCGGTGCTGATGCGCAGCAGCACCGACAGGTCCCGCTCCGCCCGCCCCGCCGGGGGCGGCGACGCCGCGGCGGCCGGCGAGGAGGCGGCTCTCGACAGCTCGAACGTGGCCCCCGCGACCATCCCCTGCTCCTTGAGCTCCACCGGGGTGCCCGCGGGCACAGGCTCGCTCTCGAGCAGGAGGACGAGGAAGATGGAGTCGCCGATGCGGACCTGATCGCCGTGCAGGAGCGTGCGTTGCTTCACCGGCACGCCGTTCACGAACGTCCCGTTGTGGCTTCCCAGGTCGGTGATCGTCACACCCGCCCCCCGCCTCTCGATGACGCAGTGCCGGCGAGACACCCACATGCTCTCCAGGCAGAGCTCGTTCGTGGCGTCGCGCCCGACGCTCGTGCGCACAGCACCCAGGGAGATGACCGTGCCTTGCCGGGGCCCCGCCACGGCCGCGAGTTTCGGTTCCATGTGTTCGCAAATTATACCCAATCGGATAGCCCTTCTATCCGATCGGATAGTGGACGGGCGGGGATTTTTTGCTCTCCCGCCCCGCGCTCCGGGCCGGCTGATCCCATCAAACACGCGTGCCTCAATGGTTTCCGGCGATCGATCCGGAGCCGTCCGCGATCGGGGGCGGGCTGGCACATCGCTTGCCTTAGAGAAGCGCAAGGACGAAGGGTGGACAGCCTCCGGAGGTTGTCGGAAAGGACAGGAGTCATGCGCAGGGAAGGTGACGGTAGCGGTTGGGTGCCAGGAGGGGGGTCCCGCTTCCGGTCGTTCGTGCACTCCCTCGATGACGTGCGGGGTATTGACCTGATGTCCGAGACCTGCCCGCTCGAAGAGCCGTGCGAGGCCGCTCCGAACGGTCTGCCGGAGTTCAGGGTCCTCGCGGCGCTGCGGCGCTTCAGCTCGGCGCGGCCCTATCTCAGGGGGCGCCGTCCGATGGCGTTCGCGTGTCCTGCGGTTCAGGGGCCGGCCTGCTGGGGCTGTCCGCTGGCGGCGCAGACCCGGCCGGTGGCGCCGCCTTTCGGGACGACTCGACCGGCTTCCGGGGAGCGGCCTTCGCCTGCGGCGCGGCCGGACCCGGTGCCGCAGGCGCCACCACATCCGGCCGTCCCGCCGGCTGCTGCGGTCCCGGAGATGCCCCGGCTGCGGGCGCGGGAGCCTGAGCCTCTCTTGCGGTCGGCCGGCTCGCTATCATCGGCGCGACGAACGATTCCATAGTCTTCGCCGGGATCGAGGCGCGCAGGACGACGCCCGGGCCGCTCTGGCTGATATGGATGCCGTCGAGAAGCTCGAGCCATTCCCTGGCCTCGTCCCGTGAGGCGCCGACCCGGCCGAGGGCCACCAGCCCTCGGGCGGCGTCGGCGAGTGTTCTGGCGTTCGCTTCGGCGTCCGCCCGGCCGAAGAGGACGATGTCCAACGTGTCTCCGACCATGCCGCGGAAGGCGATCGACACCAGGGACTGAACCGGTGCTGCGTTGAGCGTCAGACCTGACAGATCGGTCGGGCCGGGAGCCTCCTTGAACAGCCGCTGCAGGCTCCTGCAATCGAGCGCCCCCCAGAATTGCGCCTCCTGCCGCACGTCCTCCAGGGGCGTCAGGATCGCCGGGCTCTCGTCGAGGCCGTGTCCGCGGGACGCGTCGTTCGCGAGCATCGTCTCGAGCACGCTCTTCGGCCCCAGCGCGACGCTGCCGTCCTTGAGGACCACCACGCTGAAGTCCATCTTGCTGACCTCGACCATGGTCAGGAGATTGTCCCCTCCCAGGGCCTCCCGCACCTTGGCGCCGTCGAACGTGCCTTCCGCAAGCACAGCGTACGCGATGGTGTGATCGGGCCGGGGCACGACCGCCAGGCTCAGCCGGTCGAGGCGCGCCAGAACGTCGGGGCCCAGACGATGCATGATCTCCGCGACGGCGCCCCCCTCGCGGCCGGAGAGGGCGGCCATGTTCTTCAGCCAGGGGGTGTCGGGGTGGAGCATCCGGATCTTCTTGACCTCCATGACCAGGAGGGCGGCGGACTCCCGCGGATAGGTCCCGAGTGCGCTCGATCGCACGAGGCCTGCGGCCCCCTTCCGGCCGGAGCAGGCAGGCGCCGCCGCCAGGAGTGCGAGTGCTGTCGCCAGGGCCGCGCGAAGTTTCATTCTCATCATCCGTTCCTCCGGGGCCGGCGCGGGCGAAGCCGCGCGGACGCCCCTCAATAGTCCTTGCGCGAAAAGTAGACGACCGCGGCGGCGAGCGCCACAACACCCGACGCGGCCGAGCCGAGCACGGCGCCCCACGCGACGCCCCCCTCGTGCCTGATCAGGGCCACCGTCGATTGGACGAAGTCGTAGCTCTGCGGCAGGGCATGGTACAGCGTCTCCACCGTCGCCTGCGCCAGAAAACGCGCCGCGCGCGACGTGATCAGCAATGGCCAGTCGCGGTTGGCGTGGGGCAGGCGGACGAGAAGGCTCACGAAGAACAGGACCGCCGTGATCATGATCGACACGGTGGTGGACCTCATGAGAACCCCGATCAGCACCATGATGGCGAGAAGGCACGCGAAGAACAACGACATCAGGAGACCGGACAGGACGAAGCCGCCGTTCCAGACCCCGGTCTTGAGCGCCAGGATGGCCGCCAGGCCAAAGGTGAGATAGAGGAGATTGAGCGATGCGGTCAGCAGTCCGCCGGCGTAGCGCGACAGGAGCAGCGCCGGGCGCGTGATCGGCTTCGACAGCAGCAGATCGATCGCCCCCTTCTCGAGCATGCGCGGCACGAGACTCGCCGTGGCGAAGACCGACATCAGGATGGCGAGCGGGAACAGGAAGAACGCCACGCCGAGCTGCACGTAGCGCACGAACGCCTCCGCCGTCAGGCCCCCCATCCCCGTCTCCGCCGCGTCGTCCCCCAGCCGGAAGCCGTGCTGCGACGCGCTCCCCTGCATCCCCGCCACCGACAGCGAGGCGATGACCCCGTCCGCGACGTCGGTCCTGAGCGCCAGGGTGAAGAACAGCAGGACGAGCGTCACGATGCCGAAGTAGACGATGATGGTCCGGCGATACAGGAGCTCGCGCCCGGTGTCGAGAAGAATCGCGGCGAACTTCACTGCGGCTCCCCTTCCTCGAGGACCCGGATGAACACGTCCTCCAGGCTGTCCCGGCGGGGCAGGACGGAAGTGATCTCGATGCCCTTTCCCCGCAGCTCGTCGATCGCACGACTCAACGCCGGGACGTCCCCCGAAAGTTCCAGGTGCGCTCCGACCGGCTTCAGACCGGGGACGAGGGACAGGACGGTCTCGAGGACTCCCGGAGCCGCGGGACGCAGATCGATCTGCCAGGCGCTCCTGGGGCGGGTCAGGTCCGAGACCAGTCCCTCGCGCAGGAGGACCCCCTCATTCAGGATCGCCACCCGGTCGCACAGCCGCTCCACTTCCGACAGGAGGTGCGAGTTCAGGAAGATCGTCGCACCCCTCTCCCGCTGCTCCAGCAGGAGGTCGCGGATCTCGCGCCGCCCGATCGGGTCGACCCCGTCGGTCGGCTCGTCCAGGATCAGGAGGTCCGGCTCGTTGAGGATCGCCTGGGCCATGCCCAGCCGCTGCACCATCCCCTTGGAGTACTTGTGCACGCGCACGCCGCGCCACTCCTCCATGCGCACGCGGCGCAGGAGTGTTGTGACGCGCTGCGAGCGCTCCTTGCTCCTGAGGCCGGACAGGCGGCCGAAGTGGTGCAGGAGCTGCTCCCCCGTCAGGTGGGCCGGGTAGCGGTGGTTCTCGGGCAGGTAGCCGATGCGCTCCTTCGCCCGCACGTCGCCGGGCGGGCGCCCGAGGACGGTGGCCTTGCCCGAGGTCGGAAAGGCGATCGCCAGGAGCAGCTTGACGAGGGTGGTCTTGCCGGCGCCGTTCGGTCCCAGCAGACCGAACGTCCGGCCGCGCGGTACTGTGAGATCGAGCCCGCGCAGCGCCACGACCCCGCCGCGCGCGAACGGCGCGCGGTAGGTCTTGGCCAGGGACACGCAGGCGAGGGCGGGTGCGGCGGCGTCCGTCGGCGATCCTCCGCCTACATTCCCATGATGTGGTAGCCGTTGTCCACGAAGATCACCTCGCCGGTGATACCGCGCGAGAGGTGGGAGCAGAGGAACAGCGCCGCGTCCCCCACCTCGGCCGGCTCGGTGTTGCGCGGCATAGGCGATCGCTCGCGCACGATCGAAAGCATCTTCGTGAACCCCGGGACGCCGCGCGCCGCGAGGGTGCTGATCGGTCCGGAGGAAATGCCATTGACGCGGATGTTCTTCCTGCCGAGGTCGTGCGCCAGGTAGCGGATGCTCGACTCGAGGGCCGCCTTGGCGACACCCATGACGTTGTACCCCGGCACGACCGCCTCGGATCCGAGGTAGGTCAGGGCGAGGATGCTGCCGCCCCCGTCCATGAGGCCGGAGGCGCGCTGCGCCAGGGCCACCAGGGAGAAGGCGCTGATGTCGAGCGCCATCTTGAAGCCGTCGCGCGAGGTGGCCAGGAACTCGCCGTCGAGATCCTCCTTGCGGGCGAAGGCGACGCAGTGCACCAGGACGTCGAGCCGGCCGAACTCCTGCTTCACCTTCGCGAACAGGCCGTCGATCTCGTCGTCCCTGGTGACGTCGCACGGGTGGACGATCGACCCCTCGAGCGACGAGGCGAGGGAGCGCACGTTCTCCTCCAGCCGCTCCCCCTGGTAGTTGAACGCCAGGCGCATCCCCTCGCGGTGCAGCGCCTCGGCGATGCTCCAGGCGATGCTGCGCTTATTGGCGACGCCGACGACGAGACCCTTCTTCCCTTCCAGGAGCATGCCGCCTCTCCTCTCAGACGACCCCGGTGATCCCCTCGCCGCCGGGGCGGGGGGCGATCGGGGACGGCGTCCGGGTCTCGATTGGGGCGGGCTGCAGCGACTGTGCCGCCTCCACGATGGCCCCCTCCAGGACGTCGAGCCCCTCCTCGAGCTGCTCCTCGGTGATCACCAGGGGCATCAGCGTCCGGATGACGTTGCCGTAGGTCCCCGCCCCGATGACGATGAGACCGCGCTCGTAGCACAGCCGCACGATGCGGTTCACCAGATCCTTGGCCGGCTCCTTGGTGGCGCGGTCCTTGACGAACTCGATCGCCCGCATCGCGCCGACGCCGCGCACGTTGCCGACGGCGGGGCACTTCTTCCACAACGCCTCGAACCGGTCGCGCACCTTCTCGCCGATCTTCGCCGAGCGCTCGGCGAGGTTCTGCTTCTCGATGATCTCGATCGCAGCCAGCGCTGCGGCGCACGCCACCGGGTTCCCACCGAAGGTGCCCCCCAGGCTCCCCTCCATCGGCGCGTCCATGATCTCGGAGCGGCCGGTGATCGAGGACAACGGCAGGCCGGCGGCGATCGACTTGGAGGCGATCAGGATGTCCGGCTCGATCCCCCAGTGCTCGCAGGCCCACATCTTCCCGGTGCGCCCGAAGCCGGTCTGCACCTCGTCGGCGATCACCAGGATGTTGTACTTGCGGCAGATGGCGGTCAGGATCGGGTAGTACTCCTGGGGCGGCATGATGAAGCCCCCCTCCCCCATCACCGGCTCGACCACCAGGGCCGCCACCGTCGACGGATCGACGTAACGCTTGAAGAAGTCTTCCAGGAAGGTGCCGCACTCGATGTTGCACCCCGGGTAGCGCTTCCCCCACGGGCAGCGGTAGCAGTAGGAGAAGGGCATCCGGTGGATCTCCCCCGCGTACGGACCGAAGTGATCCTTGTAGGGGTGGACCTTGCTGGTCAGGGACATCGCCAGGAGCGTCCGCCCGTGAAAGGCGTCCTCGAAGCAGATGATCCCCGGCCGGCGCGTGAAGTTGCGCGCCACCTTGACGGCGTTCTCGATCCCTTCCGCGCCGGAGTTGGCGAAGAAGGTCTTCTTCGCGTGGGACCCCGGGGTGATCCGGTTCATCGTCTCGGCGAGCCTGACGTACGGCTCGTTCATGGTGACGTGGAAGCAGGAGTGGATCGATTTCTCCGCCTGCTGCGTGATCGCCTTCACCACGCTCTTCGGGGCGTGGCCGGTGTTGAGCACGCCGATGCCGCCGGCGAAGTCGATGTAGCGGTTGCCGTCGACGTCCTCGAGCATCGCCCCTTCCCCCCGGGCGATGAAGATCGGCGTGATGTTGTAGGGGCCGCGCGGCACCGCGGCCTGCCGCGCGCGCAGCAGCTCCTGCGAGTTCGGGCCCGGGATCGCGGTCTTCAGGACGATGTGCTTGGTCATACCTCGGATTCCTTCTTGAGGTGGTCCCACATGCGTTGCATCGAGCGCCCCAGCGCGTCCCCCGCGGGGAACGAGCGACGGATTATAACTCCCCCCGGCCTGCGGCCGGTGCGGTGAGTGCGGGGATTCGACGGTTCAGAGCCGCAGAGTCGAAAGCGCCTCGTCCAGCGACTCGACCAGGCGGTCGAGGAGGGGCTCCGGGATGTTGAGAGGGGGCTCGACCCTGACGACCCGCGGCCGGTTCAGGGCGTAGGCGACGAGCACCCGTTTCTCGTAGAGCTTCTCGGCGACGGCGGCGCCGAGCGCCTCGTCGCGCATCTCCATGCCGATGAGCAGCCCCTTGCCGCGGACTTCTTCGATCGCCTTCGGGTGCTTGCGCTGCAGGGACCGGAGGCGCTCGAGGAGCTCCGCCCCGAGGCGGGCGGCGCGCTCGCTCAGGCGGTCGCGCACCGTGATCTCGATCGCCTTGGAGGCCGCCGTGGCCGCCAGCGGGTTGTTGCCGAAGGTGGAGGAGTGCCACATGGGGTTGGGATGGAACGAGGCGTAGATCTCGTCCGTGGTCGTGAACGCGCCGCAGGGGATGACCCCTCCCGACAGCGCCTTCGCGAGGCACATGATGTCCGGCACCACGCTCCAATGATTCACCCCGAACAGGGCGCCGGTGCGCCCCAGCCCGGTCTGCACCTCGTCCGCGATGAGCAGGACGTCGTGCTTCGAGCAGGTCTCCCGCACGCGCGGCCAGTAGTCGTCGGGGGGACTGATGACGCCCCCCTCCCCCTGCACCGGCTCGAGGATGACCGCGGCGGTGTCCCTCCCGATCGCCTTCTCGATGGCGGAGGCGTCGCCGTAGGGCACGAAGGTGACGTCCTGGAGCAGCGGCTGGAACGGCTCGCGGAACACCGCCCGGCCGGTGACCGACAGGCTCCCCATCGATTTGCCGTGGAACGAGTTCTCGGTCGAGACGAA
>JBGPED010000113.1:0-9694 GCA_041482595.1 Acidobacteriota bacterium
GATCGTCTCGATGACCTTCGCCATCGTGAAGGTCTTGCCGCTGCCGGTCACTCCAAGAAGCACCTGGTGCTTCTTCCCGGCGTCGAGACCCCGCGCCAGCTTCCGGATCGCCTCCGGCTGGTCCCCCTTAGGCTGGAACTCGGTCGTGAGCTTGAACAGTCCCGGCACTTCGGCCCTCCCGGGCGGCGCACCCGCCCGCGCCGCCCGAACCGGGTGATAGGATAACGCTTTCCGGAGGAAGGCAGTGGTCGAACCCACCCCCCTCTTGCCGCCGGCTCTCGAGGCATTCCGCGCCTGGACGCGGCCCGCCGGCGCCGGGGCGGCACGCGTCGACATCTCCGGTATCGCCGTCGAGTTTGAAGGGCTGCCCGGGGAGCTGGCCGAGCGCATGTCGGTGGTCTACGCGCCGTATAGCGGCCGGCCGACCGGTGCCGGGCGGCCGCTCACGGTGCGGGTGTATGCGGCGCCGATCGAGTACTTCGTCCCCCCGGGCTTCACGAAGGGACCGGAATCCTACCGGATGTACACCGCCCTCAACGACGGTGTGTTCCGAACGGTCTCCTACCGGCTGGCCTCCTGGATCGACGTGGCCCGGCGCGAGGCGGTTCTGGCCCTCGCCTCGGGTGATCTCGATCCGGCACCGCGCGCCATGGAGAACTTTCTCAGAAGCTCCGTCGCCTGGCTCGCCATCGAGGCCGGCGGCTTCCTCCTGCATGGCGCCGGCATCGTCCGCGCCGGATGCGGTTATCTCTTCTACGGACCGTCCGGAGCCGGCAAGTCGACCCTCGCGGCCATGAGCATCGAAGGGGACGTCATCAGCGACGACCTGACGCTGGTCCTGAGAAGGCCCGAAGGACTGGTCGTGGCAGGCGGTCCATTCCGGGGAACCTACACGCGCGGCACGCCGGTGGTCGGCACCTTCCCGGTCGCCGGCTTCTACCGGCTGCGGAAGGACACGCGCACGCAGGTCCGCCCGGACGACGGAGGGTGCTTCGCCGATCTCCTCGGCAATCTCCCCTTCGTGGTCGATCAGATGCCGCGGCACTCCCACCTGATCGATCGAGTGCGCGTCCTCGTGGAAGGGACGAGCTTCCGGTATCTTCACTTCCGCAAAGACGAAAATTTCTGGCCGGCTATCGACGCTCAGCCGTGAGTCCCGTCGCGACGAAGCGGCCTCCAACCGTTCCGACTCATCAGTGGGCGCCCCCCGTCTCCGGCCCCCACAGCATGTCGTCGACCCTGATAGCTGGTGGGCGATGGCGGGCGCACTGAAAGCCTCTCCACCCGGGGCCGCTCGGCATCGCCTGCCACGACGCAGTGGATCCTGATCGCGACATCAGCGCACGTCCGGGTAGGACGTTCGGAGTCTTGCGACGTCGGCGCCCAATCCCAATCGAATCCTCAGCCAGGCGAACCGCAGACCGGTGCGCAGGACGCCGCCGGCGAGAAGACGCCGCGCCGATGTCTGGATTGACAGCGGCAGGGTCACGATTCGACCCGCCGTCTTGAGCCGCCGCGCGAGATAGAGATCTTCGAACAACGGGACCTCCGGGAAACCGCCGACCGCTTCGAACGTCGCGCGGCCGACGAACACCGCCTGATCGCCGAGGTGGACCCCGGTCAGGCGCGAGCGCGCGGTCGCCCAGATCGAGATCAGCCGCAGCAGCGCCCCTCGTGAGTCGAATGAATGCCGGAATCCCCCTCCGGCCACGGCCGGATCGCTCAGCGCCCGGACGACGGCGCGCGTTGCGCCCCACGGCAGGCGCGTGTCGGCATGCAGGAAGAGGAGCGCCTTGCCGCCGGCCGCCGCCGCCCCCATATTCATCTGGGTCGCCCGGCCCGGCCGCGGGCAGGTGATCCACCGGGCGATAGGGCCAGGCGACGGCCAGGCGCGTGTCAGCTCCTGGAACCGGGCGATGGTCGAGTCGGTGCTCCCCCCATCCACCAGGAGCACCTCGAAGGGCGGGTCCACCCCCTGATTCTCCAGGCTGGCGAGGACACCTTCGAGGGCCGGCGCCTCGTTGAGCGCCGGGATGACGATGGAGAGGGGGAAGGCCGGAACCTTCTCCTGTATAATCACTTAGGCCGCCCTGCCGGCGGCGGGAGGGCCTTTGACCACAGAGAATCGAGCCGTCCCGACTCCTGCCTCGCCAGCCGCGGGTGCTGGCGGCCCGTCCGCCGTCCCGCCGGCCGGTTCTCCACCCAAGGTCCCGTTCTGGCGGAAACCCAAGAACATCCTCCTGCTGGCCCTCGGTGCGCTGTTGCTTGCCGCCGGGTCAGGCTCGGTCCTGGGTTATCTCCTGACCTTCGACATTCCTGAGGTCAAGGGCCTGCAGGACTGGAAGCCGCCCGTCGTGACCACCATCTACAGCGCCGACGGGCAGGTGCTGTTCCAGTTCGGCGCCGAGAAGCGCATCGTCGTCGGGCTCGACCAGATTCCCAGGGAGTTCCTCGACGCCCTGGTCGCGACCGAGGACTCGCATTTCTACGAGCACGTCGGCATCGACCCGTGGGGCATCGCGCGGGCCATCATAACGGACATCACCCACCTCCGGAAGGCGCAGGGCGGCAGCACCATCACGCAGCAGCTGGCGCGCTCGCTGTTCCTGAAGCCCGAGAAGACGATCCGCCGCAAGCTCCAGGAGATGGTCCTGGCGGTGCAGATCGAGAAGGCGTTCACCAAGCAGGAAATCCTCGGCTTCTACTGCAACCAGGTGTACATGGGGCACGGCCGCTACGGAATCGAGGCCGCGGCGGAATACTACTTCGGCAAGCCGGCGAAGAGGATGTCGCTGCCGGAGACAGCACTTCTCGCCGGGCTGGTGCAGCGCCCCGAGACCTTCTCCCCGTTCCGGGCCCCCGACAAGGCGCGCGTGCGCCGCGACCACGTCCTCAACCGCATGGTCGAAGAGAACAAGATCGGGCGCGACATCGCGGACCAGGCGATCGCGACGCCGGTGGCGGTGGTCAAGCTGCCGGAAGAGGAGAACATCGCGCCCTACTTCGTCGAGGAGGTCAGGCGCTACCTCGATTCGAAGTACGGCGAGGTGACGCTGTACCAGGAGGGGCTCGAGGTCCACACGACGCTCGACCCCGCCATGCAGAAGGCGGCCAACCAGGCGGTCTTCGAGGGGCTGCGGACGCTCGACAAGCGGCAGGGGTTCCGCCCGATCAAGATGAACGTCCTGAAGGACGGCGGCGACCTCGCGACCTTCATCCACCCCTCCTGGGGCAAGTCACCCGTCGTGGGCAAGCTTCGGGGAGGCGTGGTCACGGAGGTGACGCGCAAGACGGCGACCGTCCGGCTGGGCGACTACACCGCCCACTTCGGACCGGAAGGGATCGACTGGACCCAGAAGACGATCCCGAACCAGGTCCTGAAGGTCGGCGACGTCGCGCCGTTCCTGGTCCTGGCGATCGACGAGCCGAAGAAGGAGATCAGGGTCAAGCTCGACCAGGAACCGCTGGTCGAGGGGGCGCTCCTCGCCATCGACCCGTCGACCGGCGAGATCAAGGCGCTGGTGGGCGGGTACGATTTCAACCGCAGCGAGTTCGATCGATCGATGCAGTCGTACCGGCAGGCCGGATCGGCCTTCAAACCGTTCGTGTACACGACGGCGCTCGACTCCGGCCAGACCCTGGCGGACACGATCTTCGACGAGGCGACGGTCTTCCAGGACCCGGCCACGGGCGACGAATACCAGCCCTCCAACTACTACCGCAAGTACTACGGTGTGACGACGCTGCGCGAGGCGATGGAGGAATCGCGCAACATCGTGGCGGTGAAGCTCCTGAACCAGGTTGGTTACACGCGCACCATCGAGACGGCGCGCAAGATGGGAATCTCCAGCCCTCTGCGCCCCTACCCTTCCATGGCGCTCGGCACGATGGAGGTGTCGCTCATCGACCTGACCACCGCCTACTCGATCTTCCCGAACCAGGGAGTGCGCGTCGAGCCCCACTTCATCCGCTATGTCGCCGACCGCGATGGAAAGATGCGCGAGGAGGCCAAGCCGAACGTGATCGAGGTGCTCCGTGCGGACATCGCGTACCTGATGACTTACCTGCTGGAGGGCGTGACCGAGAGCGGCACCGGCGCGCAGGCCGCGCGCGAGCTGAACCGCCCGGTCGCCGGAAAGACCGGCACCACCGACGACCTGGCGGACGCGTGGTTCGTCGGCTTCAGCCCCTCGGTCGTCGCCGGGGTCTGGGTCGGGTTCGACCAGAAGAAGTCGCTCGGCGAGGGGGAGACCGGGGCGCGCGCCGCCCTGCCGATCTGGATCGGCTTCATGAAGGAGGCGCTGAAGGGCAAGCCCGAGGAGTCCTTCCCGCGACCGGCCAACATCGTCTACGTGCCGATCGACCGCCGCACCGGCCTGCGCGCCACGGTCGAGTCGGCCTGCCCGGTGACCTTCCTCGAGGCGTTCCTGGAGGGGACCGAGCCCGCCAAAGCGTGCTCGGCCGTGGAGCATTTCCGCATCTCTCTCCCTTATTATTTGCAGAAGTTCGAGGTCACCGACGGTCTCGAGCTCAGCATCGACGGCGACGCCCTCGTGCGCGTGGTGAGCGAGGGTCAGGGCGACGTCGAGCTCTTGCCTGGCGGCAAGGAGCTGCTGGTGCACCTTGAAGGACAGGACCTCCAGGTCAGGCTCGACATCGACCGCGCAAGCCGCAAGGAGGCCGTGAACACGCTCGAGGCCTCGCCCTCGCCGGCCGCCGTGACCCAGACGCCCACGCACTTTGGCGTGGACGGCCGCCCCGCCGTGGTCGTTCCCATTCACTACGACTGAGACAGACTGTCAGAGAATGCGGTCGAGCGGGACGTACGTCAGGTCCTGCGAGCGCGCCACGGCTTCGTGCGTGACCTTGCCGTCGTGCGTGTTGACACCGGCCCGCAGGGTGGCGTCCTCTCGGGCGGCGTCTCGGAAGCCGTGGTCGGCAATCTTCATCACGTAGGGCAGCGTGGCGTTGGTGAGGGCGAAGGTCGAGGTCCGCGGCACCGCCCCGGGCATGTTGGCGACGCAGTAGTGCGTGACTCCGTCCACGTCGTAGGTCGGCTGCGAGTGCGTGGTGGGCCGCGTGGTCTCGATGCAGCCGCCCTGGTCCACCGCCACGTCCACGATCACCGAGCCCTTCTTCATCGTGCCGACCATGTCGCGGCTCACCAGGCGGGGTGCTGCGGCGCCCGGGATCAGCACCGCGCCGATCAGAAGGTCGGCGCGGCGCACCGACTCGGCGATGTAGGCGCCCGTCGAGTAGATGGTGACGACCTGCCCGTGGAAGATCTCGTCCAGGTAGCGCAGGCGCTCCAGCGAGCGGTCGACGATCGACACGCGGGCACCCAGCCCCAGCGCCATCATCGCCGCGTTGATGCCGACGGTGCCGCCGCCGAGGATCACGACGTCTCCCGGCGGCACGCCCGGCACGCCGCCCAGGATGATTCCCCGGCCTCCGACCGTCTTCTGGAGATAGAAGGCGCCGACCTGGATCGACATGCGGCCGGCCACCTCGCTCATCGGCGTCAACAGCGGCAGGCCGCCGTGGGCGTCGGTGATCGTCTCGTACGCGACGGCGGTCACCCCCGCGTCGAGGAGCGCCCGCGTCAGGCGCGGCTGCGGAGCCAGGTGCAGGTAGGTGAACAGGACCTGGCCCTTGCGCAGCATCGCGATCTCCCCCTCCTGGGGCTCCTTGACCTTGAGGATGAGATCGGCGCGACGGAAGACGGCGGCGGCGTCGGTGACGATGACGGCGCCGGCGGCCTGGTAGGCGGCGTTGTCGATGCCGCTCCCCACGCCCGCGCCGTCCTGGACCAGGACCGCGTGGCCGGCCTGGACGAGGGCGCGCACGCCCGCGGGGACCAGGCTCACCCGGTACTCGTGGTCCTTGATTTCCCTCGGAACTCCGACCTGCATCCCGGAGCCTCGGCCTGCCGCGGCGGGACGGCTGCGCCGCCTCTCAGTTGTTGTCGATCTGGGCCTTCTGAAGCTTGCCGGAGTAGTCCACGTACACGGTCTTCCACTCGGAGAAGATGTCGATCGCCGTGTGCGCAGCGCCCTCGCGGTGCCCGTTGCCGCTGCGGCGCATCCCCCCGAACGGCAGGTGGGTCTCGGCGCCGATGGTCGACGAGTTGACGTAGGTGATGCCGGTCTCGAGCTCGCGCACCGCCACGAAGGCCCTGTTCACGTCCTGAGTGTAGATCGCGGACGACGAACCCTCCAGGGAGTCGTTGGGGATCTCGAGGGCGTCGTCCAGGCCGTCGGCGGCCAGGACACAGACGACCGGACCGAAGATCTCCTCCTTCGCGATGCGCATGCCGCGGGTCACGCCGGTGAAGATCGTCGGGGGGAAGAAGAACCCCCGGCCGTACTCGTTCTTCGTCAGGCGCACTCCGCCCAGCACCGGGTCCGCCCCTTCGTCGCGCCCGATCTGGACGTAGTCCATCACCTTCTTGAGCTGCGCCTCGCTGATCAGAGGCCCCAGGTCCACCGCCTCGTCGAGCCCGTCCCCGACCTTCAGGGCCGAGGCTCGCTCGACCAGCCTGTCGACGAACTCCTTGTGGACCTTCTTGTGCACGATGATCCGGCTCGTGGCCGTGCAGCGCTGGCCGGTGGTGGCGAAGGCGCCCCACAGAGCGCCGTCGACCGCCAGGTCGAGCCGCGCGTCGTCCATGACGATCATGGCGTTCTTGCCCCCCATCTCGAGCGACACGCGCTTGAAGGTCTCGGCGCACGCCAGGCTCACCTGCCGGCCGGTCTCGGACGACCCGGTGAAGGAGATGAGCGAGACCCCCGGGTGGCGCGTCAGCGGCAGGCCGACCGACTCTCCCCCGCCGGTCACGTAGTTCACGACACCGCGCGGGATGCCGACCTCCTGGCAGACCTTGACGAGGTGATAGCAGGACAAGGGAGACTCGCTCGCCGGCTTGATCACGACCGTGTTGCCGCAGACCAGCGCCGGGATCAGCTTCCAGGATGGTATGGCGATCGGGAAATTCCACGGGGTGATCAGGCCGCAGGCGCCGATCGGCATGCGCAGGGAGTAGCAGGACCTGCTCGGCAGCTCGGAGGGGGTGGTGTAGCCGAAGAGGCGTCGTCCTTCTCCGGCGATGTGGTAGCAGACATCGATCGCCTCCTGCACGTCGCCGCGCGCCTCTTTGATCGGCTTGCCCATCTCCCGCGTCATCTCGCGCGCATACTCCTCCTTGCGCTTCAGGAGGATCTCTCCCATGCGGAACAGGTACTCCGCCCGCTTCGGCGCCGGGACCTGCCGCCAGCGGCGGATGGCGCGGCGCGCCGATTCGACGGCGCTCTCGACGTCGGCCGACGCGGAGCTCTGGAAGGTGCCGACCACCTCGCTGCGGTCCGCGGGGTTCCTGTCCTCGAAGACTTCCCGGCCGGCGGACTCCACCCATTCGCCGTCGATGAAGTTGCGGTAGCCCTTCGCCTCTGCCATTGCGCTCCCGCTTCTGGGAGATGGGATGAGAAGGAAGGTGTGTCGGGTGGGTGATGCTAGCAGAGGCTTTCGAAGCTGTCAAGAAACGGGAGGGCGGGCCGCCTCAGGCGATGGCTTCCCGAACTTCGCGGCAGCGGATCCGGCGGGCGACCTCGAGACACGCTTCGGCTCGCTTCTGATCGCGCATCCGATCGAAGACCTCGGACAGACCGACCCAGGCCTCGACACAGTCGATGTCGGTCTCCAGGGAGCGCTGGAAACACCGCAGCGCCCCGAACAGATCACCCCGCTCGATGTCGATCGTCCCCTGCCGCGCCCACAGGACGGCGCCTCCGCCCGCGGCGGCCAGAGCGCCGGCTGGATCGAACTCATGGGAGGTCCTCGGTCTCGGCGCGCTCTTCAGCATCGAAAACTCCTGTCGGAGCCGCCTGTGTCCATCGGCTCGGTGACGAAATCCAGAATTTGGGCCTCCATGCCGTTCTGCCCCCGACAGCCGGTGTCGCCGAGCTCTCTGCCATCTGCGAACGAGGTGGGAAAGGAAAAGGGGATCGAGGGGAACTGAGGTTTAGGGCACCGGCTGCCGGGGAAACTCGCTGCGTTCAGCATTTCGATTCCTGTATGAGTTCGGTCGTTGACACGTTCGACGTGGAGTTCTTAAGCAATCCTTGTGCCGCCGGCGAGCCGTGTCCTCAATCGAGCCGCTGCCGCCTGTTCAAATTGTTGATGCTCATTGTCTTAGTGTGATTCTCAGGAATTTATGATCGGGGCGATCAGGGGGTCGGAATGTCCTCTCCGTACGGCGTTTTGACGGGGGATCCGCGTCGATAAGACGTTCTTCTTTGTTTCCAGAAGCTTGAGCGTCGTCAGCCGCAGTGACGGCCCGGCAATGGCGTGACATCCCATGCGTCAAAAGTGGGCACGGGTTGTCCGTATCCGAACGATCGATCAGTCCAGGCGGGGATTTCCTGGAGACAGCAGGCGGAGAAGCCGGGTCACTCCGATTTCCAGCTTCGGGTCTTCGATCAGGCCGGCGCGACACATATCGACTATGCGCCGGGCCTCGATGGCAATCGTCCCTGCGTCGGTCTCGTTGACCGAGCCGTCCCCGGGTGGATCGAGGGCCCTTCGCGGATCGACCTGGAAGGCCCGCAGGTGGACTTTCTCCGTCGACTGGCCATGCGAGGGGAAGAATCCCGCGCCCAGGTCGCGGGCGCGCCGTGCGGTTGGCCGCAGCCCCGTCTCCTCGATGAGCTCCGCGCGCGCCCGGGCGGTGATGCCGCTCTTACCCCGGTCCCCCGGCTCGAGGCTCCCGGCGACGGCCTCGATGACGGACGTGTACCTCCGACGCTCGGGCTCCGGGAGCGGGAGCCGATGGCGGACGTAGAGGCCGGGCCTGAACCCGACCTTGCAGATCACCATGAGGAGCCGCGTGCGGCGATCGAAGTAGTACGGCAGGATCGCCACCGCGTCCACCCCGCGCCGGTGCAGGACCTCGAAGCGATAGGGTCTCGAGGCGCCGCCGTGGCGATAGAGATTCTTCGCCCGGAAGCGCTCGAGCCTCAGGAACCCCGGCCCCGCCGCGTCGAGGCGCCTGAGAATCCTGATCCCGGCGACCCGTCTCCACGGCCGGATCACCACGACCGTTCCGGGCGCAAGGCGGCGCCTCTTCGCTCTCCGCACGGGCCGTTTCATCGGCTCCTCCTGCGCTCCGTTCTCCGGAGCCGCACCCGCACGACGTCGGCCGTGTAGTCATTCGGCTCACCCCTCAGAAAGTGCGATCCGACGCCGTACATGTCGACGGGGGCGTGGAAGCCCCCCGTGGCCACGATTCTCACGCCGCGGAAGTGGCGCTCGGCGATCCGCCGCGAGCGGCCCGCAAGCCCGAGCTCCGCGGGGGTCCGGTCCGGCGCCCGGCGCATCATCGTGATCAGGACAGGCGTGACTCCGCGCGTCATGCCCGGGTCGCGCGACGGCGGCACGCTGCGATCGCGCAGATCGGCGGGCGCGACACCGGGCACACCGACGGGACCGGCTCCGGGCCGTGCGGAACGCTGCACGTTACTGTCCTCGGGTGTCGCCGCCAGCAGCGGGCCTCCGGCGCCCGCCGGATGGCTCCCAGGAGCGTGTCCGAGTAATAGCATGGGTCGGGGCCCCGGGGGGTGAGGGCCCCACCGACGGGTGGGGGGGGGCGACCAGGCACCCCCCAACCAAGCACAAAACCCCCCCCCCGCCCCGGCCCACC
>JBGPED010000114.1:0-9638 GCA_041482595.1 Acidobacteriota bacterium
CATGCAGGTGGTGCCGCGTCCCCACCAGCACCAGGTCGATCTTGTCGTCCCGCAGACTCTCCACCAGGTCGGTCGAGGCGAGCGCCATGCCGTAGCGGCGCGCCGTCTCCCGCGCGTTGAGCGGCGACGCGGTGGCGTCGCCGCGCAGCCGGACCCCCGGCGCCCGTTTCAGGAGCGGCAGGTGAATCGATTTCACGAAGCCGGCGGCGCCGCAGATCCCGACGCCGGCCTCGGACCTTCCGTCAGGAAGAGGATCGAACGCGGCCGGGGCGCGCCCGGGTCCGGACGACCGGGGCGCGGGCGCCTGTGCGCCGGCGGTCCGGGGTGCGCCCTCTCCTCCGGCGCGGGCCGCCTCGTCGCCGGCGCCTCCCGCGCCGGTCGCCTCGGCATAGCGCAAAAGGACGCCGATCGGCCGCCCGGCGGGAGTGTCCCGATCGATCTCCTCGTAGGCGGCGGCCGCCTCCTGCAGTGGAAAGACGCGGTCGATGAGCGGGCGCACCGCCACCCGGCCGTCGCGCACCAGGTCGAGGAAGGCCACCATGTTGCGGTTGACCGTGAACCGGACGTACGGCGCCGGGTAGTCGATCCCCTTGTCCTCGTAGGACGGATCGTAGCGGCCGGGACCGTAGGACGTGCTGATCAGCAGGTCGAGCTCCTTCTCGTACATCAGGGACCGATCCAGATCCAGGCGGACGTCCCCGACGATCACCACCCGCCCCTTCCTCCTCGCCAGACGCATCGCCAGGTTGGCCGCTTCCGGGGCGCTCGATTGCGCGCAGACCAGGACGGCATCGGCGAGAAGACCGCGGCTCACCCGCGCCACCTCGTCCCTCGGGTCGCGTGCCCCGAAGTCGTAAGCCTCGAACCCCAGCGACCGGCCGCGCGCCGCGCGATCGGGATCGGGATCGAACCCGAGGACGCGCGCCCCGGCCGCCCGGAGGATCTGGGCGGTCAGCAGACCGATGAGCCCGAGCCCCAGGACCACGGCGCACTCGCCGATCTGGATCCCCGAGCGCCGCACCCCCTGCAGTGCTATCGATCCCAGCGTGGTGAACGCCGCTTCGTCGAGCGGCACGCCTTCGGGGACGCTCACCGCCAGGTTGCGCGGCACGCAGATCCACTCGGCGTGCGAGGCGCGACCCGCCCCCGCGCAGGCCAGGCGGGTTCCCGGCGCGAGATCGAGAATCCCCGGTCCGGCCTCCTGCACAATACCGCTGGCCGAGTAGCCGGGAGCGATCTCCTGCCCTTCCCCCGCCGCGCGCACCTTGTCCCACACGGCGGCGGGCCCCTCGCGACGCAGCAGATCGATCGCCCTGGCGAAGGTGGACGGATCGGTGGCGCGCTCCAGGATCGTCGACGCCTCGCCCGCCCGCAGCGCGGCCCGCTCCGTGCCGGCGCTCAGGACGGACCACGCCGTCCTCACCAGGACCATGCCGGGCCCGGCGGAGGGGACCGGGACCTCCTCCACGACCGCCTTCCCCCGCTTCAGCAGGACCTGCCTCACGACGATACCTCGGGGCCGCGCCGGTCACCGCGGCGCGCCTCCAGGGTGAACCGGCCGACGATCGGGAGCTCCCCGGTCCAGTCGTAGCGCACGACGGGCGCCCGCTCCACCCGCCCGTACCCGGCCGAGAACAGCCCCTCCTCGAGATGGGCGCGCGTCCCCTCGGGGAGGACGACCGGTGCGATCTCGAGTTCCACGTCGTCCGCGAAGAAGCGTTCCGGAGGCCCGGACGGCGCGTTCGCGGGACTGAAGCGCGGCGCCAGGTGGAAGAACCACTCGATGCGGTGCCGCGCCCGGCCCTCCAGGCGATCCTCGATGACGAAGCGGCGCGTCCTCTTGTTCAGGAGCACGATGCGACGGTGCACCACCGGATCCGGGAGACGGGTGTACCCGTGGTGCAGGGCGTCGACCAGATCGAACCCGGCGCGCGACTCGAACCGGAGCACGCGGGGCCTGTCCGCGCCCGGCAGCACGAAGGGCGCCTTCGGGATCGGATTGATCTCCTCGCCGTCGACGCGCACGGTGTTGTGGAACGAGGTTGATCGGAACCGGTCCCGCAGGAGGAGATCCGGCGTGTAGGAGCCGGTGCCCGGGTCCACGATCAGGTCGTGACCGAAGGCCTGGATCTCGACCGCCAGGGTGTCGTTGTGGGCGTGCGTCCCCTGCCCTTCCAGCCCGACCGGCCCGGCGTCGACGAACGCGTACAGGTCGCCATGGCGCAGCACGACGCTGCCGGCCGACGGGAAGTGGCGCCCGGTGACGGTCACGCGTGGAGCCCCGCTCCGCCTCTCGAGCCGGCGCGCGCAGTCCTCCCCGAAGAGCCAGAACGCATCTTCCCAGCGCTCCCCCGCCAGGCTGAACAGGGCGTCATCGTCGAAGACGCACCCGGCCACGGCCAGGAGATGCCGGTGGTCGCGCCGGTCGGCGTCGTGGTCCCCGAGAATCTGCAGCCGGCCGTCGTCGTTGTCGCCGATCTGCGGCGCCCGCCCGTCCGGCTTGGTGTAGTGCGCGACGTACTCCACCATGCGACGCACGCGCCCGCGCATCTCCGGCAGCCGGAAGCCGGCGCGCTCGAGGAGCAGCAGGGACGTCAGCGCCATCTCGGTCATGAGTCTGTGATAAGCGGTCGAGGCCTCGAAATCGACCCCGTCCGGCAGCGTCTGCCGCTCGTTCTCGCGCGCAATTTCCGTCACGGCCATGCCCTTCCAGTCGTCCGCCTCCGGGGCCCCGCGGAACAGGGTGCCGAGGAACAGGAGCCCGACCAGGTCAGCGAAGTAGTGGTTCGACGTGACCGGATGCCCGTTCTCGAGATTGGCGGCGATGAACCGTCCGTGGACGAACAGCGAGCGCAGGAACAGGGACGCGAACGGACGGTCCGCCAGGATCTCCGGGCGGAAGAAGGCCCAGGCCCAGACCCAGTTCACGGCGCGGATGGCGACGTCCATGGTGCAGGTCCAGTTGACTCCCCGACCCGGGCGGTTCTCCGCGATCCAGTCGACCACTTCGGCGCGGAACTCCTCGTAGTAGCGCCTGTCGCCCGAGAGCCAGAGCGCCTGGCCCAGGAGCGGCAGGTGCTGGAAGCGCGACAGCTCCCACGGCACCTTGACGTCGGCCCCCTGTCCGAAGCTCTGTTCCAGCCCGGCACGCAGGTCCTCGAAGTAGGCGCGCTTGTCCCAGGACCGTCCCGACTTGAAATCGGCGTGCCAGGGCAGGCGCGGCCCGAGGTCTTTCGGGCCCGAGCCGAGAAGCGCGAACCGGTGTGCCCGTGCCGCGTCGGCGTCCCGGAGGATGCGAGCCCGCCTCTCCCCGTTCCCCGCGAAGAACGAGGCCGCGTACGGACGCGGCAGATCGACGACCGGCAGGCGTCCGCCGTCGCGCGCGGCGGCCGCCAGGAATTCCTCGAACGTGCCGAACCGGCCCCCCAGGTCGCCCAGGAGACCGTTCTCCGAGGGCGTGGACAGGCGGGCCGTGTCGCGGAAGCGGCGCACCACGCGGCCGACACACCGGCGCAGGTCGCGCGCCGCCTCGATCGGAGCGGTGAGCGCCCGGCTCAGGTCGGAGGGCATCACACCGCCTCCCGCGCGATCCAGTGGTCGTGCCAGCGACTGAGGTTGTACAGCGTCCAGAGGTGCCACGAGTGGTCCCGCGCCGAGGCCCGATGGGCCAGGAACAGACGCTCCACGTGGTCGTAGTCCAGGAGGTTCTCCTCCCGCATCCGCGAGTGCATCACGGCCGAGAAGGCCTCGCCGTAGAGTTCGCCGCGCAGCCACTCCTTGACCGGTGCGCCGAACCCCTGCTTCGGGCGATGGATGATCTCGTCCGGCAGGATCCCGGTCATCGCTTTCTTCAAAAGGTATTTCGTCTGCCCGCCGCGGATCTTGAGGTCGGTCGGCAGGCGCATGGTGAACTCCACCAGCGCGTGATCCAGGAACGGCACGCGCGCCTCCACCGACGAGGCCATGGTGATCTTGTCGACCCGCATGAGCAGGAGCTCCGCCAGGCGGTTGTGCAGCTCGAGATAGATCATGCGCTTTCCGAAGTCGTCGTCGGTGAGACGCTCGCGGGCGCGCCGGTCGATCTCGAGCACGATATCGTGCGAGTTCAGCCCGTCGATCCGGACGCGGGCGTCGCGGGACAGGAGGCGGCGCTTCTCCGCCTCGCGCCAGGCGATCGCCCCGCCCCAGAAGAACGTCTCCTCGCGCGCCGCCGAGCGCAGGAGGTCGAGACGCTCGCCTCCGCGTCTCAGGAGAAAGGCCAGGCCGCGGGCGCCATCGTAGATCGCCCGTCGGACGTTGCGCGGCAGCCTCATCAGGCGCCTGAAGTAGCGCGCGTGGTTCCTGTACGAGCGCACGTAATGGTCGTATCCGAAGAACTGCTCGTCGCTCCCCTCCCCGACCTGCACCACGATCGTGCCGGTCCGCCGCGCCAGGCGCGCCACGTAGTGCAGAGGCACGCAGACCCAGTCGGCGATCGGCTCGTCCTGGTGGAAGATGAGCTCGGGCATGAAATCGAGCAGGTCGCGCGATCCGATCTCCACCTCGTGGTGGTCGGTCTTGAACAGCGCCGCCACCTTGCGCGCGTACTCGAACTCGTTGTAGGTCGGCTGGTCCTTGAATCCGACGGAAAACGTGCGCACCGGGCGATCCATGACGCGGGCCATGAGCGCCACGTTGGCCGAGGAATCGAGCCCGCCCGACAGGAACACGCCGAACGGCACATCGGCCATCATGCGCTTCTCGATCGCCCGCGCCAGGAGGTCGCGGATGCGCCCGGCTGCGAAATCCCCGTCCTCGTACGGCGCCCCCTCTTCCGGCGGGACCTCGAGCGGGTCCCAGTAGGTCTCCGAGCGGATCCCCCCCTTGCGATCGATCGTCACGCGTGTGGCCGGGGGGATCTTGTGGACCCCCTGGAACAGCGTGCGCGGCGCCGGGGCGGCGATGAACGTCAGGTAGTGGTAGAAAGCGGCCAGGTCGATCCGACGCGCCACCCGCGCATGGGCGAGGATCGCCTTGATCTCCGATCCGAACAGCACCGTTCCGGGGAGGACGGCGTAGTAGAGCGGCTTGATGCCCAGCCGGTCGCGCACCAGGAGAAGCTCTCCCCTGCGCGCGTCCCACAGCCCGATCGCGAACATCCCCTCCAAGCGGCGCACGAAGCCGGGTCCCTCCTCCTCGTAGAGGTGCACCAGGGTCTCGGTGTCGGTGCGCGACCGGTAGGTGTGTCCCTTCTTCTCGAGCTCGTCCCGGAGCACAGCGTGGTTGTAGATCTCGCCGTTGAAGGTGATCCAGACGGTGCCGTCCTCGTTCGACATCGGTTGCCGGCCGGCCGGCGACAGGTCGACGATCGACAGACGCCTGTGACCCAGCCCGAGGCGGCCATCGGGGGAGATGTAGGTCCCGGCGTCGTCGGGACCGCGGTGCGTCATGGTGTCCCGCATCCGGATGAGAGCCGCCTCCTCGACCTTCCGCCCGTTCGCGCCGAACTCAAAAACCCCGCATATGCCGCACACCGCACGACTCCGTCATCTCAAATCCTATAAACAACTTGTGGATGGCCAATATAGTGCCCGGCCGGGGGCTCGTCCACAATTTGACAGGGCTCGATGACCGGCTCAGGAGGGCCTCGCCGGGGGACCGCCAGCACTCAGTGCGGCAGCCAGACGCTCCCTCTCGCCCCGGGCATCCATGGTGATGTCACGGGCGTATCCACTGTCCGGCTCGTAGCCCAGAAGCGCCTCCAGAGTCTGCTCCGCGAGGTGGAGAGAGGCCCGCGCTTCGTCGCGGCGCCCGGCATCCAAAAGGATGGACGCCTCCAGCACCCGCGCACGCACGAAGTTCGGCTCCAGGACCAGCGCCTCGCGGAGGACCTGGAGCGCATCCTCCGGCTGCTTCAGACCGGCGAAATGGGCCGCGAGCTCGAGGCGGGGGCGCGGATCGAGCGGCCTCAGGCGGACCGCTTCCTGGTAGAGCGACAGGGCCCTCGAGGCGGCGGTCGCGTCATCGAACAGGCCGGCGGCGACCCGCGCCTCCAGCCGCGCCAGGTGGAGCGGGAAGCGGTAGTCGATGGGCTTGAGACGGCGCGCCTCGAGAAGATTGAACGCGGCGCGCGCGTAGCCTTCCGGAGTGAGCGGACCCGAGTTGAGGATCGCCATCGCGAGATCGTTCCGGTAGTCCGGGTGGAACGGGTTGAGACGAGCGGCGCGCTCCATGTGGGACACACCCTCCCGCCCGAGGCGAAGGGCGGCCGACGCATCCCCATCGGCCCGGTACGGCAGCAGGACGGCGACGACGAAGAGGTAGACCACGAGCGTCGCGCCGACGATCCGGGCGGAGCGCAGGCGGCGCCGCGCGTTGGCGATCCCGACCGGCGCGAAGCCCGGCGGTCCGGCTCCCCGCCGTCGGCGGGCGAGCACCCCGCCCAGAAGGAGCGCCGGCACGAGGGTGAGGGCGGGACGGACGGCGAGGTCCTCCACGCACCCCTGGACCAGGAGCGCGAGGAAGGCCAGCCCGATCCCGAAGATCTCCTCCTCGTTCTCGGGCGCGCGCAGGCACAGGAGGGTCGCGCCGACAAGCGCGGCCAGGATCAGAGATGCGGCCGGGATCCCCGTCTCCGCCGCGAGGGTGAGGTAGGCGCTGTGCGCCCCCTGGAAATTGCGGCCGTAGCGCACCGGCCCGACATCCGCCGGGAAATTGAACCGGGGCGACACGTGCGGGAACATCCCCGGGCCGAATCCCAGAAGGGGCCGCTCGGCGATCATCGCCGCCGTGGCTTGCCAGATCGACAGGCGCGTGTAGCGGTACGGATCGAAGGCGCGCGAGAAGCGGGCGCCCAGCACGAGGGCCGCGGCCAGGGCACACGCCACGAGGAGGCCCACCGCGAATTTCCAGGTCCGCGGCGGCAGAGCGTGACGGCGAAGAATTCCGCAGACGACGAGGGCGGCGAAGAACGCGGCGAGGGCCCCCCGCGATTCCAGGAGGAAAATCGCCACGACGTGCATCGCCGCCAGGGCGCCCCACGTCACGCGGATCCGCCGCGGGGCGGGGCGCAGGACTCTGACCAGGATCAGAAAGAGTCCCAGGTTCAGGAAGGCCGCCAGGTGGTTCGGGTTCACGAACGACGAACCCGCGGCCGCGGCCCTCCCGCCTGGGTAGCGCGTGATGGCCAGAAGAGCCTGGAGAGACGTCGACACGACGACGGCTCGGCCCAGCCACTCGAGGCCGCGATCGTCCGAGACCGCGCGCGCCGCCGCCCCGAACAGGAAGAAGGAAACGACGAGGTCCCAGGCCCCCAGTGCCGCGGCCAGAGGATAGGAGGCGCGCAGGGCCGAGAGGAGGGCCAGTCCGAGACCCGCCACGGCCAGGACCGCAAGACCTCGAAGCGGGTCCGCACGGAGCGGAGCCGGACGGGGGTGCTGTGGCCGGGGCGATGTCCAGGCCAGGACCACGCACGCGAGGGACAGCGTGTGCAGGACGAAGAGCGCCAGGGGCGCGCGCCCCCCTTCGGCGAACGGAGACAGCACGACGATTGCGGCGGCGGGGACGAGGGCAACGAGACGCCTCACGGGTCCGTCCTCCTGTCCCGAACCGCCTCCGACAGACGGTAGTCCTCCTTGAGCGGGAACAGGACGTGCGCGGTCCACTGCTCGCGATAGGCGGCTCCGGTCTCGCGGTCCGACCTCATGTAAAGCGACAGGTCGTAGTGCAGGATCGCCGACTGTGGATCGAGACGGACGGCGCGCTCCGACTGTCGCCTTCCTTCCCGTCGCAGGGTGCCGTCGTCCATGCCGTGCGCCAGGACCCACTCCGCCACGAAGGCGCGCGGCACCGGATCCGACGGGCGCGCCCGGGCGGCCCGCCGGGCCAGCGCCAGGGCTTCCCGGTCGCTTCCCTCGACGGCGGCGGCGCGCGCCCGGTCGAGCAGATCCGCCGCGCGCGCGGACACGAGAGACTGCCCAACGAAGGCGATCAGCGCCGCGGCCAGGAGGGAGGCGCGCCCCGCCACCGCGGAGCCTCCGTCCCGCCCCGTCCCGGTGGACGGCGACGGCGGGTCCGCCGCCTCGCCGACCGCGACGGTCTCGCGCGATCGAAAGACCAGACCGACCAGGAGCGCGCCCGGGATCGCGACGCTCGGCAGGAACGCCGTGAAGTCCGCCAGGTTGTGGGCCAGGAAGGCGGCCGCCGCGGCCACGAACGGCAGATCGCCGGCGCGCCCGCGCCAGGACTCCCGCAGCCTGAAGCCGAAGGCCAGAAGAAAGCCCAGGAGCGGCACGATCGCCCAGGCGCCCCAGCCGGCGATCACTTGAAGATACGAGTTGTGCGCGTAGCGTGTTTCGTTCATCCCCGGGCGCATGTAGCGCGGGTAAAACGTGCCGAACGAGCCAGGGCCCGTGCCGAACAGAGGATGGTCGCGGATCATCCCGGCGGCCGCCCGCCAGTTCCCGGCGCGCAGGAGGAACGGATCGCCCCCGGGCGCGCTGACTTCCTGGCGGCGGGCGTGCAGGAAGTGGACGCCGACGGCGAGCACCACCAGCGCCACCGCGGCGAAGAGGATGAGGCGCCGTCGCGCGGCAAGGAACGGGAGCGACAGCGACAAGGAGACGGCCGTCGCGGCGAGCCCGCCGACCGATCGAGTCAGGAAGAGAGCGTACGACTGCAGGAGCGCTGCGGCGACCAGGGCGCCCCGCATCCCTCGGTCGGTCAGTGAGCGCGCTTCGAACAGAGTGAGGGGCAGTGTCAGCGCGAAGAATCCTGCGAGCGCCGCGGGGAGCGTGAACGGCCCGGCCGGCCTCCCGTCCCGCAGGCGCGCCAGGACGTAGGGCGAGACCGGACCGGGTGCCTCGAGCAGACCCTGCAGCTCCTGACGATAGGTGACGTGGGCCTGCAGGACCGCCAGCACGGCGGCGATGCAGCCGAGGACCACGAGAACTCCCGCGACGACCTCGCGCCCGCGCCGGTCGGAGGCGATCGCCTTCCCCAGAAGCGCCGCGAGCACGAGGGTCGAGGCCAGGCCGGCCTCGTCGAAGGCGCGCGCCCGGCAGGAGGACAGGGCGAGGGTGGCGACGGCGACCGGCAGGAGCCCCACCGTCCAGGCGGGCAGGAGCGGCGCTCCTTCCGCCGAAAGCCACGCCAGCCAGCCCGCCGCGGCCAGCAGTATCGCGCAGGCGGCCCCGGACCACGCGTAGGTTTCGGGGGGACGCAGCACCGCCAGCACCAGGAGTGCTGCCGCGAGCGCCCGCAGCAGGATGCGGGTCCGGGTCAGGCGCTGCGCGTCCATGTCCCGGTGGACAAAAAACGGGCGGCGCCGTGAGGCGCCGCCCGTGTCGTCTTCAACCCAGGGAGAACTAGGTCTGGGTACCCTGCGGCCACTGGAAGAACTGGCCGTTGGCGAACAGGATGTCGCAGTTGAAGTCGGTCGTCTGACCGCCGGTCTGCGTACCCTGTACGGCGTCCTTCGCCGGGCTGGTGATCGTGTACTGCGTGCCGCCCGCCACCGAGTCGCAGTCCCAGGCGTTGTTCCAGCCGTCGGTCGTCGGCACCGTCTTGATGTAGATCGGCGAGACGTACGAGCTGATGCCCGAGGCCGGCACGCTGGACATGCCCTTCGGGTAGAAGTTGTTGTCCACCGCGTAAGACTC
>JBGPED010000115.1:0-9612 GCA_041482595.1 Acidobacteriota bacterium
CTACATGGGGATCAACCTCGGCGCGTTCATCGGACCGATCATCGCGGGGGCCCTGGCGCAGAACGTCGACTGGCACCTCGGCTTCGCCTGCGCCGGGATCGGGATGACCTTCGGGGTGATCCAGTACGTCGCGGGCCGTCGCCGGCTGCGGCCCGTGGCGGGTGACGCCCCGGCGTCCCGCGAGGCGGCCGATGCGTCCCGGGGTGGCGGGGCTCCGGCGGCCGCACCGCGGACGGCGGCGGGGGCCGCCGCTACCGGAGCGCGTCTCGGATTCACCGTCGTCGAATGGAAGCGCATCGGAGCCGTGTGCGTCTTCTTCCTGTTCGCCGCCCTGTTCTGGGGCGCCTACGAGCAGGCCGCCTCGACCCTGAACCTGTTCGCCGACCGGCACGTCGACCGGGTCGCGTTCGGCTTCACCTTCCCGGCAAGCTGGTTCGTGTCGATCCAGGCGATGTTCGTCATCATGCTGGCGCCGGTGTTCGCCTGGATCTGGGTGCGGCTCGGGCGGAGGGAGCCGTCGACCCCGATGAAATTCGCCCTCGGCCTGCTGCTCGCCGGCCTGTCGTTCGTGCTGCTGCTCCCGGCCGGCACGATGGCCGGCGGACCGCGGGGAGCCCTCGTGAGCCCGCTGTGGCTCGTCGCCGCTTATTTCCTGCAGGTGGCCGGAGAGATGTGCCTGAGCCCGGTCGGCAACAGTGTTGTCACCAAGCTCGCTCCCGCCCGCGTTGTGGGCGTGATGATGGGTGTCTGGTTCCTGTCGATCGCCGCCGGGAACAAGCTGGCGGGCTGGTCCGCGGGTCTCAGCGCCTCGATCCCGCTCCCCGTGCTGTTCGGCACCATCGCCGCCGTCACCATCGCCGCCGCATTCATCCTGATGGTCCTGAGCGGGCCGATCAGGCGCCTGATGGGCGGTGTCCGCTGAAGCCCGCCGACGGTCTCAGCGCCAGGTGACGACGAGCTCGCCGCCGTCGACGTGCAGGTCGCGGATGTCGGGCGGCAGGCGGAAGCGGTCGTGGTTCTGCGGGGAGTCGAAGAGCGAGGTCATGGCCCGATCCACGGTGGCCTGCGGGATCGGCAGGGAGCCGAGCGTCATCCGGGTGGGGGACAGGCGGAGGTAGCCGTTCTGGACGGACAGGCGCCCCTCGAGCGTGAGCGACAGATCTTTCCCGTACAGGTGGAACAGCACGTAGGCGGTGATCTGGTCGCCCGTCATGTGGACCTTCACGTCGCGCACGTTCGATTGCGCCTCCTCGACGGTCAGATTCGTCGGGGAGTCGAGCGGGATCGCCGGCTCCGAACCCGACGGGCCGGCGCCCGGGCTGGCGGCCGGCTGCGCGGCCAGCGCGAGGTTGGTCTCCATCCAGCTGTTGACCTCCGCCTCATCCAGGCGCAGGGGCGGGGAATGCCCGAGGCTCGCGTCGACCGCGAACTGCTGCAGCTTCTTCTCCAGGCGCCGCGGGGCCTCCGGGTCGCGCGCGACCTTCGGAGGGGGAGCGGTCCACAGGATCAGGATCAGCACCGTGCCGAGACAGGCGAGCAGGACCCAGCGGAACACGCGATAGAACCTGCGAAACGGGCTCGGGCCGGACGCCTCGGCCGGCACGTTGCCCGCGGCATCCGGAAAGCGCATCGACATCCCGTGTGGGGCGGGCTCGATCGGCATGGCGGCCTGCGCAGGATTCGGCTCCGGCCCGGGCCCGGCCACGGGCTCGGGGCCGACCGGCCCTTCGGGGAACGGCCTCGGCTGGCGGACGCGGTCGAAGATGATGCCGCACCGCAGGCACTCGGTGCCTCCCTCTTGCTGCGCGCCGCATTTCGGACAGGTGACCGGGCTCAAGTCAAGTGCGCTCCGCGGCGGATCGATGCCGCTTCCGGGTAATCTAGTGAGCGCGGGGCGTCAGTGCCACTCGAAGGTGTAGTAGGCTTCATCATGCTCACCCACAGCGGGACCGGAGGGGATTCTCTCCTCCAGGCGCTCCAGGAACGGTTTGGCTTCGAGCAGTTCCGGCCGGGGCAGCAGGACGCCGCCGCCGCGGTCTTCGAGGGTCGCGACCTCGTGGCGGTCATGCCGACCGGGTCCGGCAAGTCGCTCTGCTTCCAGCTGCCCGCCCTCCTGCTCGAGGGGACGACGGTCGTGGTGTCGCCCCTCATCGCGCTCATGAAGGACCAGGTGGACGGCCTGAGGGCGCGCGGTATCGCCGCGGCCGGGATCCACTCCGGTCTCGGGGCCGCCGAGCGCGCGGCGGCGGAGGCCGATCTGGCCGCCGGGCGGCTGCGTCTCGTCTACATCGCGCCGGAGCGGCTCGCGAGCGGGACGTTCCGGGCCGTGCTGGCGCGTCTCCGGATCGCGCGGCTCGTGGTGGACGAGGCACATTGCATCAGCCAGTGGGGTCACGATTTCCGGCCGGACTACGGTCGTCTAGGCGGCCTCAGGCGGGAGCTCGGCGTCCCGGGCGCCGCATTCACGGCCACGGCGACGCCGGACGTGCGCGCCGACATCGCCCGGCAGCTCGGCCTGTCGGACCCGCTGGAGGTGGTGACGGGGTTCGAGCGTCCCAATCTCACGCTCGCGGTCGAGGCGTGCCGGTCGCGCGCCGACAAGGCGTCCGTCCTGAATCGCCTGCTGCGCGACGTCGGGCCGCCGGGCATCATCTACGCCGCGACCCGGAAGAACGTCGAGCTCTGGGCCGAGTATCTCGAGGAGCGGGGTCTGCGCGCCGGCCGGTACCACGCCGGGCTCGCCGACGCGGAGCGGACGCGTGTGCAGGACGAGTTTTTCGCCGGACGCCTCGACGCCATCGCCGCCACAAACGCGTTCGGGATGGGTGTCGACAAGAAAGACCTGCGCTTCGTCGCCCACGCCGACGTGCCGGGAAGTCTCGAGGCCTACTACCAGGAAGTGGGTCGCGCGGGGCGCGATGGTCTCCCGTCGCGCGGTGTTCTGCTGTTCGGGCCGGCCGACGTGCGGACGCAGGAATTCTTCCTGGCAGGCTCCAATCCGTCCGAGGCCGTGTTCCGGCAGGTGTGGGCCCTCCTCGGAGAGGTGGACGACGACGCGGCGGTCGAGGACTCCGCCGCAGCGGGAGACGCCGCGCTGGGGATGGCCGCGTCGACCGCGGCGCGTCTCCTGCGCCGGGCGGCCGAGAGTCGCGGGCAGACACTCGGGCAGGGCGAGCCCCCGATCGATTTCGGGACGCAGGCGGAGAAGGCGGTGCGTGACCGGGCGCGTCTCGACACCATGCTCCGGTACGCCTTCGGGCGCGGCTGCCGGACGCGTTTCATCTACGACTACTTCGCGGGCACGGGGCGCCGGGGGGCGATTCCCCGCTGCGGCACGTGCGACGTCTGCCTCGGCTGGCGACACGTGGAGGGGCGCCCGCTCGACGACCGGGAGTTCGAGCGCGTCCGCATCGCCCTCTCGGCGGTGGCCCGACTTCAGGGTAGGTTCGGAGTGGAGCGAATCGCCCAGGTCCTCGTCGGAAGCCGCAGCCGCGAGGTGCTCGATCGCCGTCTCGAACGGGTCCCCACATTCGGCAGGCTCCAGGACCTGACGATCGAAGAGGTCAAGGCGCTCCTGGAGACGCTCGTGGACGCGGCGCTCCTGGAGCGTCGCGGCATCGAGGGCGGGCGCCCCGGGGCTTTCGTCCTGGCGGTCACCGAGGAAGGGGCGGCCGTCATGCGGGCGGAGCGCCGGCCGCTTCTCGCTCTTCCCGTGGAGAAGCCCGCGCGGCCGCCGCGGCCCGCCCGGAAGCGGCGCGCCGGGGGCGCGTCCGTCGTGGAACAAGACGCGACGCCCCGGCCGGCGCCCGACGGCGAGCTCCTGCGCCGTCTGAAGACCTGGCGCTCGACCGAAGCGAAGCGCCGGGGTGTTCCGGCCTACGTGATCTTCCACGACACGACCCTCGAGGAGCTGGCGTCGCTCAAACCCTCGGACCGCGGACACCTCCGGGCGGTGCGGGGCGTCGGCGCGGCGAAGATCGAGCAGTACGGTGACGACCTGCTCCTGATCCTGACGCGGCCCTCTCCGGAGGCCTGACCCTCATGATACGGATGATGCATCGCCGGTCCGTCCTGCCCCGCATCCTGGCAACGGCGCTGGTCCTGGGACTCGCGGGACATGCCCTCATGGGCCCCGGCGCGTCGGCCGCAGCGCCGCAGCTCAAGGTTTACTTCGCGGCCGATTTCAAGGACCCGGTCTACCAGCGGAAGACCTACATGAAGGTCGCATCGGCGTGGAAGCGTCCGACGAGCACGCCGAAGGCGGGGAAAAAGGCGGTCGTCATCGCGGTCATCCAGAAGGACGGCACGGCACCGGGACCGACGCTGCACCTCGCGAGCGGATCCGACGCCTGGGACGCCGCGGCGCTCGAGGCCGTGAAGAAGGCCTCGCCGTTCGACCCTCTTCCGAAGTCCTACACGCGGCCCGGCGTCGAGGTCCACTTCCACTTCGAGTACGACTGAGCCACCGCCCCGCCTCCCAAAACGTCGTTCCGCTTGATCCAACCTCCGCCGGGACCTAGGTTTCAGCCGTTGAGGGAAGGTGTGCCCGCGACGAAACGACGGGACCTCCCAGGGAGGGCGTTGGATGAGTCATTACAAATCTGTTCTCGCGGCGGTCATCGGTCTGGCCCTGGGAACGCCGCCCGCGATGGGGGCGGACCAGGTGAAGGCGGCCTCGGCGCGCAAGACGGCCGGCGGGGAGGAGATGATCCTGTTCGAGGACCTGCCGTCGGTCTTCGGGGCCTCGAAATACGAGCAGAAGCCGAGCGAGGCGCCCGCGTCGGTCAGCATCATCACGAGCGAGGAGATCCAGAAGTACGGCTACCGCACCCTGTCCGAGATCCTGAGCAGCGTGCGTGGGTTCTTCACCACCTACGATCGCAACTACAACTACATCGGGGCGCGCGGCTTCGACCGGCCCGGGGACTACGACACCCGCGTGCTGCTGCTTCTCGACGGGCACCGCATGAACGACAACATCTACGACCAGGCGTCGATCGGGACCGAGTCCCTCATTGAAGTGGACTCGATCGAGCGCATCGAGATCATCCGCGGGCCGAGCTCCTCCCTCTACGGCACCAACGCCTTCCTGGCGGTCATCAACGTCATCTCGAAGGCCGGGCGGGACCTGAAGGGGACGGAGATCGCGGCCACGGGCGGGAGCTTCTCGACCGGCGGAGTGCGCATGTCCTACGGGGGCCGCTCCGACAGCGGGATGGAGACGTTCGTCAGCGGGAGCTACTCCGACAGCGGCGGCCAGAACCTGTTCTATCCCGAGTTCAACAGCCCCGCGACCAACAACGGATGGGCGAAGGGGGCGGACGGCGACACCTGCGCGCGGTTGTTCGGCAAGATGTCCCTCGGCAACGTCCGGGTCGAAGGCGGCTACTCATCGCGCGACAAACAGGTGCCCACCGCGTCCTTCGGGACGGACTTCAACGATTCGCGGGAGAAGACCCTCGATAGGCACGGCTTTCTCGATCTGCGCTACGACCGCGAGGTCGGGCTGAAGTCGCGTTTCGTGGGGACCGTCTCCTACGACGCGTACTGGTACAAGGGCGCCTATCCTTATTCGGGGAACTTGTCCCGGGACTACGGCTACGGCCAGTGGTGGACCGGGGAGGCGCAGTCGATCACGACACTTGCCGACCGGCACAAGGTGATCGGCGGCTCCGAGGTCCGCTACAACGCGCAGCAGGACCAGGGCTACTACGACACCAACCCCTACTTCGTCTACCTCAAGGACCGGAGACAGACCTCCTTCTGGGCGGCCTACGTCCAGGACGAGTACCGCGTGCGCGACAATCTCATCCTGAACTTCGGGGTGAGGCACGACAACTACGAGACCTTCGGCGGCACCACCAATCCACGTCTCGGCGTGATCTACGCCGTCCGCGAGGCGACGACCATGAAGTTCCTGTACGGCCGGGCGTTCCGCGCGCCCAACGACTACGAGCTGTTCTACGACGACGGCGGGTTCTCGCAGAAGGCAAATCCCGATCTGAGGCCCGAATCGATCCGCACGTACGAGGTGGCCCTCGAGCACACGTTCCACAACCGCGTGCGGGGCGCCGCCTCCGTGTACCGCTACACCATCGACAACCTGATCACGGCGATGATCGACCCGTCGGACCTGCTCGACGTTTTCAGGAACGTGGACCGCGTGAGGGCGGAGGGCGTGGAAATCGAGGTGGAAGGGTCCTTCGCCCGCTTCCTCGAGGGCCGCGTGAGCTACGCGCTGCAGAAGAGCGAGGACGTGACGACGGGCTCGACCCTGACCAATTCCCCGCGGCACCTGGCGAAGGCCAACCTGAGCGTCCCATTCCGCAACGACAAGCTGCTGGCGAGTCTCGAGGTGCAGTACACCTCCTCCCGCGAGACCCTCGCCGTCGATGCGGCGGGCGGGTTCACGGTGGCCAACCTCACCCTTCTCAGCCGCAACTGGAAGAGCGGGCCGAGCGTGTCGTTGAGCGTGTTCAACCTGTTCGACAAGAAGTACGGCGATCCCGGCGGGACGGAGCACGTGCAGGAAATGATCCCCCAGGACGGCCGGAGCGTCCGCGTCCAGATCCGCTACGCGTTCTAGGAGCGCTGCCGCACCGATGAGATTCGCTCCTTTGCGTGCGCCCCTTGTGGCGTTGAGCGGGCTGGCGCTGGCCGTATCCGCACCCGCCGGCGCCGCGTCCGTCAAGGGGGAGGTGCGTCTCGCGATCCTCGTCAGCCAGGACGCCCCGCCCTACCAGGAGGCGCTCGACGGGTTCCGGGACTACCTGGAGCAGCAGGGGGTGCGCGTCCCGATCGACGTTCAGTCGCTGCACGGCGACGCCGCGGCCGCCGCGGCCGCGCTGCAGCGCGCGCGCCAGGACCGCGCGAGCCTCGTCCTGACCCTCGGATCGCTCGCGACGCAGGCCGCCGTCCGGGAGGTGCGCGATCTGCCGATCGTCGCCGGGCTGGTGCTGAACGCGGACGACGTGGCGAAGGCGCCGAACGCCACCGCCGTGGTGCTGGAGTTCCCGGTCGAGACCGAGCTGCGCTACCTGCAGCGTCTCCTCCCCGGGCAGCACAACGTCGGCGTCCTGTTCAATCCCTCCGAGAACCAGACGCGCATCGACGCGGCGACGCGGGTCGCGGCGACCCTGGGGCTCACCCTGTTCGCACGCAAGGTCGAGTCCCCCAGGGATCTGCCGGACGCGCTCGACAGCCTGAACAAGCGGGCCGACGTCCTGTGGGGCGTGGCGGACCAGATCGTACTGAACCCGCAGACCGTCAAGCCGATCCTGCTGTTCTCCCTGCGCAACCGGATCCCGTTCGTCGGGCTGTCGGCGACCTGGGTCAAGGCGGGGGCGGTGTACGCCCTGGATCGCGACTACAAGGACATCGGGCGGCAGTGCGGCGAGCTGGCGCTGAAGATCCTCCAGGGGACGGCACCCGCGGCGCTGCCGCCCGTGCCGCCGCGCAAGGTCGTGTACTCGGTGAATCTCAAAACGGCGCGCCTCCTGAAGCTGGACATCGGGGGACAGGTGCTGCAGGCCGCGCAGGCGGTGATCGAGTGAGACGATGAGGATGCGCTTGCCAAAGAGGGTCGGTCTGGCCGCGAAGTTCAACGCGCTGATCGTCGCCTCCATCCTGGCGACGACGCTGGGCATGGGCGCCCTCATCGTGCGCGAGGAGATCGCGGCCAACGTCCAGCAGCTCCAGTCCGACGGCGCCGCCCTGGCGGCGATGGTGTCGCAGAACAGCGAGTACGCCCTGTACACGCAGAACCGCGACGCCCTGCAGCAGGTCGCCTCCGGGCTCTACGCCTACCCCGCGGTCGCGTACGTCCGCTTCACCGACCGTGATGGACACAGCCTCCTCGAGCGCGCCTTCCACTCGATCACACTGCCGGGATTCCAGCGTCATGCGCGCAAGGTGGACGGAACCGAGGCGGCGGTCGGCGAGTTCCGGGACCGCATGGACGGGAGCGCCTATCTCGACTTCCTGGTGCCCGTGCACGGCGCCGGCAACGTGGGGGAGGTTTCCCTCTTCCCGGATGCCCCGGCCCGGCCGGCTGCGGGGGAGGTCATCGGCTACCTCCAGCTCGGTCTCAGCCAGGAGCTGATGCGCCAGAGGCTGCGGGCGCTCCTGATGCACGCGGCGGCGTCGGCCGCAATCTGTATCCTGTTCGGGGTCACCGCGACGATCCTGCTGACGCGCAAGATCACCTCCCCGATCAACCGGCTCGTGGAGGCGACCCGCGCGGTGGCGGAGGGCCGCCTGGACCACACCATCCATGTCGACACCCGCGACGAGCTGCGGGAGCTCGGGACATCGTTCTCGGCCATGCTCGGCAAGCTGCGCCAGTACCGCGAGCAGGTGGAGAGCTCCCAGCACGATCTCGAGCGCAAGGTGGAGCAGCGCACCCACGAGCTCGAGCAGGCCACGAAAAAGGCCTACGACCTGGCCCACCAGGCCGAGGCGGCCAGCCGTGCCAAGTCACAGTTCCTGGCGAACATGAGCCACGAGATCCGCACTCCGATGAACGGTGTCATCGGCATGACCGATCTCCTGCTCGAGACCGATCTGACCGCCAGGCAGAAGAGGTTCGCCGACACGGTGCGCAGCTCGGCCGAGTCCCTCCTCGGCGTGATCAACGACATCCTGGACTTCTCGAAGATCGAGGCCGGCCGGCTCGAGCTCGAGGCGGTGGACTTCGACCTCCGCCAGACCGTCGAGGACGTCTGCGATCTCCTGGCCGAGCGGGCCCAGGGCAAGGGGCTGGAGCTGGCCTGCGTCATCCACGACGGCGTCGCCACGCAGGTGCACGGCGATCCCGGCCGGCTGCGCCAGGTCCTGATCAACCTGGTCGGGAACGCGGTCAAGTTCACCGAGAAAGGGGAGGTCGTGGTGCGCGTCACGTCCGAGGAGCAGGGACGCGAATCGGCGCTCCTGCGCTTCGAGGTGAGCGACACGGGGATCGGCGTGGCGGAGGAGGTGAAGGAGAGGATCTTCGGCGCCTTCACCCAGGCGGACGGGTCGACCACGAGGCGCTTCGGGGGCACCGGTCTGGGCCTGGCCATCGCCAAGCAGCTCGCCGAGATGATGTCCGGCAGCATCGGTGTTGTGAGCGAGCCCGGGAAAGGATCGACCTTCTGGTTCACCGCCCGGCTCGGGCGGCAGCGCCTGGCCACGAGACGCGCGTCACCGCGGCGCAACCTGCAGGGACTGCGCGTGCTGATCGTGGACGACAACGCCACGAACCGGGAGCTGTTGCAGCACCAGGTCGCCTCCTGGGGGATGAAGGACGGGAGCGCGGACAGCGGGCACAAATCCCTCGAGATGCTGCGCGAGGCGGCGGGAGCCGGCCGGCCTTACGACGTCGGCCTGCTCGACATGATGATGCCAGGCATGAACGGTCTCGAGCTGGCCCGCCGGATCAAGTCGGAGGGGTCGATCGCCGGGGTGCGACTGCTCCTTCTGACCTCCGTCGGTCTGCGCGGCGACGCGGCGGAGGCGCGGCGGGCGAAGATCGAGGGCTACCTGAGCAAACCGGTGCGCCAGTCGGACCTCTACAACTGCCTTGCGGCGGTGCTGGGCCGCCCGGCCGACGACTACATGCTGGTGACGCGCCAC
>JBGPED010000116.1:0-9611 GCA_041482595.1 Acidobacteriota bacterium
CTTAGGAGCGTGTCCGAGTAATAGCATGGGTCGCGTTCGTGGCGCCGCGGGGTCGGCTGCGAGGCGCCGCGGCGACCGCGATGTGAGTCATCGCGGAGGAGCGGCAACGACGCAGACGGCCCCGCGCCGCCACGAACCCGCAGGGCACATGCTATGACTCGGACACGCTCCCAGGCCGGAAAGGTTGCATGCCCCGGGTGCGGCACGTAGAATCCCCCCGCCCCGGGTGAGCCCGGGAGCGCCGGGGGGACGATGGACAAGGATCGCGTGCTGATTCGCGCGGCCGGCTCGATGAGCGTCGTGACGATGCTGAGCCGGATCGCCGGCTACTTCCGGGACAGCCTGCAGGCGACGATCCTGGGAGCGGCGAATTCCTCCGACGCCTTTGTCATCGCCTACCGCATTCCGAACATGCTGCGCCGACTGGTGGCGGAGGGTGCGCTGACCTCCGCCTTCGTCCCGACGTTCGCCCGCTACATCCGCTCCGGGGATCGCGAGGCCATGTGGCGCTTCGCCGCCTCGGTGCTGTATGCCATGGCGGCGCTCCTGGCCGTCATTACGGGGCTCGGCGTCGCTCTCTCGCCCCTTCTCGTGAAGGCCCTCGCCTGGGGGTTCGCGGTCTCGCCCGAGAAGCTCGCCCTGACGATCTCCCTCAACCGGATGATGTTTCCGTACATCCTCTTCATCTCGCTTTCGGCCATCATGTCGGGGATCCTGAACGGGTTCGACGTCTTCGCGTTGCCGGCGTTCACCCCCGTCCTGCTCAACGCGGCCATCATCGCGTGCGCCTGGGGGCTGCGCAACCGCTTCGCCGATCCCGCGTACGGTTTCGCGGTGGGTGTCCTCATCGGCGGCTTCCTCCAGCTGGTCGTGCAGATTCCCGCGCTCTGGCGGCACGGCATGAGCCTGCGCCCGCCGGCGAGCCTCGACCTCGAGGGTCTCAGGGAGGTGGGCCGGCTGATCCTGCCACGCGTGTTCGGCGTCGGGATCATCCAGGTGAACCTGGTGATCGACTCGCAGTTCGCGACCTCACTGCAGTCCGGGAGCGTCTCCTTTCTCTATTACGCGAACCGCGTCACCGAGCTGACCCTCGGGATCTTCGCGATCAGCCTGTCCACCGTCATCCTGCCGACCCTGTCGCGCGCCACGGCCGACCGGGACACGGACAAGGTGCGCGGCATGCTGTCGACCGCGATGCGCCTGCTGCTCTTCGTGACCGTCCCGGCCACCCTCGGGCTCATCGTGCTGCGCGTGCCGATCATCCATGTCCTGTTCGAGCGCGGCCGTTTCACCCGGGAGGACACCCTCCTGACCGCCAGCGCCCTGGGCTACTACGCCATCGGGCTGCTCCCTTTCGCGGCCGTGAACATCCAGGCCACCGCGTTCTACGCGCACCGGGACACGCGCACGCCGGTCAAGGTCGGGGCGCTCACGTTCTTCCTGCACCTCGCCCTCAACTTCGCGTTGCGCGGGCCGATGCGGCACAGCGGAATCGCGCTCTCCACGTCGATCTCGGCGCTCGCGGACAGTGCGTTGCTCGCCTGGATGCTGAGACGCCGCGCGGGCGAATACCTGGACGCCGGGGTGGCGCGGTCGGCGTGGCACACGCTTGTGGCGGCCGGGGCGATGGGCGCGGTCCTGATGTTCGGGCTGCGTGTCGTCGACGTCGTCGCCCTGCACGGTCTCGCCGCCAAGGCCCTGGCCCTGGGCGGCCTCATCGCGGGGGGGGCTTCGGTCTACCTCGGAGCGATGGCGCTGCTCGGCAACGACGAAATGCGGATGCTCCGTTCGGGTCTTAGGCCGGAGCGATGAAGGCGGTGGTGCAGCGGGTGTCGCGCGCCGAGGTGCGCGTCGGTGGCGAGGTCTCGGGACGGATCGGTCGCGGCCTCCTCGTGCTGTTCGCCGTGGAGAAGGGCGATACCGCCGCCGACCTTGACTGGTTTTCCGACAAGGTGCTTAATATGCGCATCTTCGAAGATCACGATGGCAAGATGAACCTCTCCGCCCTCGAGACGCGTGCCGAGATTCTCGTCGTGTCGCAATTCACCCTCGCCGGCGACCTGAGCCGCGGGCGGCGCCCGGGTTTCGAACGGGCGGCGCCTCCAGAGGAAGCCGAGCCACTTTATCGCGCCTTTGTCGAGAAGCTTTCGCAGGGTCCGCTGAAGATCGAGACCGGCCGGTTCCGGGAGTTCATGGCCGTGGAGCTGGTCAATGACGGGCCGGTGACGCTGATTCTTGAGGGCCGGTCCCGATGAAGTCCGATCTCCTCATCGACGACTTCGTGCACTATCTCACGGTCGAGCGCGGGCTCGCGAAGAACTCCCTCCTCGCGTACGGGCGCGATCTGGTCAAGTTCAGCCGCTACCTCAAGGCCAAGGGGCGCAACCCGCGACAGGTGCGCCAGGGGGAGATCAACGAGTTCGCGCGCCGCCTCTCGGGCGAGGGACTGTCGGCCAAATCGATCGCGCGGGCCCTGAACGCCGTCCGCATGTTCTACCGCTACCTGGTGATGGAGAAGATCGTCGCCGAGGACCCGACCGCGCAGGTCCGCGGACCTCGCACCACCAAGTCGCTGCCGCGCTACCTGACGCTGGAGGAGGTGGATCATCTCCTGTCCGCCGCGGACGTCTCGACCCCTCTCGGCGTGCGCGACGCCGCCATGGTCGAGCTGCTCTACGCCACCGGGCTGCGCGTCTCCGAAATGGTGTCGCTGCGCGTGCGCGACCTGAGCCTGGAGGCGGGCTACCTGCGCTGCCTCGGAAAGGGGAGCAAGGAGCGTCTGGTGCCCCTGGGGCGCGGGGCGGCGGATCGCTTGCGCGCCTATCTCGACGGGGCGCGGCCCCGCCTTCTCAAAGGCGCCGCGCGTCCGTCGCTCTTCCTCAACAGCCGCGGCGGACCGATAAGCCGGCAGGGCTTCTGGAAGATCCTCAAGAAGCACGGCCGTGCCGTCGGTCTCAGGGGCAAGCTCAGTCCCCACGTCCTGCGCCACTCCTTCGCCACCCACCTGCTCGAGCGCGGCGCCGACCTGCGATCGGTGCAGATGATGCTGGGCCACGCCGACATCTCGACCACGCAGATCTACACGCACATCAACCGCGAGCGCCTGCGCACGATCTACCGGGACTTCCACCCGCGCGCCTGATCGCCCCTTTCCGTCGGCACGACACGCCGCCTCGTCGTCCGCGGGACCGGCGCAGCACCGGCCGGCGCCACGCCCGGGGCGCATGGATTGCGCGTGCGACGAAACGGGTGCCGTGGAGCGTGTCCGGTTGCTTGACACGTTCGGAGGCGTGTGCTTGACTACCTCGCATGGCCGCCGAGGAAGACGATTTCGAACGGCCGCTGCGCGAACTGGAGAAGAAGATCGAGGAACTCTCCGGCGTGCCGGGCGGTGAGGATCGCGCCGACGAAATCGAGCGACTCGACCGGCGCCTGCAGGCGCTGCGTCAGGAAGTCTACGCGCGGCTGACGCCGTGGCAGAGGGCGCTGGTGGCGCGCCATCCCAAGCGGCCCTACACCCTCGACTACATCGGTCTTCTCTTCTCCGACTTCGTCGAGATCCACGGCGATCGGAAGTACGCCGACGATCCAGCCATCGTGGCCGGTTTCGCGTCCTACAAGGGCGAGCCGATCGCAGTCATCGGCCACCAGAAGGGACGCGACACGCGCGAGAAGGTGCGCCGCAACTTCGGCATGCCGCGGCCGGAGGGTTACCGCAAGGCGGTGCGCATCATGGTTCTGGCCGAGAAGTTCCAGAGGCCGCTGTTCACCTTCGTCGACACGCCGGGCGCCTACCCGGGCAAGGGGGCGGAGGAACGCGGCCAGGCGGAGGCGATCGCCATGAGCCTGCGCACGATGGCGCGCCTCAGCGTCCCGATCATCGTGACGGTGACCGGCGAAGGAGGCAGCGGGGGCGCCCTGGCGATCGCCGTGGGTGACCGCGTCCTCATGCTCGAGCACGCGGTCTACTCGGTGATCAGCCCGGAGGGCTGCGCGGCGATCCTCTGGTCGGACCAGGGGAAGGCGAAGGACGCGGCCCGCGCGATGCGGATCACCGCACCGGACCTGCGGGAGCTCGAGATCGTCGATGGCATCGTGCCGGAGCCGCCGGGCGGGGCGCAGGCCGATCACGCGAGGCAGGCGGCGATCCTGGACGAGCACCTGGCGTGGGCGCTGGAGGATCTCAGGAACGTGGCGCCCGCCGAGCGGGTCGAGGCGCGCTACCAGAAGTTCCGGCGGATGGGGACGTTCGGCCAGGCGAAGTTCTTTTGAGCGCCCTCTTGGATTCCTCCCACAGCGCTTCCATCCGCCCGCGGTTCTCGGGGGCGGTCTCGAGCCCTTCCTTCCGGAGCCGCTCCTCGACGTAGCGGAACCGATCCACGAACTTGCGGTTGGCAGCCTGCAGCGCCAGCTCGGGGTCGATACCCGCGTGACGCGCGACGTTGGCGATCGTGAAGAGCAGGTCGCCGATCTCCTCCTGGATCGCCTCACGCTTCCCCGAACGCAGCGCCCGGCGCATCTCGTCTGTCTCCTCGTCGCACTTCTCGAGGAGTCCCTTGAGATCGGGCCAGTCGAACCCGACCCGCGCCGCCTTCGAGGAGATGCGCAGCGCCTTCAGGAGCGCGGGCAGCGCGGGCGGGACGCTGCCGAACATCGAGCCGTCGGGTTTGCCGCGTCGCTCCTCGACCTTGATCTGCTCCCATTGCCGGAGGACCTGGTCGGCGGTGCCCAGCCGCGTGTCCCCGAAAACGTGCGGGTGCCGGCGGACGATCTTGTCGCCAATCTCCCGCATGACGGCCTCGATGTCGAATTCGCCGCGTTCGCGGGCGATGCGGCACTGGAACACGATCTGGAACAGGAGATCGCCCAGCTCCTCGCGGTGCGCGGCCGGCACGCCGGAGCGCATCGCATCGAGCACCTCGTACGTCTCCTCCAGGAGGAAGGTCGCGAGCGTCTCGTACGTCTGCTCGCGATCCCACGGGCAGCCGTCGGGACCGCGCAGGCGATCCATGATCTGCGTGAGGCGTTCCATCTCCGACACCTCGGTCTCCTCCGGGCGCCGCGCATCTTAGTCCACCGCGGCGGCGGGAGCAAACCGCTTGTGCAGGGCTACGCGGCGGTGCTATCCTCCGCGCCGCGACGACGGTGTCGCGGAGACGCGTGATGATGACGGAGAAGAAGGACGACAGGAAGCGCGAGGAGATCCGCGTCGTCGATCGGCGTCTGTTCACGCCCGACGGGACCCGGCGCACTCCCGACGCGCCTTCCGAGGAGTCGTCGGCCCTGCACCCGGCCCCGGCGTCCCCGGGGCATTCGCGGGTCACCGCCGCGGACGCGCCGCGTCCCGCCGCGGCGGCGTCGACGCGCGAGGAACAGGCCGCGTCGGCCCACTTCGTGGGGCTCGTGCGCAACCTGGCCGCGAGCGCCGCGGCCAATCTCGGTGAAATGCCCAACCCCTTCACCGGCCAGGTCGAGATGGACCTCGACGGCGCCCGGCAGGTGATCGATCTCCTGCAGGCCCTCCAGATCAAGACGCGCGGAAATCTGACGGCGGACGAGACGAGGCTGCTCGATTCGCTCCTCTACGATCTCAAGCTTGCGGTCGTCAAACTCCAGAAGCAGAAGACATCGAAGACGTCGTGAGCCGTCCGCGCGCCCTGCGCCCATGGTCGAGCGTTCGCCCTTCATGAGAAGGTGTTTGGCCCGCGGCCCGGTGATGATCGCCGCCGCGCTGCTCCTCGGGTCCGCCGTTGTTCCCGCACGGGCCCAGGAGCCCGAGGTCATCGTCCTCGATCCGAACCACCCGATCCTCCAGAACCCGGGGACGATCCCGCCGACGGCCGGCGGTGCCGGGGCCCCGTCCGGGGAGACGGCGACGCCCGCGGTGACGCCCCTGCAGGAGGGCGTGAACGCGCGGGAGGTCCTCGCCGAGCTCTGGTTCAAGGAGCGCGCCCTGCTGCAGCGCGGCGAAACCGTCGAGGCCGCCCGCCTGATCGAGACGGCCCTCGACTTCATGAAGCGCGAGGGGCTCAGGGGCGCGCCCCAGATCGCCGGAGCCTTCCTGGCCGAGGCCCGCCGCCACCTGGACGATGGCGACTACCGGGGCGCGCAGGAGAACTTCCGGCTCGCCTCCCGTTTCGATCCGGCGCTGGTCCCGGCGCACCTCGGCCTGGCGCTCGCGCTTGTTCGCGGAGATCGGGACCTCACCGGGGCGCTCGGAGAGACGTGGACCGCCCTCAAGGTCTGGGTGAGCGACGCGGGCTCCGTGTACCAGCAGACGGGCAACGGTCTGCTCATCGTCTACCTCGGGCTGTGCTTCGGGGTGGCGGCGGCTCTTCTGCTGATCTGCCTGCACGCCTCGCCGGCCTTCTTCCATGACGTGAGAGAGCGCTTCCCGAGGAATCTCTCCGACGAGTCGGCGCGTCTCCTGGGCTGGGGGCTCATGGTGCTGCCGGTCGTGGTCCTGGCGCCGTTCGTATGGCTTCTGTCCGCCTGGGCGGCGCTGTTCTTTCCCTATTTCAGGAGGGCGGAAAGGCTTGTCGCGCTCCTGGCGCTGACCCTTCTGATCGGGACCGGTCCCGTGGGTTGCGTCGTGGACTGGATCGCGGGGACCGCGGTCGATCCCGGGGCGCGGGCCCTCATCCGCTCGCTCCGCGGAGGCTACGACGTCCAGGATCTCAAGGCGCTCGAGCGGCTGGCCGCGGAGCATCCGGACGACCCGATGTTTCCGTTCGTCCTGGCCTCGATGCACCGCATGGCGGGGAGGTTCGACGACGCGATGAGCCTGTACAGGCGGGTCCTCGAAATCGATCGGGGTCACACGCGCACCATGGTGAATCTCGGTAACCTGCGCGCGCTCCGCCAGGAGTTCTCGATCGCCCAGAATCTGTACAAGAAGGCGGGCGACATCGACCCCGGCCTGGCGATCGCCCATTACAACAGCCACCTCGCCCATCTCGAGGCCTTCCACCTCGAATCGGCCGACCAGGAGCTGAAGGCGGCGCGCCGCATCGACGACGCGCTGGTCACCTCCCTTCTGGCGCAGGGGAACGAAGGTCGGGCCAAGCGGATGCCCGCCGACGTCGGGTACACGCGCGCGGAGATCTGGAAGCGCGCGCTCTCGCTGCGGCTGGACCAGGGAGTGCGCTCGGCCTGGTCGCGCGCGCTCTCCGCCCCGGCGACGCTCGCGGGTGGCGCCGGGCTTCTCCTGGCGCTTTTCCTCCCCGGAGCCGGCGTGGCGCCGCGCTCCGCCGCGGCGCGGCGGTGCCGCCGCTGCGGGCGGCCGTTCTGCCGGCGCTGCCGGGTGGGGTCGAAGGACCCCGACCACTGTTCCCAGTGCGTGCACCTGTACATCCTGCGCGACGGTCTGGCCCCGACCGTCAAGAGCGAGAAGATGGAAGAGGTCGTGCGGTACCGGCGCCGCGTCTGGGTCGGACGGAGATTGCTGAGCCTTCCGTTCCCGGGAAGCGGGCATGTCCTTGGCGGCAGGCCCTGGCTCGGGTCGCTGCTTCTCGTCTGCTGGTGCGGGGCCTGGCTGGGAATCCTGTTGCAGGACCAGCTCCTCGTCCCCACGGAGGCCATCACCATGGCCGATCTGGGAGCGGTCGCGGTGCTCGGGATGTTCGGACTGCTGGTCTGGCTGGTCGGGAATCTGTCGTCGCAGGAAGCCGAGAAGGAGTGACGCGGCATGGCGCTGAAGGGGACGCTGAAGGATTTCAGCCTGGCGGACATCTTCCAGCTCATCGGCATCCAGAAGAAGACCGGCGTGCTGACTCTCAAAAACGACAAGGAAGTGGTCACCGTGTCGTTCGTCGAGGGGGACGTCGTTTCGGCCGATGCCCTGCACCGGAGGCTCGAGGACCGGATCGGCACCGTGCTGGTGAAGTCGGGGCGCATCACCGAGGCGCAGCTCCAGGAGGCCCTGCGCATCCAGAAGAACACCCTGAAACGCATGGGGAACATCCTGGTCGAGAACAAGTTCATCGATCCCAATATCCTACGCGAGGCCCTGCAGATCCAGATCAGCCAGATGGTCTACCGGCTGTTTCGCTGGCGGGACGGCGAGTACGACTTCACGCAGGAGGAGCGCGTCGACTACGACAAGGAGCATGTCGTCCCGATGTCCGCGGAGAGCATCCTCATGGAGGGCGCCCGCATCCTCGACGAATGGCCGATGATCGAGAAGGGGATCCGATCCTTCTCGGCCGTCTACCGGCATGCCAACGTCGAGATCGCCGCCGCTCCGAAGGGGGCCGCCGCGACGGCGGGCGAGGACGACGCAGCCCGCGCCATCACCCTGAGCGATGAAGACCGCAAGGTCTACCAGTTGGTCGACGGCCGCCGCTCGGTCCAGGAAATCGTGGAGCGCTGCAGTCTGAGCGAATTCGACACCTGCCGCATCCTCTACGAACTGATCGGACGTCAGCTCCTCGAGGAGGTCAAGAGCGTCGGTCCCAAGGCGGCGCCCTCGGCGTCCCCGGCCCGCGGGGTGTCCGGAGCCCCGGCGACACCTCGGGTCCTTCTGGCCATCGGGTATCTCGTCCTGGTGCTTCTGGCGGGTGGCCTCGTGATGCGCCGCACGGAAGCGATCGCGCGCGGGCTCCTGCGCGGCGAGGCGGCGGCGCCGTACCTGAATCCTCTCGTCGGCGGAGAGCAGGCGCGCTCGATCCGGGACTCGATCGCCCGCAGCCGGATGCAGCGGGTCGAATTCGCGATCCAGGTCTATTACCTGCTCAACCGGGGATATCCGGAAAACTTGAGATATCTCGTCACCAGCCACCTTCTCAAACCCCAGGCGATCGTGGATCCCCTCGGGAGGCCGTTCGAGTATCAAATCACGCCGGGAGGCTACATCATCTCCTTCTCTCCAGATGGAGAGCCAGCCAAGCGGGTCGAGATAAGCAATTCGCCATCCGGATAGCGATCAATCCACTAACTCGAAATAAATAAGCAGCTTAGGACATTACGCAGGAGGATAGAACGCATTGACAATGACACACTCAACATTTATACTGCGGCATGGCTAAAAAAGACTTTTCGACTCAAGGAGGACTTACATGAGCAAGATTATCGGCATCGATCTCGGGACGACCAACTCAGTCGTTGCCATCATGGAAGGTGGCAAGCCGGTCGTCATACCGAATGCCGAGGGGTCCAGGACCACGCCCTCCGTCGTGGCATTTACCGAAAAGGGTGAGTTGCTCGTCGGACAGGTGGCCAAGCGGCAGGCGATCACCAACCCGGAAAACACCGTCTTCTCCATCAAGCGCTTCATGGGCCGGCGCATGGACGAGGTCAACGAAGAGATGAAGATGGTGCCGTATCGCATCGTGGCCGGGCCCGGCAACGCGGTCAGGGTCCGCATCCGCGGGAAGGACTACAGTCCGGAGCAGATCTCGGCCCACATCCTGCAGAAAATGAAACAGTCCGCCGAGGACTATCTGGGCGAGAAGGTGACGCGCGCGGTCATCACCGTCCCCGCCTATTTCAACGACGCGCAGCGCAGTGCCACGAAACGCGCGGTTGAACTGGCGGGACTCACGGTGGAACGAATCGTCAACGAACAAACTGCGGCGGCGCTCGCCTACGGCCTCAACAAATTAAAGTCGAAA
>JBGPED010000117.1:0-9603 GCA_041482595.1 Acidobacteriota bacterium
GGGTGATGGACGAGCGCGGCTTCGATGAGCTGTTCGTCGGCGACCCGGGTCTGCCGGCGCTGGAGCGGCTGGACATCTACGCCAACATGTATTTCTACCGGCTGCTCGACTGCCTGGTGGAGGACTATCCGAAAGTCCTGGCGGCCGTCGGGGCACAGCACTTCCACAACCTGATCACCGACTACCTTCTGCGGCATCCGTCGGAGCACCCGTCGCTGCGCCATCTCGGGCGCCACCTGCCGGAGTTCATCGCCTCGCATCCCCTGGCCACGGAGTTCCCGTGGGCTCCCGACCTGGCGCGGCTGGACTGGGCGCGCGCCGACCTGTTCGACGCGCCCGATGCGGCGCCTCTGTCCCGCGACGCGCTGGCGCGGCTCCCGCAGGATCGCGCCGGCGAGGCGCGCTTCTCGATCGTGCCGGCGTTCGCCCTCCTGCGCTTCGATCACGAGGTGGTGCGGTACTGGCGCCGGCTGGAGGAGAGCGAGGCCGCCGGGAGGGACGAAAAGGCGGCGCACGGTCGCGCCACCGGGAACGCGGCGCGGGAAAGGACGGAGGCGGACGACGCCGCGGCCAGCGGGCACGAGAGCCACGATCGTCCCGACCCTCCGAAGCGCAGGAGCACGGCGGCGCGCGTCTGGCGCAAGGAGTTCGTCGTCTACCACCGCAGCATCGACGAGGACGAGGTCCGCTGCATCGAGCTCGTCCGGGCGGGGGAGAGCATCGCGCGCATCTGCCAGGGGCTCGCGGCCGGTCGCAGCGTGGCGAAGGCCACCGAGCGCGCCGGCCGGATGATCCAGGGCTGGCTCGACGACGGCATTGTCGCGGGCGTGACGCTTCCCTGAGGGGCCTGTGAGGTGCTGCCTCGTCCTTCTCGCCGTTCCTCTTCTTCTCGTGCAGGCGCCGCTGCGCGCCGCGGCCGACGTCGCTGATCCGCCCGTGACCCGGACCGAGGAGGTCGTGGACGAGCTCTTCGGCGTCAAAGTCGCCGACCCCTACCGCTGGCTCGAGGACGGCTCGAGCGCCGAAGCGCGGACCTGGGTCGAGGCGCAGAACGCCTACACGCGCGGGCTCCTCGACGCGCGCCCGGGCCGGGACGCGACCCGCGCCCGCCTGGCGCAGCTCCTGTCGATCGGCACTCTCACCGCCCCGACCCCGAAGGGCGGCCGGTACTTCTACACGCGCCGCGACGGGGAGCAGAACCAGCCGATCCTGTTCGTCCGCGACTCGTTGAAGGGGAAGGACCGGGTGCTGGTCGACCCGAACACGCTCAGCGCGGACGGCACGGCCGCGATCGACTGGTGGTACCCGTCGGAAGACGGCGCCCTTCTCGCCTACGGCGTGTCGCTCGGCGGCGACGAGAAGAGCACCCTGCGGGTCCTCGACGTGAAGACGGGCAAGCCCCTCGACGACGTCATCCCCCACACGCGGTACTGCAGCCTCGGATGGCTGCCGGACAAGAGCGGCTTCTACTACACCCGCTACCCGGTGCCGGGCGAGGTCCCGGCCGGCCAGGAGAACTACAACCGCCACGTCTTCTTCCATCGTCTCGGTGGCGACTGGACGAAGGACGCGAAGATCTTTGGCGAGACGCGCAAGCCGGAGGAGATCATCGAGTTCAGCGTCTCGCCGGACGGCCGCTCCATGGTGGTGTGGGTGCTCGAGGGATGGTCCCGGTCCGATCTGTACGTCAAGGATCTCAAGACCGAGGGGTCCCCGTTCGTCCCCGTGGCGGAGAAGATCGACGCGCTCTTCCAGGGCGAGGTGATCGACGGCACCCTCTACCTCCTCACCAACTGGGAGGCGCCGCGCTACCGGCTGTTCGCGGTCGATCCGAAGAAGCCCGAGCGCGCCGCCTGGAAGCCGCTGATCCCGCAGACCGACGCGGTCCTGAGCGCGGCGCACGTGGTGGGCGGCCAGATCCTGGCGCTCTACCTCAAGGACGCCGCGTCGCGTCTCTCGGTGTACAGCGCGGGCGGGAAGAAGGTCCGCGACATCGCGCTGCCGGCGCTCGGGACGATCGAGAAGGTGGACGGCCGTCACGACGGACAGGAGGCGTTCTTCGGATTCTCCTCGTACACCGTGCCGCCGTCGGTGTACCGGTACGACGTCAAGACCGGGGCCACCACGCTCTGGGAGCAGGTCAAGACCGACCTCGATCTCTCGGGTCTCGACGTCAACCAGATCTTCTACCGCTCGAAAGACGGCACCCGCGTGCCGATGTTCATGGTGCACCGCAAGGGGCTGCGCCTGGACGGCAGCAACCCGACCGTCCTCTACGGCTACGGCGGCTTCAACATCAGCCTGACACCGGCCTTCTCGCGCGCCCTCGTCCTGTGGCTCGAGCGCGGCGGGATCTACGCCGTCGCGAACCTGCGCGGCGGCGGGGAGTACGGCGAGGACTGGCACCGCGCCGGCATGCTCGAGCGCAAGCAGAACGTCTTCGACGATTTCATCGCCGCCGCTTCGTGGCTCGTCGATCAGAAGTACACGCGCCCGGATCGCCTGGCGATCTACGGCGGCAGCAACGGCGGGCTCCTGGTCGGCGCGGCGCTGATCCAGAGACCCGACCTGTTCCGCGCCGTCGTGTGCGCCGTGCCGCTGCTCGACATGCTGCGCTACCAGAATTTCCAGATCGCGAAGTTGTGGGTCCCGGAGTACGGATCGGCCGCGAACGAGGCGCAGTTCCGCGTCCTGCGCGCCTATTCTCCCTACCACAACGTGAAGGACGGCACCGCCTACCCGGCGGTCCTGTTCGAGACGGCAGAGAGCGACAGCCGCGTCGATCCGATGCACGCGCGCAAGATGGCGGCGCGCCTGCAGAAGGCGACCTCCTCGAAGCAGCCGGTCCTCCTGCGCATCGAGACCAAGGCCGGGCACGGCATCGGCAAGCCGCTCACCAAGGTCATCGACGAGGCGGCCGACACCTGGACGTTCCTTCTCTGGCAGCTGGGGCTGGAGCCGCGGTAAGATACTCAGCATGCCCGCATTAAATTCGGTCTGCCCGCTCGATTGCCCCGACCGCTGCAGCCTCGAGGTGAAGGTCGAAGACGGGCGCGTCGTGTCGATCACCGGCAGCCGCGTCCACCCCCTCACCGACGGGTTCATCTGCGCCAAGGTGCGTGACTTCCCGCGCCGGGTGTACGGGCCGGATCGCCTCCTGCACCCGCTGCGCCGCACCGGTCCGAAGGGGGCCGGGCGCTTCGAGCGCGTCACCTGGGACGAGGCGGTCGCGGCGATCGCGCGCCGGTTCGCGGAGATCCGCGCGCGGCGGGGCGGCGAGGCGATCCTGCCGTTCTCCTACGGCGGGTCGAACGGTCTTCTAACCCAGGGGACCACCGACGAGCGCCTGTTCCGGTCGCTCGGCGCCTCGCGCCTGGCGCGCACCGTGTGCGCGGCGCCGACCGGGGCGGCCGCGGAGGCGCTGTACGGCCGGATGGCGAGCGTCGATTTCCCCGAGTTCGCGCAGGCGAAGTTCATCATCGTCTGGGGCGCCAACCCGAAGCACAGCAATATTCATTTGATGCCGTACCTGAAGGCGGCGCGCGAGGCGGGGGGGCGCGTGGCGCTGATCGATCCGCGGCGGACGATGTCGGGGCAGTACGTCGATATGCACCTGCCGATCTTCCCGGGTACCGACGGCGCCGTCGCCCTGGCGATGATCGGCCACCTGGATCGGATCGGCCGCGTCGACCGCGTCTTCCTCGAGACGAACACGGTCGGCTGGGAGAGGCTCCTGGAGCGGGCGCGCTCGTTCACGCTGGAGCGCGCCGCCCGGCTGGCGCGCGTCGAGGCCAAAGACATCGCGGCGATCGCCGAGGGGTTCTCGTCCGCCGACCCGGCGCTGGTCCGCTGCGGCTGGGGGCTGGAGCGCAACCGCAACTCCGAGTCGTCCGTGGCGGCCGTCCTGGCCCTGCCGGCGGTCGCCGGCAAGTTCGGCAAACCCGGCGGCGGCTACGCCCTGTCCTCCTCCCCGGCGTACGACGTGGACGAGTCGCGGCTTGCCGGCGTGCCCGAGGCCAAAACACGCCTCATCAACATGAACCGTCTCGGCCGCGTCCTTCTCGAGGAGAGCGATCCGCCGATCGAGGCGCTGTTCGTCTACAACGCGAACCCGGTCGTCACCGTCCCGGACCAGAACCGCATCGTCAAGGGGCTCGAGCGCGACGACCTGTTCACCGTCGTCTTCGACCAGGTGATGACCGACACGGCGCTGTACGCCGACATCGTCCTGCCGGCGACGACCTTCCTCGAGCACACCGAGCTCTCCACCTCGTACGGCACCTACACCGTGATGCTCTCGGAGCCCGTCATCGAGCCCCGGGGAGAGACGAAGCCGAACGAGGAAGTCTTCGGCCTGATCATGAAGGCGATGGGGATCGAGGACCGGGCCCCGCGTGGGGAGGCGCTCGTGCGCGAGGCGCTGGCCTCGATCGGCGGGCCCGTGGCGCCGGGCGGTGCCGGCGCGGAACGGGCCGACGGGAAGTCGCGCCTCGAGCGCCTGCGGCGCGACGGGGTCCTGGCGTTCGACTTCCCGGGGCCGCGGCCGGTCCAGTTCGCGACCGTGTTCCCGGGAACGCCCGGGCGCAAGGCCGACCTGTGGCCGGCCGCCCTCGGGCCCGACCCGTACGTCTTCCTCGACGACCCGGCCGACGGGCGCCACCCGCTGGCCCTGATCTCGCCCGCCACCGACAGGACCATCTCCTCGACGCTCGGCGAGTTCAACCACGACGACGTCCGCCTCGAGATGCACCCGGACGACGCCGAGCCGCGCCGCCTGCGCGACGGCCAGGAGGTGCGCGTCCACAACGACCTCGGCGAGGTCGTGGTCCCGCTGCGTTTCAATCCCAACGTGCGCCCCGGGGTGGTCTACCTGCCCAAGGGGATCTGGAACCGGCACACGAAGAACGGACGCGTCGGCACCGCGCTCGTGCCCGACACCGTCTCCGCCGTCTCCGGCGGCGCCTGCTTCAACGACGCCCGCGTGGAGGTCGGTCCCGCCTGATCGGGACCGCCCGGCCCGGCGGGAGCTCGTGCTATGCTCCGCGCGGGAGGAGAGCGATCGATGAAGCTGCGCGTTCTGGCGGGTACGTTGGCGACGGTCCTGACGATCGGCTGCTCGGGCGCGCCGAAGGAGGCGCAGAAGTCCCCGGCCCAGGCGCCCCCCGGCGAGACCCTGACCTCGGAGGACTTCAGCATGGTCCTGCCGCTGGGTCTGCAGTCCGGCGCGGCCTACGTTCCCGACAAGAACCCGATCACGCAGGTGAAGATCGAGCTCGGCCACAAGCTCTATTTTGATTCGAGGCTCAGCAAGGACGGCACGATCTCCTGCGCCACCTGCCACGCCCCCGAGAAGGGTTTCTCCGACGGCCGGCCGACCTCGCTCGGTGTCGGGCACCAGGCCGGGGCGCGCAACGCCCCGACCGTGATCAACCGCCTGTTCAGCAAGGAGCAGTTCTGGGACGGGCGCGCCGCCGATCTCGAGGACCAGGCGCTCGGCCCGATCCAGAACCCGATCGAGATGGGGCACACGCTGGAGGGGATGATCTCGAGCGTGGAGAAGATCCAGGGGTACGCGCCCGAGTTCCAGGCGGCCTTCGGCAGCCCCGGCATCAACGCCGACAGGGTCGCCATGGCGATCGCGACCTACGAGCGCACCGTGCTCGCCGGTAACTCCCCCTACGACCGCTACCAGGCGGGTGACAAGACCGCCATGAGCGAGTCGGCGGTGCGCGGCATGAACCTGTTCACCGACGCCCAGAAGGCCAACTGCGTCACCTGCCACGCCGGATTCAATTTCACCGACGAGTCGTACCACAATATCGGTGTGGGCATGGACAAGCCGAACCCGGACTGGGGCCGCTTCGTCGTGACCAAGAACGATTTCGACAAGGGCGCCTTCAAGACGCCGACCCTCCGCAACGTCACCCAGTCCTCGCCCTACATGCACGACGGCAGCGAGACGACGCTCCTGGAGGTCGTCAACTTCTACGACAAGGGCGGCTTCAAGAACCAGTGGCTGTCGAAGGAGATCAAGCCGCTCAACCTGTCCGACCGGGACAGGGCCGACCTCGTCGCCTTCCTCGAGGCGCTGACCGGCGAAGCGAGCGGCATCGACAGGCCGGCCCTGCCGCAGTAGGGAGCCCGTCCCGCGTCCGTCACTTCTTCTGCGTGTCGTCCGGGGCGGGTGAGTCGTGCAGGTGCACCACCTGCCAGCGGCCGTTCCTCTTGAACAGCACGTCCGTCTCCTGGTGCCAGCTCGCGACGATCGTGCCGTCCGGCTGCCGCATCTTCGTGTAGATGCGGTAGGCCGCCACGGACGAGCGCGGCGGTCGCTGTCTGATAGAATGACCCGCCGGAGGGCGATATGCCGGATCGTGAAACCACCAGGAAGTCCGCGGCCGGCGGGGACGCGCGGGCGACGGAGACGGCGCTGAGCGCCGCGGAGAAGCACCGTCGCTACCTGTTCCCGTGCGTCACCACCTATTACGAGCAGCCGCTGACGCTGGTGCGGGGGGAGGGCCTGCACGTGTGGGACGACGCGGGGCGCCGCTACCTCGATTGCTTCGGCGGTGTCCTGACCGTGAGCGTCGGGCACTGCCACCCGGAGGTCACGGACGCGATCGTCCGCCAGGTCCAGACACTCGTCCACACGTCGACCCTGTACGCCAACCCGGCGCTGTCCGATCTCGCGGAAGCGCTGGCGCAGGTGCTGCCCGGAGACCTCGACCGGTTCTTCTTCAGCAACTCCGGCACGGAGGCCGACGAGACGGCGGTCGCGCTGGCGCGCGTCTTCACCGGCGTGCAGGAGGTGATCGTCCTGCGCTACGGCTACTCCGGACGCTCGCTGATGGCGGTGGCCGCGTCCGGGCAGGCGCCGTGGAAGCAATTCGGCAACTCCGTGCCGGGATTCGTGCACGCCGTGGCCCCGTACTGCTACCGCTGCCCGCTCAAGCTGACCTATCCGTCGTGCGAGGTCGCCTGCGCGAAGGACGTGGAGGAGGTCATCCAGACGACGACCTCCGGGCGCGTGGCCGGTCTTCTGGCCGAGGTGATCATCGGCTCGGGCGGCTTCATCGTCCCGCCGAAGGAGTATTTCCAGATCGTCACTGATATCGTGCGCAAGGCGGGCGGGGTGTTCATCGCCGACGAGGTGCAGACCGGCTGGGGACGCACCGGCAAGATGTTCGGCATCGAGCATTACGGTGTTGTCCCCGACATCATGACCTTCGCCAAGGGCATGGCGAACGGTTCCCCCATCGGCGCCACCGCCACGACCGGAACGATTGCGGCGGCCCTCAAGCCCCTGTCGTTCTCGACCTTCGGCGGAAACCCGGTGACCTCCGCCGCCGCGCTCGCCACGCTGCGCGTCATCCAGAAGCAGAAGCTCGCGGACAACGCGCGTCTCATGGGCGATCGACTGAACGCGGCCCTGCGCGACATGCAGCGGCGCTACCCGGTCATCGGTGACGTGCGCGGCATGGGACTGATGCAGGGCGCCGAGCTGGTGAAGGAGAACAAGGTCCCCGACCCGCAGGCCGCGGCGCGCGTCCTCGAGGGGACGCGCCGCCGTGGTGTCCTGGTCGGCAAGGGCGGCCTGTGGGGGAACATGCTGCGCGTGGCCCCGCCCCTCACCGTCACCGAATCGCAGATCGACGTGCTGGTCGCCGCCCTCGACGAATCGTTCGCCGAATTGCCGCGATCCTGACCGGTCCCACAACCGGACCCCCATGCCCAGCGATGCCAGGATCTCCGAATCCGTGTCCGGCGGAACGCCCGAGGTCGTGGCCGCCCCGGCGACCGGCATGCCGCTCCTCGGAGGTCCCGCCTCGGCGTTCGCCCTGGCGCTCACGATGTTCGTCGAGGCGGTCGGCTACGGAGTGGTGGCGCCGACCCTGCCATTCCTGGCGCGCAACGCGGGGGCGGGCGAGGCGCAGATCGGGTTGCTTGTCGGTCTGTACGCCGCCGTCGGTCTTCTCGCCGGTATCCCGTTTGGGGTGCTGGCCAACCGCTATGGCAGGCGCAGCCTGGTCCTGGTCGGGCTCGGCTGCCTGACGGTCTCCTCGTTCGGCTTCGTCTTCGCGCCGACCTACGGGTGGCTCGTCGCCGCCCGGTTCGCGCAGGGGCTCGGGGCCACCGCCATCTGGGTCGGGGCGCTGACGATGGCGGCCGACCTCAGTCCCGATTCGCACATGGGGCGGACGCTGTCCTGGATCACGGGCTCCTGGTCGCTCGGCTTCGTCGTCGGTCCGGCGCTCGGGGGCTTGGGCAGCGTGCGTTTCCCGTTCGTCCTGTACGCTGTCCTGTCTCTGGTGGCGTTCGTAGTCGGCTGCGTCGCGCTGCCCGAGACGGGGCGCCTCGGCGTGCGCACGACGCTGGCGGGCATCCTGAAGGTGCTCCGGCTCCCCGCGGTCCTGGCGTCGGCCGCCGCGACCTTCGCCCTGGCGTTCTTTTACGGAGCCACCGAGGCGTTCGTGCCGCTCCTCGCCGACCAGATGAACGTCAAGAGGATCGGCATCGGATTCCTGTTCGCGGTCGCGGGTCTCCCGAGCGTCGCCCTGCCTCGCCTGACGGGGCTCATCGCCGATCGCGTCGGCGACGTGCGCCTCATCCTCTGGGGACTGGTGTATGCCGCACTCCTCAACGCGTCGTTCCTGGCGCTGACCGGTGTCGTGCCGCTGTGGGTCCTGTTCTTCCTGTTCGGGCTTGTCGAGGTGCTGATCTACGTGCCGGCCGTGGCCCTCCTGAACCGCGGCCTTCACAAGGACGACCGCGGCTTCGCCACCGGCTCCCACAGCTACGCGTTCTCGGCCGGCTTCTTCCTCGGCCCGCTCATCGGTGGCCTGCTGATGCCGCTGGGCAGCTACCCGCTCCTGTTCACAACACTCACCGCGGTGATGCTGGCCGCGATCGGCGCCCTCCTCGCCCTGCGCGGCCGGCTGAACGCCGCGTAGCCGTCGATCTAGTCTTGCCAAGCGCGCGCGAAGGGGTTACCTTCTCCGTGAAAGCGAGAGAGCGTGAAGGACAACAACCAGAAGAATCACGAAATCGAAAAGATCCCCGAGTCCGCAGCACCGCCCGAGCCGCCGAAGGAGGCGCCGAAACCCTCCGTCACCCGCTTCCTGTTCATCTCCAAGTTCGCCCTCATCCACGATCTCGCCTGGCAGGTGCAGAAGGAAGGATACGAGGTCAAGTACCACATCATGTCGAAGGCCGACCGCGAGGTCGGCGACGGCTTCGTCGAGAAGGTCGATCGCTGGGAGGACTTCAAGGACTGGGCCGACGTCATCGTGTTCGACGACTGCGAGTTCGGGACGCTGGTCGAGAAGCTGCGCAAGGAAGGGAAGGCGGTCATCGGCGGAACGAGCTACACCGACAGGCTCGAGATGGACCGCGATTTCGGCCAGGAGGAGATGAAGGCGGCCGGCATGACGACCCTGCCGCGCTGGGAGTTCACCTCGTTCGACGCCGCCGCCGCCTTCGTCAGGGAGAACCCCGGCCGCTACGTGGTGAAGCCGAGCGGCCGGGCGCAGAACGAGAAGGTCCTGTCGTTCGTCGGCCAGGAGGAGGACGGGCTCGACGTCATCTCGATGCTCGAGCACTACA
>JBGPED010000118.1:0-9587 GCA_041482595.1 Acidobacteriota bacterium
AGGGCGCGGACGAGATCGTCGATCTGCGGCAGGATGCGGTTCTCCAGGCCCGGCTCGTAGGCGACGAAGGTGTCGAGCGCGGCCACGCGGCGCACGGGGGCGTCCAGAAACTCGAACAGGCGGTCGGCGACGAGGGCCGCGATCTCCGCCCCGTAGCCGAACGAGAGCGGGTCCTCGTAGGCGACCAGAACTCTTCCCGTCTTGCCGACGGAGCCGGCCACGGTCTCCCAGTCGAACGGACTAAGAGACCTCAAGTCGATGACCTCGGTCTCGATCCCCTGCGAAGCCACGACCTTGGCGGCGCGCAACGACCGCTCGACCAGAGCCCCGTAGGTCACCACGGTCAGGTCGGTCCCGTCCCGCACGACTCTCGCCCGCCCCAGCGGGATCGAATGGTCCGGGCCGGGGTAGGGGCTCTTGTTGTAGGTCTGCCGGTAAAGGTGCTTGTGCTCCAGGAACAGGACCGGGTCGTCGCAGCGAATGGCCGTGCGCAGGAGGCCGTTGGCATCGAGGGCGTTCGAGGGCATCACCACCCGCAGGCCCGGTATCGCCGCGAGCAGGGACGCTCCCGACTGGCTGTGGTAGATCCCGCCTCCCTGCAGATAGCCGCCGACCGGCACGCGGATCACCACCGGGCAGGAGAACGCGCCGTTCGAGCGCCAGCGCAGGAGCGCCAGCTCGTTGCGCACCTGCATCATGGCCGGCCAGAAGTAGTCGAAGAACTGGATCTCGACGACCGGCTTCAGACCGCGCGTCGCCATGCCGATCGCCCGGCCGACGATGGCCGCCTCGGCGAGCGGCGAGTTGAAGACGCGATCTCCCCCGAAGCGGCGCTGCAGATTGTGCGTGACCTTGAAGACGCCGCCTTTCCCCTTCACCTTCGAGAGATTCTCGGCGCGGCTGCAGTCGGCCACGTCCTCGCCGAACACGACGATCCTTTCGTTTCGCTCCATCTCGTCGCGCAGGCAGTCGTTGAGAAGATCGACCATCGTGCGCGGCTCGCCCGAAGGGATCGGCTTCCCGTCAAAGCTTTCGGAAGTCGGGTCGACCTCCTCGGAGTAGACGTAGAGCGTGACCGTGGCGGGATCGGGCTTTGGTGCCGTGAGCGCCGACTGCGCCGCCTCGTCCACCTCCCGGTCGATCTCCTCGCGCATGGCCTGGAGAAACCCTTCGTCGACCACACGGTTCTTGACCAGGAATCGACCGAAATTCTGGATCGGGTCGCGACGGGCCTCCTCCTCGCGCTCGGCATCGGTCTTGTACAGCCGTTCATCGTCCGACAGCGAGTGGGAATAGGGCCTGATGGTGTGCGCGTGGACGAGCGCCGGGCCGCCGTCGGGGGATCGCAGTCTGTCGATGGCACGCTTGAGGGCGACGTGCGAGGCGATCGGATCGCAGCCGTCGATTTCCTCGACCAGGAGACCCGGGAAGGAACGCACGAGGCGCGAGATGCTGCCGCCGGCCGTCTGCACTTCGACCGGCACGGAGATGGCGAAGGAGTTGTCGGTGATCAGGTACAGGACGGGTGCTTTGGACAGGCAGGCGGCGTTGATCGATTCCCAGAACTCCCCCTCGCTCACGGCGCCGTCTCCGCCGGAGACGTACACCACGGCCCGGGAGGCCGGGTCGAGCCTCTTTTCGGCCTCGGCGCATCCGACCGCCTGCAAGAATTGCGTTCCGGTCGGACTCGACTGCGAGACGATGCGCAGGCGCGCGCTTCCCCAGTGGCTCGGCATCTGCCGGCCGCCGCTCGCCGGGTCGTCCGACGATCCGACGGCTTCGAGAAACATCTCGCGGGGGGTCACGCCGAGCTGCAGGCAGAGGGCCCGGTCGCGGTAATAGGGGTAGAACCAGTCGTGCCCCGGCCGCAGGAGGCGCCCGGCCGCAGTGAGGACCGCTTCGTGGCCCGCCCCGCTGATCTGGAAGAAGATCCTGTTCTGGCGCTTGAGCTGGATCTCCTTGTCGTCGATCCGCCGCGACAGGACCATGGTGCGGTAGATCGCGATCAGGTCTTCCCGCGAAAGACCTATCTCGCTGATTTCTTGAAGGCTGTAGTCGCGCTTGAGCTGGACCTGCTCGGCCGTCTTCGTGCGCATCAGGTTGCCCTCGTGCCTATGATACCCGCCGGGCGCCCGCGGCGCGAGCCGGGCGGGCGGCCCGGGGCCCGGTGTCGGCGGCCGCCGCGTAGACGCCTAGCACCGCGTCCTCCGGCTCCGGCATGCGGGACCTGCGGCTCTCGAGCGCCTCCTGCTCGGCCGCCTCGACCTCCACCACCACCCTGGCCTCGGCCTCCTGCAGGATGCGGGTGTTGGCCTCGCGCCGGGCCGCCGTGCCCTTCCGATCGCGGCCGTCGAGGCTCGGGGCGTCCTCTAGAAGATAGGTCTCGTACGTCCCGATGGGATCGCGAAGTCCCCAATAACGAAACTGTTCTTTCGTGAACAGGGCGCGCGCCTCGGCCTCGTCGTGCGTCGCGTGTCCCCCCATCCGGAAGGTCCGGGCGGTGAGGAGGAACGGCCCCTCTCCCTTGCGGCAGCGCTGCGCCAGGAGGTCCGTGGCCGCGCAGACGTCCAGCACGTTGTTTCCCTCGCAGGTCGCGCCGTCGATGCCGTAGGCCCGCGCCAGCTCCTCCAGGGGGCCGCGACTGTGCTTCTCGACGGCCGTCCCCAGCGCCACCTGGTTGTTCTGCACCACGAAGATCACCGGAACCCCGAGCACGGCGGCGAGGTTGATCCCCTCGTGGAACGCGCCGGTCCGGCTGGCGCCGTCGCCCAGCCAGGTCAGGCCGACGCGCTTCTCGCCGCGCTGCTTGAAGGCGAGGCCGATGCCCGTGAAGACCGGCACGAAGCTGCCCATCAGGCTGGTCGGAGGCAGGACCCCCAGCGCCGGGTCGCCGGTGTGCAGGTCGCGCCCGCGCGTGATCTGATCGCCGGTCCCGAGGTACGCCTTGAGCATCTGCGCGACCGGCATCCCCATCGCGCAGCAGGCCCCGGCGTTCCTTATCATCGGGCCGACCACGTCCCCCTTCCCGAGGGCGTGCGCGGCCCCGACGGTGACCGCTTCCTCGCCGGTGCCGAGCCAGGCCTTCGAGAGGATCCCCTGGCGCACCCAGCGCTTCAGCGTGATGTCGTGCAGCCGGAAGCGGACCATCCCCTCGTACAGGCGCAGGAGCGCCTTGCCGTCGAGCTTCCTTACGAGACGGGCGCGCCGCGGGTCGCGCGTCAGGGTCCTGCGGTACTCCGCCATCACCTCACCGTCCGGCCTGAAGCCGACGTACTCGGGAGGGTCGAAGGCGGGATGGCGCTTCATCGTCGCATCAGCTCCAGCATCTCGCGCACGGCCCGCTCCATCCCGACGAGAGCGGCGCGCGCCACGATCGAGTGGCCGATGTTGAGCTCTTCGATCTCGGGGATCTCGACGATGCGGCGGACGTTCCGGTAGTTCAGGCCGTGACCGGCGAAGACCTTGAGCCCCAGCTTGGAAGCGGCGCGGGCGCACTGCGCGACCGTGTCCGCCTCCGCGGCCGCCTGCCCGGGCTTCATCGCTTCGGAGTACCTGGCCGTGTTGATCTCGATGAGGCCGATCTCGAGCTTGGAGATCGCCTTGATCTGGTCGTAGTCGGGATCGACGAACACCGAGACCGGGACACCGGCGGCGCGGAGATCCTGCGCCGTCTTGCGCACCAGGTTCTGGTTGAGAAGGACGTCGAGACCCCCCTCCGTCGTGATCTCCTCCCGGCGCTCCGGGACCAGGGTCACCGTGTCGGGCTTGTAGGTCGATGCGGCGGTGACCATCTGGGGTGTCGCGGCCGCCTCCAGGTTCAGCCGGGTGGCGATCGTCCTGCGAAGGAGATCGACGTCCCGGTCCTGGATGTGCCGGCGGTCGCCGCGCAGGTGCACCGTGATGCCGTCGGCCCCGGCCATCTCCGCCAGGACGGCGGCCGCGACGGGGTCCGGCTCGCGCCCGCGGCGCGCCTCGCGAAGGGTGGCGATGTGATCGACGTTGACTCCGAGTCTCACCGGTTCCATCGGGTCTCCTTGAAGATCACGAGGTTTCCTGTCCGATCTCCTTCTGGATGATCGTCTTCAGCCGGGCCGCCGCCTGCTCGACGGCCTGCCGCGGCTCGCCCTCGACCATGATGCGCGCCTTCGGCTCCGTGCCCGAGTAGCGGACCAGGAGCCGGCCGTCCCGGCCGAGGCGCCGCTCCTCGTCCCTGATCGCAGGGCCGATGCGCGGGTGCGAGTCGAGGGCGGGGCGCTCGCGCACCGCCACGTTCAGGATCACTTGAGGACACGGACGGATGGTCGCGGCCCAGGCGGCGAGATCGATCCCGGTCCGGCGCACGAGCTCGAGGAAGAGCAGGCCGGTCAGCAGACCGTCGCCGGTCGTGGAGTTCTCGAAAAAGATGATGTGGCCGGACGGCTCGCCCCCGAGCACGTAGCCGCCTCTCTGCATCTCCTCCAGGACGTATTTGTCTCCGACGGGGGCGCGCAGGAGGCGGATCCCCTCCGACTGCAGGGCTCGGTCGAGCCACAGGTTGCTCATCACCGTGCCGACGACGGCGTCGCCGCGCAGCCGGCCGGCGGCCTTCCGATCGCGCGCCGACAGGTACAGGACGTAGTCTCCGTCCAGCAGGCGTCCGGTCGCGTCCACGACAAGACAGCGGTCGGCGTCGCCGTCGAACGCCAGGCCGAGATCCGCCTTGCGCGCGCGGACCTCCGCCGCGAGCGTTTCCGTGTGCAGGGCCCCGCACCCGTCGTTGATGTTGCGACCGTCGGGCCGATCGTGGATCGACGCGACCCTGGCACCGGCGCGCCGGTACAGCTCGGGCGCGAGCGTGCAGGCGGCCCCGTTGGCGCAGTCGAGGACGATCGTGAAGCCCCGCAAGGGCGTGCCCGGACCGACCGCCTTCAGGAGCCACCCCAGGTAGCGCTCGGCGAGCTCGGCGGGGCCCAGCGAGGGGCCGCCGGAAGCGGGACGGGGCGCGCCCGGGGCCTGCGATGGCGCCGGCCGCGCTCCGCGGTCCGCCTCGCTTGGCACCTCCGGTCCATCGAGAACGAGTGTCTCGATCACCGCCTCCCGATCGTCGGAGAGCTTCTCGCCCGCGCGCGAGAAGACCTTGATGCCGTTGTCGCGGTACGGGTTGTGCGAGGCCGAGACGACGAGGCCGGCATCATAGCCGACCAGGCGGGTGACGCAGGCGATGGCCGGAGTGGTCAGGACACCGCCGAGATCGACCCGGCCGCCCGCTTCGACGATGCCGCGCGCCAGCGCCGTTTCGAGGACCGGGCCCGACTCGCGCGTGTCGCGGCCGATGACGACGCGCGGCGGACCGCCGGCCGTGGCGCGCAGCGATTCCACGAGGGCCTTGCCGATGCGCACGACCGTCGCCTCGTCCAGGGGGAACGTCCCGGCGACGCCGCGGATGCCGTCGGTCCCGAACAATCTTTTCATTCGACCGTCCTCATCCCCGGCCGATGCCGAACCGGCGTGGCTGCCTGAGGGGTGCCATGGCGCCGCGCGCGCCGCCGGGCGGCGGCGAGGCACCGCGCCGGCCGGGCGCCCCGGCGCGGGCAACCGTCACGCGCACGCGCACCGGCCCCTGCGGCGACACGACCCGCACGCGGCTCCAGGAGGGGGCGTCGGGGATCGGGGTCGCGTCGACCTCGTAGTCGGCGGTCTCGCCATCGAGGAGGATGGTGCCGGTGAGCGCCCGCGGCACGTTCGCCACCTCGTTCGCCGGTCCCTCGATCGTCACCACGGGCGGGTCGATGACGTGCCGGATCTTCTCGTACCCCGCCGGCGGGGAACCGGAAAACTCGGCGACCACCGGCACCTCGCGCCTGACCTTCCGGTCGATCCGCACCTTGACGAGGTCGGGGTTGACCTGGTCCACCCGGGCTCCGCTCGGGACCTCGATCATCGCGGGCGTGAGCTGGATGTACTGCTCTCCCAGGGGGGCCCGCGACAGATCGATGCGCGCCGACAGCCGGTCTTCCGTGATCGTCCGGAGGACCGGTTCCGGGGCGCGCAGACGCACGGCGACGCTGTCGATGACCCGTCCCGACAGGTCGAGGGACGGCGGCAGGTTGATGTACTCGAGCGGCACGGCGAAGTCCTTCACCCTCTCCTCCTCGCCCCGCACCACGTACCAGCAGACGGTCGCCAGGATCAGGGAGAAGACTTTGAGCGAGAGGTTGTGTCGCAGGTTGAATCGCATATTTTGAATCCCCAGCCTACGCTGCGTGCGTCTTCTCCGCGGGCCCGCGGGCGTCGCGCCGGGCCGCCCGTCCTCCGAGATGCGTGCGCAGGAACACCAGGAGGGACGCGGCGTCGAGCGGGCCCGCCAGCCGCCCCTCCACGGCGCCCGAGATGGTGCCGCGCTCCTCCGAGATCACGATCGCCACGCTGTCGTACTCCTCGGTCAGCCCGATGGCCGCCCGGTGCCGCGACCCGTACTCGCGCGACAGGCGAGGGTCGGTGGTCACCGGCAGGAAGCACGAGGCCGCCTTGACGCGTCCCTCCCCGATGATGACCGCCCCGTCGTGCATCGGCGAGCCCGGTGTGAAGATGTTCATCAGGAGATCGTAGGAGATGGCGGCGTCGATCTGGATGCCGGACTCGATCTGGTCCGGGAGCGCCTGCTCCCGCTCGATCACGATCAGGGCACCGGTCGGCCGCGCGGCCAGCGACGTGGCGGCGTGCACGATGTCGTCCAGCATCTTTTCGGTCATCTCGTGGTAGCCGAGGCGCAGGAGGGAGGTCCGGCCGAGCCGGGCCAGGGCGCGCCTTATCGTGGTCTGGAACAGGATGATGATGGCGAACGGGGCGTAGAACAGCACCTGCCCCAGCACGCGGTGGAAGGTGCGCAGGTACAGCGGGCGCTCCGGGGCCGTGATCCCGTACGCGATGACGACGAGCAGGACGCCGAGGAGCGTCTGCTGGGCCCTCGTCCCCTTCAGGAGCAGCCCGAGCTGGTAGATCAGCACGGTCATCAGGACGATGTCGAGCAGGTCGCGCCAGTCGAAGTTGTAGGCCGCAAACTGCTGGAGCAGCGATTCCATCATGTCGTGTCAGGGCCCGGAGTGAGGAAAGATCACTCGGTCAGCGTCCGGCGACGGGATCCCGCAGAACGGCATCGCACAGGGAAGCGACCCGCACCGACTCCCGGACGTCGTGCACCCGAATGATATCAGCGCCTCCCGCGATGGCCAACGCCTCCGCCGCGAGGCTCGCCTCCAGCCGATCAGACGGCGGGGTCGCGCCCTCTCCCTTCAGGAAGGACTTGCGCGACGCGCCGATCAGGATCGGCCGCCCCAGCGACGTCAGCACTCTCAGGTGTCGAAGGATCGCCAGGTTGTCCCGGCGGCGCTTGCCGAAGCCGATGCCGGGATCGACGACGATCTTATCCTCGCGCACGCCCGCTCGCACGGTCTTCTCGATCCGGGCGCGCAGGGAGGCGGCGATCTCCGGCAGGAGGTGGGCGTAGCGCGGGTTCTTCTGCATCGTCTCGGGGGTGCCGCGGATGTGCTGGATCACGACCGGCAGTCCGCTCTCGGCCACGACCGCCGCCATGGCGGGGTCGTGCGTCAGCCCCGAGATGTCGTTGATCAGATCGGCCCCCGCGGCGGCGGCCCGCCGGGCGACTTCGGCCTTGCGCGTGTCGACCGACAGGAGGGGGCGGCGCTCGGGGAGGGCGGCGATCGCGGAGACGACGGCCTCGAGCGCGGGGATCACCCGGCGCAGCTCCTCCTTGAGCGGCACGGGCGAGGCACCGGGACGCGTCGACTCGCCGCCGATGTCGATCAGGTCGGCCCCCGCGCGCGCCATGTCCAGGGCATGCTCGGCCGCGCGGTCCGGCCCCGTGTAGAGCCCACCGTCGGAGAACGAGTCGGGGGTGACATTCAGGATTCCCATGATGAGTGTGCGCTGCCCGAGGGGCAGCCACCCGCGGGCCAGGGCCAGGGCGCGCGGCCGCGTGGAGGCGCGCATCAGGACATCGCGAACCTCTCCGGCCGCGGCGCGCGTCGCCGTCCGCCTGGAGGCGCACTCCAGGAAAAGGTGGTAGTGGTCGCCGTCCCCCTGCAACAGGACGATACGGCCGCCGCTCCGCCTGTCGGCGGCGGCCTGGGCGCATCCGCCCGCGGCGGTCATCAGATCGACCAGGGCCCGCGCCGGGCCTGCCGGGACCCGTTCCAGGCGCACGGTCCGCACGGCGCCGTGGGTCCGTCGCGCCGGGATCCCGAGGTGCCGTCTGGCGTCGGCGCGGGCGGGGAACGAGTCGGTGGCGACGATCAACGCGTTGTAGAGCATGGGAGTTTCGGAGGAGCCGGGGCGGGCGCCCCGGCGGGGAGCCTGGCGAGGCTCCCGCTCACGAAGGCTGTTTGATCGGATCGGGCGCTATCCCCGGGCCGCGGCGCTCGCCCGCGGTCTCGGCGGCCGGGCGCGGCGTCTGCGGCGCCGTCTCGGCGCGGGGCTGCCGGCGCTTGCGCGTGGCGAGGACCGACGCGTCGTCGCCTTTCACCAGGGAAGCCACCTCCTCGCCGTCCAGGACCTCGTACTCCAGGAGCGCCTCGGCCACGCGCACCAGGGCGTCGCGGTGCTTCTCCACGACCTGCTTCGCCCGATCGAAGGCGCCCAGGCAGATCGTCCTGACCTCCTGGTCGATCAGGACGGCGGTCGCCTCGCTGAAGTCCCGGTGCTGGGCGATCTCGCGTCCCAGGAAGATCTGCTCCTCCTTCTTGCCGAAGGTGAGCGGTCCCATGGCGTCGCTCATGCCCCACTCGCACACCATCCTGCGCGCCATCTCGGTGGCCTTCTCCAGGTCGTCGCCGGCGCCGGTCGACAGGACGCCCATGAAGATCTGCTCCGACACCCTCCCGCCCATCATGACCGACAGGGTGCTCTCGAGATAGTCGCGCGTGTAGTTGTGCCGGTCGTCGATCGGCAGCTGCTGCGTGACACCGAGCGCCATGCCGCGCGGGATGATCGTGACCTTGTGGATCGGATCGGCGTGCGGCATGAAGGAGGCGACCAGCGCGTGCCCCGCCTCGTGGTACGCCGTCAGGCGCTTCTCATTCTCGGAGATGATGAGCGAGCGGCGCTCAGTCCCCATCAGCACCTTGTCCTTGGAGGACTCGAAGTCCTCCATGGCGACGACCTTCTTGTTGTAGCGCGCCGCGTTCAGGGCCGCCTCGTTCACGAGGTTGGCCAGATCGGCGCCCGAGAAGCCGGGTGTGCCGCGCGCCAGCACGACCAGGTCCACGTCGTCCGAGAGGGGGATCTTGCGCGTGTGGACCTTGAAGATCTCTTCGCGTCCCTTCACGTCCGGTCGCGGCACGACCACGCGCCGATCGAAGCGGCCGGGACGCAGGAGCGCGGGGTCGAGGACGTCCGGGCGGTTCGTGGCGGCGATCAGGATGACGCCGTCGTTCGACTCGAACCCGTCCATCTCGACCAGGAGCTGGTTCAGGGTCTGCTCGCGCTCGTCGTGGCCTCCGCCCAAGCCGGCGCCGCGGTGCCTGCCGACGGCATCGATCTCGTCGATGAAGATGATGCAGGGGGCGTTCTTCTTCCCCTGCTCGAAAAGG
>JBGPED010000119.1:0-9559 GCA_041482595.1 Acidobacteriota bacterium
GTCGTCACCGACCTTGCTGAGCTCATCGCCGGTCTTGGTGATCTTCACGCACGGCGTGAACAAGTTGACGCTGTGGGAGGCGTTCGCCCGGATGTCGTTGGTGAATCCCTGCGGGTGGTAATGGACCACGACCGTGTTCACCACCGGGTCGGGGTCGCCGGCCTGCGTGGTGCGCGACATGCTGAAGGAGCAGGTGCCGCCCGGCACCAGGCTGCCGCAGCCGTTGGCGGCGGCCGTCGCGGTCAGGGGGCCGAGGACGTCGTCGACCACGCTGTCGAGGATCAGGGTCGGCGTGTCGGTCGACGAGGTGTTGGTGATTTTGAAATTGTAGGTGACGGTATCCCCGACCTTCGAGGTGCCGTTGCCGGTCTTCTCGACCATGACCGAAGGCTGGAACAGGTTCACCGAATGGCTGTCCTGCGCCGTGACTTCTTCACCGAGGAGCGAGGACTTGGTGTCGTAGATGGCGGTCACGGTGTTCTTGAGCGGATCGGGGTCGCCGGCCTGGATAGTGCGGCTCACCGTGATGGTGCAGGTCCCGCCGTTCGGGGCCAGGCTGGCGCCGCAGCCGGCGTTGGACGTGAGGTCGCCCAGCACGTCGTCGATGATCGACTGCTTGTAGAGGATGCGCGCGCCCGCGTTGGTAATCTTGATCGTGTAGGTGGCTTGGTCCCCGACCTTGGAGAGGGTCGGCCCGGTCTTGTCGATGCTGAGCTTGCAAGACTCGAACTTGCCCAGGGCCAGATCCTTGAGCTGGGCGGTCACCGACTGCGAGGAACGGGTCTCGGCCAGGAAGCTCGAGAAGCAGCCGGTTTCGATCCCGAGCCTCGTCAGGTCGAGGCCGGCTTCATAGATGCTCCCCTTGGGGAAGGCCCCCGCCGCTCCCGCCTTGGGGAGATACGGCCAGGGTGACGGTGTCGCGACGCCGTTCACCTCGCCGCACACCGCGTCGCCGCCCGGCGTCGCCGAGCAGTCGATCCCCTCGACGACGAGATCGAGGACGCCGCCGCCGGTGTCCCCGCCGGTGAAGACCCACGAGTACACCTTGATCGTGCTGATCGCTCCGCCCTGCGTGAAGTCGCTCAGGACCAGGAGGTCGCCCACCGCGTGGACGCCGCTGAAGGTGCCGTTGCCGGTCGGGGGAAGGGGATTCAGCTCGACCTTGTTCCTGAAGAACCAGAAGCCGATCTGGGAATCGCCGCCGTTCGAGAACCTGTCGGCGCCGAAGTAAATGACTTCGTGATCCTCGCAAATCCCGCCGGCCGGGCAGTTGCTATCGGTGGTGCAGATGGTGGCCGCGGCGTTGCTGCAGATCTTCGCGGGGTAGGCGGCGGCATAGGCGTCGGTGATGGTGTCCTTGTCCGGCGACACGTCTCCCGGGCTGTACAGCCACTGGGGGATATCGTTGTTGTCCTTGGAGCCGCCGCCCGTGAAGTAGGAGACGTCGTTGCAGCTGGCGATGGGGCAGGCGCTCGAATTCGCCTCCGTCGCGGCCCCGATGAAGAGCGTCTGGGAGGCGCTGGACGTCCCGTTGAAGATGTTCTGCCAGTCGTTCCCTGGAGCCGCGCCGTCCACGGCGTTGCCGTCCAGCTCGAACAGGCCGATGTCGTGGACGGCCAGGAGAATGGCCACCGGCAGGCACAGGAGCAGTCCGAGGAGAACGAGCCGCTTGCCGCGCGAAAATCCGCCCGACCGGCCAGATGAGCCGTGATCCGAGCCCAGCAGAATGCCACCCACCTTTTTCAACCCCCTGACAAACCTGGCCATCTCGATCTCCTTGACTTTGGGGGCCTAGAGCCCCTCGGGACCCACCCCAGGTCCGGTTAAACAGGTCAGACAAAAAAGACTGTGCACAGTGAAAGGCGCCCGCCCGTCCAGCCGGGCGAAGCGCTCGGAAGCGTTCATCTGCATGTTTCGAGAGGAATTAATTTCTGCCAAGCACGCAGCCACCCAGTCTGCGTCGTAACGTGTTCTTACCGACCGGGCGCAGCCTCTGTGCGGAGAAGTTGCTGCGCCATAAGCACCCCGAATTTTGAACGTGCCAAGAAAGCAAAGCTTCGGGAAGTCGCGTCGAAGTGGAACCGATTCCCCCGCCCGACCCCGACCTTCCCGGGAGCACCCCCTTCGCCCCCGTCGCGCGCCTCCTGCCCATCCAGAAGCGATCTTCTTGAAGGGTGGCTGACAATTGTGCTCATTAAATGCCGCGTAAATTGGCAGGGTCAAGGGGAAAATGTTTTCCGTTTCAGGATTGCCCTGACCCATCGCGACACGTTGCAGGCCGTGGAACCCCGGGAGAAAGCGGACGATCAGGCGATCCGGTTGGCGATCACCGGCCCGGTCAAAGTTCTCCTGTCCGGGCCCGGTGACATGGGCTATCTTTGACGGCGATCATGAGGGGGCGCGACGGCATGGACCACGATTTCCGACTGGCCGGCAGACCGACGTCGCGGAACGGCGTCGGGCTCCTGGTTCCCTGCCTGATCCTCGCGGCGCCGGCCCTTTCCGGCGGGAGCGCGCGTCACCCCGGGGCCCCGTCCCCGGTGACGGTGAGCATCACGGCGCCGGTAGGGGTCGCCACGGAGGGAGGCGATCCGGGCGCCTATCGGATCAGGCGCGACACCTCCAGGGGCGACCTCGAAGTCCGGTTTTCCGTGAGCGGAAGCGCCGATTTCGGGAAGGATTACGTCATTATGAGCGTATCCGAATTCGACGCGGGAAACGCGATCGTCGTCCTCCACGACGGGGAGGAATACGCCGAGCTGAAGGTGAAGGCGGTCGATGACATCCAGGCGGAGGCCGATGAACGGATCACGCTGACCCTGCTGGGCTCGGTGGACTATGCCATCGACCCGCAGGGACGCATCGCCAAGGTGGCGATTCCCAGGAATGATTTTGCCGTGACCACGACCGGTGATGACGGCGAAGGGTCGCTGCGGCAGGCGCTCCTGAACGCGATCGAATTGAAGGGACCGAATACCGTCACATTCGACACGACGTCGGGCCCGTTCGCCACCAAGCAGACCATCGTTCTGACCCGCGATCTTCCCGACCTGGCGGGGACGCTGACGATAGACGGGAGTATCGAAGGGAGTCTGTGGAAGGCCACCGGCGTGACGGTGAGCGGCGGCGGGAGGCGGCGGGTGTTCACTGTGCCTCCCGGCGCCCGCGTGACCATCCGTTCCCTGACCGTGGCGGACGGACGCGCGAAGAGCGGCGGTGGGATCGCCAGTGCCGGCGAGCTGATCGTCAAAGGAGTCACCTTCGTTCACAACGTCGCGCGGCGCGCCGGTGGAGGGCTGGCGAACCTGGGGGGCAAGGTCACGGTCATCAACAGTACGTTCGCGGAGAACAGCGCGCGCAAGTCAGGCGGCGGCCTGGTGAACCATGAGGGGATGGCGACCGTAACCAACTGCACGTTTTCCGACAACGCGGCCGGGATCGGCGGAGGTCTCTTCAGCGACGGCAGGCTCCTGATGCGCAACACCATCGTCGCCAACAGCGGGGCGGCATCCGATTGCGCGTCCCGTGGAATCTTCGACACGGCCGGCACGCACAATCTGATCGAGGCGAACGACGGCTGCGGCGAGCCGATCAGCCGAGCCGACCCGAAGCTCGCCGCGCTGGGCGACTACAACGGCCCCGTACCCACCATGCCCCTGGGCGGCGGCAGCCTGGCGATCAATCTCGGCGACAACGCCGCCGCCCTGGACGAGGACGGCGGTCCGCTGCAGTGGGACCAGCGCGGCAACGGCGATCCGCGGGTCGTCGCGGGATTCACCGACATCGGCGCCTTCGAGACCCAGGCGTGGCCCGTTCTTGAGGTAGATACGCTCGAGGACTCGGAATGGAGGGCGTGTACGGCGGCCGGGGCGGGCGACTGCTCCTTGCGCGGAGCCATCATGCTGGCGATCGCCTCCGGCCATCCCGATGTCATCACCTTCGATCCCCGCGTCTTCGCGGAGCCGCGCACCATCACGCTGCAGGCTCCGCTTCCAGACCTGGCGACGGACATGACCATCGACGCCAGCGGCACGGCCGCGGTGACGCTCCGCCCCGGAGGACGGTTCAAGGTGGTCAACATCCTTCCGGGGGCCCGGGTGGAATTCCTGAATGTCCTCCGGGACGAATCAGGTGCCGCCGAAAAGTGAGGGCCCCCGCGCCTGCCGGTGCGCTCGATACTCGCCCGGCTGTGCCGCGGGGGCCTGGTCGGTTTCAGGCTGCGTGGATCGGCCCCTCTAGTTGCCAACTGTAAGCGTTCCCGAATACATCAGGTCCGAGTCCCCCCCGTTGCGGCTCTTCAGCTGGTACACGTGAACCTGGTACGTGCCGGGGTAGTCCAGTCTGTTCAGCTGGCTGAACGTCCCGTCGCTCTCGACGTCCGACTTCACGCACAGTTGACCCGTGAGGCACACCTTGGCCGGACTCCAGGTCCGGAAGCCGGTGCCCTGGAGGGTGAAGTAGTTGCCGGCCTGAAGTGTGCTGGTGCTGGCCATTGCGACGCCGTACTGCCAGACCGTGACGACGCTGGCCTTGCCGGCGGAAGCCGGGAAAGAGCCGAGCATGACCAGACAGCCAATCACTACCGCGAGCATCATCTTGCGCATGGCGAACCTCCCTTCGGATACCTCGAAAGTAGGTTCCGAAACTAACGCTTTGATGAACAGAAGGTTAAAAGGTGATGAATTACTTATGAAAATACGATGAACACGCGACAGGTCAGGCGTCGAGGCGGGTCCTTTACAGAGGGAGCGCGCCCGTGTTGGTGATCGTGTTGTTGACGTCGTCTCCCACTTTCGAAATGGTGTCCCCGGTCTTATCCACCTCCAGACCGCAGAAGTTGAAGGCTCCCAGGGCAAAATCCTTGAGCTGGGCCGTGACCGACTGCGAGGACCGGGTCTCGGCGAGAAACCCGGAGAAGCAGCCAAGGTCGAGGCCGAGCGCCGTAAGGTGCAGGCCGCCCTCGTAGATGCTGTCGAAGGGGAAGGATCCCGGCGTGCCGGCCTTGGGGGTGTATGGCCAGGGCGAAGGAGTGCTGCCGTCGTTCACGGTCCCGCACACCGCGTCGCCAGCGGGTGTTGTCGCGCAGTCGACCCCTTCGGCCTTGAGATCGAGCGCTCCGCCGCCCGAGTCTCCGCCTGTCCCGACCCATTCGAACACCCGGATGGTGCTGATGTTGCCTCCCTGGGTGAAGTTGCTCAGGGCGGGAAGATCGCCGACCGTGTGGACGCCGCTGAAGGTCCCGTTCTGGTTGAGACCGACGGCGTTTCTGAAGAACCAGAAGCCGATCTGGGAATCGCCGTTGTTGGCGAACCGGTCGGCTCCGAAATAGATGGTTGCGAAATGTAAAACCAAGGAGGGAAGACTGGACGGGAAAGGGATGCGTCGGCGGGAAGATGTCCTCACGACGACCCGGGACGTCTCGGCGCCGCCCGGGTCCGCCGTGAGGGCTACATCGGCTGCGAGTCAGAACGATCGGCCAGCCTAATTGACGACCGTCAGTAATCCCGAGTAGACCAGGTCGGAATTGCCGCCGTTCCGGCTCTTCATCTGATACACGTGAACCTGGTAGGTGCCGGGGTAGTACAGGAGCTCCGCCTGTTCGAATGAACTCGAGTTATCGACCTGCGCGGACAGGCAGGGATATTGCCCCGTGAGACAGATCTTGGCGGAAGTCCAGGTCCGAAAGCCGCTCCCGACAAGTGTGAACTGGTTCCCGACCCGGACCGTGTTCGTGGAGCACAAGACGCCATACTGATAGACGGCCACATCAACAGCATACCTGCCGGCGGAAGCCGGCACGATCGAGAGCGCGAGCAGAACACCCAACAGTGCCGCCAGGATGGTCTTTTGCATCGAGCCACCTCCGAACGCAAAATTTGACCCCCGCTCCTGAGCACCGTGTGAACAGCAAGTTAAAAAGCCAGGCACGCATGATCGAGACTCGATGAGCGCAGAAAGACGTCTCTCTGCGATGTTCAGGTGGATGACTGGCCGGGCCGGCCGGTGAAGGCGAGCGAACCGCGGTTTGGGCTCGAACTATCGGCCTGAACCGGCGGAGGTTGGGGACACAAAGGCCCCGTCCCCGCGTCCCAGCCATGCCGAGACGCCGCCGGGTTCCCGCGCCGTGAGAAGATCCTGCTTGCCGTCGGCATCGAAATCACCGACGGAGAGGACGAGAGGTGCAAAGCCCAGCCCGGTGCTGCTGGAGCGGAACGATCCGTCTCCCTGGCTCTTCAGGAAGTAGACGTCGTGGCCGCCGACGACCACGGCGAGGTCCACGAGCCCGTCCGAGTTGAAATCACCGGCCGCGATGGAAACGACCGGTCCGATGAACCCGTAGCGGCTGTCTGTCTTGAACTTGCCGCCGCCGACCCCGATGAGGACCGACATGTCCCCCGTGCCGCGATTGACGACGGCCAGGTCCTGCACTCCGTCCTTGTTGAAGTCTGCGACCACGATCGAGTCCGGGGCCTTGCCGACACGCAGGCGCTTCTGCGACGCGAACGCTCCGCCGTCGGGGGCCCCCAGGAGGATGGACACGCTGTTCGAGCGAGCGTTGGCGACGACCAGATCCTGCCGGCCATCACCGTTGAAGTCCCCGATCGCCAGAGACCGGGGCTCCCGGCCTGCCTTGAAGCGTTTTTCCGGTCCGAACAGGCTGCCGTCCGGTCCGCCGTCCCTGGCTCCGAGGAGAAGGGAGATGTCAGCCGAGGCGCTGTTCGTGATCGCCAGATCCTGCCTGCCGTCGCCGTCAAAGTCGGCCACCGCGACCGCGGTCGGCCCGTCACCTGCGCGGAGGCTCGTCTCGCGGCCGAAGGTGCCGTCACCGTACCCCATGAAGAAGCGGAGCTCACCCGAATCGGTGTTCACGACCACCAGGTCCCCGTTCCCGTCGCCGTCGAGATCTCCGATGGCGGCGAAGACGGATCCATTGCCGGCATGGAAGCGGTTCTCCGGCGCGAAGCTCCCGTCGCCCCGACCCAGCTGCACGGAGATGTCGCCGTGACCCCGATCCACCATCACCAGGTCGGGCGTCCGGTCGCCGTTCAAATCTCCCACCACGGCGAAGGGAACACCTCCCGGGGACAGATCGGGGGATGACGAGTCGCCCATCGCACGCGCCGGTGAGCCGACCAGGGCCGCAGGAACGATCAGCAACAGCGCCCCCAGACGCGCTGCGCGTTCGAATCGATTCTTGTTCATTTCTTCCTCGTGAAGAGAGAGACGACTCCCATTAAACTCTATTTCCGACGGATTTCAAGGAGGAATCATCGATCAGGGCTTGATCTGGTACCCGACGCCGCGCAAGGTACGGATGAGCGGGCGGTCGAAGCCCTGATCAACCTTCTGGCGAAGTCGCCGGATGTACACGTCGACCACGTTCGTCCGCGAGTCGTGGGAGGCGCCCCAGACACGCTCCTGGATGACGGGGCGGGTCAGGACGCGGCCCGGTCGCCGCATCATGAATTCGAGGAGCGCGAACTCCTTGGGGGTGAGGTCGATCGTCCGGCCGCTCCGGCGGACCTCGTGGGCGTTTGCGTCCAGCACCAGATCGGCCACCTGCACCGTGGGGGACGCGCTGCCATCCGTCTGACGGCGGAGCAGGGCCTTGATCCTCGCCTTCAGCTCCTCGAGGGCGAACGGCTTCGTCAGGTAGTCGTCCGCCCCCACTTCGAGGCCCTGCACCTTGTCCTCCACCGTGTCTCTCGCGGTGAGCATGAGAATCGGGACCTGCAGGCCGCTCTCGCGCAGCCGCCGGCATACTTCGATGTCGCTGAGGTTTGGCAGATCCACGTCGAGTAGGATGAGATCGTAAGGATTCTTCGACGCCATCTCAAACCCCTGCACGCCGTCCGCCGCGACGTCCACGCTGCACGCTTCGCTCTGCAACCCTTCCCTGATGAAGCTGGCGAACGCGCTTTCGTCTTCCACGACGAGTAACCGCATGGGGCTTCTCTTGACTCCAGGATGGTGGGCGTTCCCGAATCGCGGGATTCTAGCCCCTGCAGGTCCGGAAGAGAAGAGGTTGTGGCGGGCACGCGTGATCCTACGGAGAGCCGCGCGCCGGGGCGATGCCGGCAGGAGGGAAGTGGCGCACGCGCCCTTTCCGCCACGGGGGTCGCCGCGGGTCCGTGGTGGCAGAGTGAGACGTGCGCCGCTTCCGGTTCCTTGCCAGCCGATCCTCGTTCCCTTCCCTCGCCCTCCCGGGTCGGGGGCGCATGACCTCGCCACCGTAACGGTGGGGAACGGGATGTGCCGCATTCATACGGTCAAACGCGATCCTGTCAACGCGGAATCAATCCGGGCCGGGAGGTCCCTGCGGAGTGTGAGACGTTCGTGCCGGAATTCCCACAGAGTGGGAACGTGGGGCCTGAACACGCTCCTTAGGGTGACAGGCGCCCCTCGGCCTGCTGCAGCTCGGTCGTCGCCGCGTCCCAGTCGTCGTACAGGTGGGCGAGATCGATCTCGATCGACTTCTTCTCTTCCCCGAGACGGCGCGCCAGCCCCGGCTCCTTATAGGTCTCGCTGGACGACATGGCCGATTCGAGCTCCTTGAGGCGCGTCTCGAGAGGAAGGATGGACGCCTCGAGGGTGGCGATCCGATCGCGGTGTGCCTTCAGCTCCCGGTTGCGCCGGTTGCGCGCCTCGGCATCGTGGCGTCTCTGCTCGCGCCCGCCGGTGGCGCGCCCCGGATGGACGGCCGCGGCCTCCGCGCGCACCTTCCGTGCCGTCTCGCCGACCTCGGCTCCGTCCCGGTGGTCGCCTGCCGCGGCGCTGGATGCCCGTCGATCACCGGCGCGCGGCAGGACGGCCACGCCCGCGGTGCTCCGCGGCCCCTTCCCGGCAGCGGCGGCGCGGACCGCCGCCACGTAGTCGTCGTACCCGCCGTTGTAGAGCGCGAGTCTCCCGTCGTCGAACGCGGCGACGCGCGTGGCCACCTTGTTGATGAAGTAGCGGTCGTGCGACACGAACAGGAGCGTCCCGGCGAAACCGGCGAGGGCGTCCTCCAGGGCCTCGCGCGTCGGCAGATCGAGATGGTTCGTCGGCTCGTCCAACAGGAGGAAATTCCCCGGGTCCAGCGTCAGGCGGGCCAGCGCCAGGCGGTTCTTCTCGCCGCCGCTCAGGACCTCGACCTTCTTGAACACGTCGTCGCCCGAGAACTGGAAGATGCCGAGCAGCGAGCGCAACTGGCCCGGACTCTTCCCCGGCGCCCAGGCCTGCATCTCGTCGAGCACGGTCCGGCCGGGCGTCAGGGTCTCGAGCACGTGCTGGGCGAAATAGTGCAGGACGACCTTGTCGCCGATTTCGACCGAGCCGCCTTCGGCGGGCAGCCGCCCCGCCACCACCTTGAGGAGCGTGCTCTTGCCGCAGCCGTTCGGTCCGACCAGGGCGATCCGGTCGCCGCGCCAGATCTCAATGTCGAGCCCCTTGAGGACCGCCCGCTCGCCGAAGCTCTTGCGCACACCGGCCAGGAGCGCCACACGCTGTGCGGCGCGCGACACGGGCGGAAATGAGAAGCGCCAGGTCTGGTCCTCCGCCATCACTTCGGTGCGCTCCA
>JBGPED010000120.1:0-9533 GCA_041482595.1 Acidobacteriota bacterium
GATGGCGATTTCCGCGGTTTCAAAGTCACGGATCTCGCCCACCAGAATGATGTTCGGGTCCTGCCGCAAGAAGGCACGGAGTGCGGCGGCGAAGTTCAGGCCGATCTGCTCCTTCATCTGCACCTGGTTGACTCCCGCCAACTGGAACTCAACCGGGTCTTCAGCGGTCATGATGTTGGTATCCGGCGTGTTCAAGCGCGCGATGGAGGAATAAAGAGTGTTGGTCTTGCCCGATCCCGTGGGCCCGGTCACCAGCACCATGCCGTAGGGCTTCAGAATGGCTTTCTCGAACTTGACCAGCGACTCCGGTTCGAAACCCAGCTTGGTCATGTCCAGGCGCAGGTTTTCTTTGTCGAGCAGCCGGAGCACAATCTTTTCGCCCCACAACGTGGGCAGGGTGCTGACGCGGAAATCCAGTTGCTTCTTGCGCCCGCCGACGTTCATCTTCAGCATGATGCGGCCGTCCTGCGGCAGGCGCTTCTCGCTGATGTCGAGCTTGGCCATGATCTTGACGCGCGAGGTGATGGCGTCCTTCAGCTTGAGTGGAGGAGACATGATGCTCTGCAGAATGCCGTCAATGCGGAAACGCACGCGGAACTCTTTCTCGTACGGTTCCATGTGGATGTCGCTGGCGCCTCGTTTCACCGCGTCGGTCAGCACCAGGTTAACCAGCTTGACGATGGGAGCCTCGTCCGCCGCCCTTTCCAGGTCGGCCAGGTCCATCTCCATCTCTTCGGACTGCAGTTCGACGTCGGGCTCGCCCAGTTCCGTCATCGACTGCATGACGGTCTCGAGGTCCTCCTGATTGCTGGTGCCGTAAGCCTTCTCGATGCCCTCCTGGATCGAGCTCTCTGAGGCCACCACCGGCTCGATGTTGAAGCCGGTCATGAACTTGATGTCGTCCATGGCGAACACGTTGGTCGGGTCCACCATGGCGATGGTCAGGGTCGCGCCGGTGCGGCTGACCGGCATGATCAGGTATTTCTGCGCCACCTCGCTCGGGATGAGCTTCACGACCGTGTCATCAACCTCCACTTTCGCGAGGTTGATGGCCGGGACGCCGTACTGCTGGGAGAGGACGCGGGTGATGTCCTCCTCCTTGACGAATCCGAGCTTGACGAGGTTCAGCCCGAGCTTCCCGCCGTTGGTCTTCTGATACTCCAGGGCCTCCTGGAGCTTCTGCGGAGTGAGAAGCCCCGCCTTGATCAACATCTCGCCCAGCTTGACCGCCATTCAGGACCTCACCGGGAAATCGCGGACGGCGCTCCGCTCTCGTAGTCGCGCATACTCGAGTACGGAGTGACAAATTATGTACGTGAACAATTTATGTCAAGCGATTCGAGGAAATATGCATACAAAGTTTTGACACCTCGACAATGAGAATGTCGTCGTTCGGATGTATACTGTTAAGTGGTTGTAATACACAGCGATAGATGAACGACGGGGATTGGAGCGCCGGTGCTTGAACTAGATCGGCAGGATCGGAGGCTCAATCCGGTTCGTAGCGCAGCTCCATGGAGGTGCGCGACCCGAGCGCCCCGCGCAGGAGCGTGACGAGCTGGGGCTCGGCGCCGTTCCCCTCCAGGTGGGAGATCACCGACGCATTGATGTTGTAGGTGTACTCATCCAGGCTTTCGTCGGCGAGTTCCTCGATGAGGAACTCGAGCTGGGGTTCCGTGATCAGGCCGATCTCCTTCTCGTTCTCGTTGTCGTAAAGCTTGATCATCGCGTTTCTCCCGGGACGCCTGGGATCGTGAACCCTTCACCGGCCGGGACCGCCCCGGCCCCCCAGAGTCAGAAAATAAGCCGCGAGACCGCCCGCCGCAAGCAGGGAGACCGCCCCGCGCGCCATGCCCAGGGGCCCGCCCCCCGTGCCGCGCGCCCCCGTGAACTCCCAGACCGCGTAGAAAGCGAAGAACGCGATCGCCGCCACGATGAGGATCCGGTGCGCCGTCAGGAGGGTCATGGATGGGTCTCTACGCGCCCAGCAGGAGCCGGTCGCCGAGCCAGCGCGGCAGTCCGGCCCGCAGGATCTTGTCGCGCGCCTCGGCGGCGCGATACTCCACCCGGTGAATCGCCACGGTGTCCAACGCGTCGTCGTAGATCGCGAACCCGCCGCGCGGGTTGCGATCGCGCGGCTGCCCAACCGAGCCGGGATTCAGCAGGTAGCGGCGGCCGGGGAGGATGTCGATGACCGGGTCGTTTCCGATGGCCGGCCGGCGGGCCACGCGCGACTCTTCCAGGACGAAGGCGCCGGGATAGTGGCTGTGCCCGAAGAAGCAGAGATCAAACGGCACTCCGTCGAAGCAGCGCCGCGCCTCCCCTTCATCCATCAGGTACTGGTCCTCGTCGAGCGGCGTGCCGTGGGACAGGAGCTTCCCCGGGGCAAACTCCACGGGACCCCGCGGCAGCGCCGCGAGGAAGTCGCGGTTTTCGGCTGCGAGGGACCGCCTCGTCCAGAGGGCGGACTGTCGCGCGGCCTCGTTGAACCCGTCCGCTTCCTCCAGGGAGGCGGCCACCCTGTCGTGGTTGCCGCGAATCGCGAGGAGGCCGGGGAGGCCGCGCAGAATCTCGACGACGGGGTTCGGGTCGGCGCCGTAGCCGACGATGTCCCCCAGGACCAGCGTCCTCTCGTAGCCCGGAGCGCGCGCCGCGGCCAGGACGGCCTCGAGAGCCTCCAGGTTGCTGTGCAGGTCGGAGAGGACGAGGAATCGCATCAGAGGAGCCCGGCGATGCGCTCGGCGACCTCTTCGGCCGACAGGTCGTGGGCGTCGACGTGCAGGGGAGCGGCCCCGTAGGACGGCAGACGACGGCGATACAGCTCATCCGCCTGCGCCGCGGTCTTCAGGAGCGGGCGTCCGGTGTCACCCGCGCAGCGCCGGAGCGCCACCTCCAGAGGCAGGCGGATCCAGACGGCCCGCCCGAGATGATCGATGAGCCGGCGGCTGTCGTCGTGGGCGTAGGTGCCGCCGCCGCAGGCCACGACCAGCCGCTCGCGGCCCCGCAACGAGGCCAGGATCCCCGTCTCGAGGCGCCGGAAGTACGCCTCTCCTTTCACCGCGAAGATCTGCGCGATGCCGAGCCGTTCGTCCGCCACGATCCGCTCATCCAGGTCCAGGAAATCCCAGCCCAGCAGGCGCGCCAGGTGCCCGCCGACAGTGGTCTTCCCCGCCCCCATGAAACCGATGAGGAACACAACGTCCGGCCGCTCGCCCATGGTCGCGATCCGCTCCCCGGCCGGTCAGGAGGCGACGGCGGCCTCCTCCTTGCGCTCGAGGAGCCGGTCGAGAAACCCGGTGTGCAGGTTGCCCCGGATGAACTCGGGATCGTTCATGATGCGCCGGTGCAGCGGCACGTTCGTCCGGATTCCTTCGACGACCATCACCTCGAGCGAGCGGCGCATGCGGGAGATCGCCTCCATGCGGTTGTTGCCCCGGGTGATCAGCTTGGCGATCATCGAATCGTAGTAAGGGGAGATGGTGCACTCGGGATGCGCCGCCGTGTCCACCCGCACGCCCGGGCCCCCGGGGAGGTGGAACGTCGTGATCTTCCCCGGTGACGGGGCGAAGGTCTCCGGGTCCTCGGCGTTGATGCGGCACTCGATCGAGTGCCCGACGCTCTGGATGTCCTCCTGGCGGAAGGCCAGCGACTCTCCGGCCGCGATCTTGATCTGCTCCTTGATCATGTCGATCCCGGTCACCATCTCGGTCACAGGGTGCTCGACCTGGATACGCGTGTTCATCTCGATGAAGAAGAAGCGGCCCTCTTCGTCGAGCAGGAACTCCACCGTGCCGGCGTTCTGGTAGCCGACCGAGCGCGCCACCTTCAGGGCCGACTCGGCCATGCGGCGACGGAGCTTGGGCTGGAGGGCGGTGGAGGGCGACTCCTCCACAATCTTCTGGTGGCGTCTCTGGATGGAGCACTCGCGCTCCCCGAGGGTCACGATGTTGCCGAAGGAGTCCCCCAGGATCTGGAACTCGATGTGCCGCGGCGTCTTGATGTACTTCTCCAGGTACACGTCCGGCACGCCGAAGGCCGCCTTGGCCTCCGTGCGCGCGGCGGTCATCGCCGAGGTCAGCTCCTAGGCCGAGTTCACCACGCGCATGCCGCGCCCGCCGCCGCCGGCGGCCGCCTTGACGATGACCGGGTAGCCGATGCGGGCGGAGAGAGGCAGCGCTTCCTTTTCGTCGTTCACGATGCCGCGGCTGCCGGGGATGATCGGCACCCCGGCCGCCAGCATGGTCTCGCGCGCCTTCGCCTTGTCTCCCATCAGGCGGATGACGTTGGGGCTCGGCCCGATGAACCGGATGTGGCAGGCCTCGCACACTTCGGCAAAATGGGCCGATTCCGCCAGGAATCCGTAGCCCGGGTGGATCGCGTCGGCGTCCGTGATCTCGGCGGCCGCGATCACCGCGCCGATGTTCAGGTAGGAGTCGGCGTTGCGCGGCGGCCCGATGCAGATGTCCTCGTCCGCGAACTTGACGTGCAGGGAATCTGCGTCGGCCGTGGAATACACCGCCACGGTCTGGATGCCGAGCTCGCGGCAGGCCCAGATGATCCGCAGGGCGATCTCGCCGCGATTGGCGATCAGGATTTTCTTGAACATCGGACGGACGGGAGCGCGCTCATGCCGGCGCGGATTTGCGGATCTTGAACAACGGCTCCCCGTATTCCACCGGCTGCCCGTTGGCCACGAGCGCCTCGAGGATCTCGCCGTCGCAGTCCGATTCGATCTCGTTCATCAGCTTCATCGCCTCGACGATGCACAGGACCTGCCCCTTCTTCACCTTGTCGCCGACCTCCACGAACGAGCGCGATCCGGGTGCGCCGGCGCGGTAGAAGGTGCCGACGATGGGCGACTTCACCAGATGGAGATCGGGGGATTCGACGACGGCGGGCCGGCCCGCGGGCGACTCGATGACCTGCTGCGCCGCCACCATCGCCGGCGCGGGGACGCCCGCCGGACCGTTCGAGACGGCCGCCCGCTTCACCAGCTTGATCTTGAAGCCTTCGCGCTCCAGCTCGAACTCGACGAAGCTCGAGGCCTCGATGTACTCCATCAACTCCTTGATTTCATTGTCCAAACGTCCTCCGTCCATGCGCGCTCTCCGAAATTCCGGGGCCGCCCACGAGACCCCCGCCCCGATGGACGCGTTCGACCGTCCGCATCATAACCCAAGGCGACGACAAAGCCAGCGGCCCGGTGGACGCGCCGGGGGCGGGCCGCCGCTTGCCGCGACCCGGGATCGCGGGACCCACCGTTCAGGCGAGGGCCTCTTCGAGCTGCAGCCCCGCTCTCCAGACTTCGTAGCGGACGCGCCCCTGCAGGCACTCCGGGCCGACCACGACGCACAGGAAGTAATCCCCGCCGATCGATCGCAGGATCGCCAGCCCCGAGCGGCTCGTGACGGAGATCTCCTCCGGCCCTCCGGGCGGCGTCGCGGCGCGCAGAGCGGCGGCGGCCCTCTTGACGAGACTGATCCATTCGGCCGAGGCCAGGTCGATGTTGAACGATGGCCGCGCCGCCAGCTTCTCGACCGGGATACCGTCGAGACCGACCACCGCCGCCCCGAGCGCCTCGGGGATTCGATCGAGGATGTCCTGCAGCACCGCCTTCATCGGAGCGGCGCCCCCTTCGCGGCGGCGCCGCTGAAGTTCGCCAGCCATCGCTCCAGTCGCCGGATGGTGTCCCGCCGAGCGTCCCCATCCGACCGGACCGGTGCCGCCGGGGCGGTCGAGGGCGTCCGCGGTGGGACTGCAGGCTCTACGGCCATCACCGGGGACGGCCCGCCGGCCGGCGCGAGCTCGTTCAGCCGCCGCGCGGCCTTCTGATTCCCGGGATCGACGCGCAGCATGCCCCTATAGACCTCGATGGCCCTGTCGACCAGACCCTGGCGCAGGTACAGCTCGGCCAGCGTGTTGGTCTGCAAAGCGTCGTCATCCGGAGGCCCCCCGACCGAATCGGACGGGGGCCCGGACCAGGCGGGCGGAGCGCCCGCCGCGGGGGCGCTCCAGGCGTCTCGTGCCGGTGCGATGGCTGCGCCGCCGAAGTCCTCCGGCCGGAAATCGGGTGATGGATCGGCCGGTCGATCCGCGGGGCCGCGCGCCGGAGCGGGGAGGAGGCTCGCCGGTGGCGCCGGAGACGCGGGCGCCTGGCGGCTCGACGCGGGGACCGCCCGTGCCGAAGACGCGGGCCGGATCGTTGGACTCGTCGGGGCCCCGATCGTCGCGGACAGCACCGGCGCCGCGGACACCGATCCCTGCCGCAGCGTCTCATCCAGGAGAGTCGCGACCTCCCGGTCGTTCGGGTAGTAGCGCAGGATGGAGCGGTACGTGGCGGCCGCGCCCGCCGGATCGCCCATCTTCCTCTGGATCTCGGCCAGGAGCTTGGCGGCGAGATGGTTTTCCGGCTGCAGCTCGAGGACCTCCACGAAGGCGCGCCGGGCGTTCTCCAGGTCGCCGCCTTCCATGTAGGTCCGGCCGAGCGAAATGCGCGCCGTGTGGTAGGTCGGGTGGCGCTGCAGTCCCTCCAGGCAGACGTCGATTGCCTCCTGGTAGCGCCCCTCCTTGCGGTATTCCTCGGCCAGCTGAAGAAAGGCCCGCGACAGGGGATCGCGTGCGATGCGATCCTTCAGGGACTCGATCGTCGGGTTGCGCTGGGATCCGGGCTTTGTCATCGCCTAAATGATTGTGTCCCTTGAGGTAAGCGCCCGACACGGGGCTCGACGCAAGGATTATAGAGAATCACCGAAAGCCTTGTCAAAAAAGAAGCGCCCCCGGCTGAGCGGGGGCGCCTCGATCCAGAGGGTTCGCGTCGTTGCCTGTGCTTCGGCGGGGCCCCCCGAAGGGCACGCGGCGCGGGCGGAGACGATCTCCGTCAATCCTTCGCGGCCCGGGCCTCCGGCGGGGGCTCCATCTTTTTCGTGATCCGCGGAGTGATGAAGATCAGGAGCTCGGTGTTCTTGCGGTTGATCGACTTGTTCTTGAACAGCCAGCCAAGTCCCGGAATCTTCGACAGCCCCGGCACGCCCGCCTGGGTCACGGAATCGTTCAGCTTGAAGATGCCGCCGATGACGGCCGTGCCGCCGTCGGCGACCAGGATCTGGGTGGCGGCGCGCTCGGTGATGATTGGAGGCACGTCGCCCACGCGGTTGACGAAGTCGGGGGATGAGTTCTCCACCTTGACGTCCATGATGACCGTCCCCTCCTTCGTGATCTGGGGCAGCACCTCCAGCTTCAACGACGCCGAGATGAACTCGACATTGATCTGGGTCGCGGTGGTGCTGACGACCGGGATCTGCACGCCCTGCTCGATCACCGCCTTCTGGTTGTTCTGCGCGGCGATCCGCGGGGAGGACAGGACCTTGACGTCGCCGTTCAGCTCGAACGCCTCGAGCGTCACGTCCAGCTGGAACGAATCCAGAACGCTGCCGTAGATGATCCCCAGGGTGCTGGCCGAGGCCGCCGCGCCGAGCGTGACGTCGTAGGTGAAGTCGGTCTGCTTGCCCCGGACGGTCGTGTTCTTGGTCGCCCCCCAGGTCACGCCCAGGTCGCGCTCGAACTCGCGGTCCGTCTCGACGATGCGCGCCTCGATCACGACCTGGGGCGTCTGCTCGTCCAGGGTGTCGATCAGGCGATTGATGGGATCCTGGCGGTCGCGCAGGTCGGTGATGATGAGCGTGTTGGTCCGGTTGTCCATGATGGCGTCGCCGCGCTTGGACATGATCTTCTTGACGATCGGCATGACGTCGCTCGCCTTGGCGTAGGACAGGCTGCGCGTGAAGGTGATCGGCTCCTCCTCGAGCTGCTGCGCCTCGATCAGCGCCTTGCGCGCGGACGCCTCCGCCGCCAGTTTCTGCGACGAAGCGATCCGGATGACGTTGTTCTCGAACACCTTGTCGAGCCCGTTGTTCTTCAGGATGATGTCCAGCGCCTGATCCTCGGGGACGTTCTCCAGGACGATCGTCAGCGTCCCCGCAACCGCCGGATCGAGGACGATGTTGTAGCCGGTGATCTCGTGGAACAGGCGGAACACGTCCTTGAGGTCGGCGTCCTTGAAGTTCAGCGAGATCCGCTTGCCGGTGTATTTCGGCCCCGTGTCGGAGATCGCCCGCGCGCTGTACCTGCTGCTGCCCTGCGAGATGACCACGTTGCCGCTGTCCTTGCCCGACGGGCGGAAGGCCACTTCCTGCTGGGGCGTCTGCTGCTCGATCTTGACGCCGCCCGCCGCGACCAGCGGGTTGACCGGACCCTTCTCGGCGGACGGGGTCACGGGCGATTCCTCGTTCGCGGCGGACGTCTCGGAAGTCGCGGTGGCGGTCGACGGCTCAGGGGCGGACGATTCCGCGCCGGAGGTCTTTTCGGCCGGCGTCTCCGCCGCCAGCGGCGAGGCGACCGGCTGGACCTGCTGCGGCTCGGTCTCGAGCGCGTGCCGCACGCCCTCTTCGGTGAAGTCGACGACCAGTCCATTCTCCGTCGGCACGATGGCGTACGGGCGCGGGCTCGACATGTCCAGGACGACCCGCACGACCGGCTTCGGCCGGGTGGCGAACTGCGCCACGCGCACCCGCGACAGACCTCCGGATCCGATCGAGACCGTCTTGGCCGGCGTCTTGTCCACCACCCCCATCAGGTCGATCACCAGGCGCGGAGGGTTCTTCAGCTCGAAATGCTCCTGCAGGAGTCCGCCGTCCGCGGTCATGACCACGGTTTTCTCGTTGTCCTCGCCGCGCGCCTCGACCGACAGCAGTGCGTGGGCCCGGGAGCCGGACGGGGCGGCGCCGCGGACCACCTTGACGGCCGGTGACGCGGACTGGGCCGCCGGTGCCTTGGGGGCGCTCTGCGCCGACGTCGTTCCGGACGATGCCTCGGGAAGAGGTGTCAGCTCGGCCGTGCCGGCGGCGGCGCCTTCATTCGCCCCCTCGGCCGGGGGCGGGGTCGGTTGCAGAGTCTCGATGGGCGCGCCTTCGGCCGGGACCTGGGTCATCTGAGAACTCGTCTCGGCCGCCGGTGCGCCGCTTTCCGGCACGCCCTCGGCCGCGGTGGAAGCCGCTTCGGCGGGCGCCGTCTCGGCCACGACCGGTGATTCGGGGGCGTTGCCGCCCTCGCCGAGGGACGGGAAATCAACGATCAGGTCGTGTCCCTCCAGGCGGATGGAGTGCTGCGCCGCGAGGACATTCTTGAATTCGAATTTCGCGATCTTGCCGCCGTCGACGCTTTCGACGGACGTGACCCGCACCCCCTCGACCTGAGGCGTGCCGATCTGCACTTCCTGGGACAGCCCTTCGACGTGCACGTCGAGAAGCTCCAGCACGAGCGTTCTCGGGTCCGGCTGGTAGGAGGTGTAGCTGAACGGGTAGTTCCCATGCAGGACGACCTCGGTGCCCGCCGGGGTCTCCTGGTGGTCGATGGCGTTGATGACCACCGCGGACGGCGCGTTGAGCACCGCCTGACCCGGCTCGCTGACGGGCGGATTGCCCGAGCATCGCAGGGCGGCCGCGGCGATCGTGATCAGGATCGCGACCTTCCCGTAC
>JBGPED010000121.1:0-9478 GCA_041482595.1 Acidobacteriota bacterium
GAACGCGAGACGATCGGCCTCGGCGCCACCCTTGCCGAGGCGACCGGTGGCGCCTACAACCGCGGTGCATCCGACTTCCCCCGGCTGACCATGAGCGCCGGTCGCGGTTGCCGCTGCCGCTACGTGCTGGGGCTCGATCCGATCAAGGAGAGGACCCGGAGTGTCCTGGCGGTGAGCGTCGTGGCGCGCGGCGTTCGGCTTCCCTACCTGTACCGCGTGCGGCCCGTCGCCGCCGAAGACCTCTGGCTGCAGAAGGCTTCCGCAGTCCTTGATGACCCGCTGTCGGCCCGGGATCTCACCGTCGGCGCCGCGCTCGTGCCGGTGCGGGCCGGCGATCGCGCGTGGAACGTCGCCGTGCAGGTGGCCATCGACGCCCGGTCGTTCCTGATGATTCCGCGCGGGCGACAGCACGAGGCCGGCTGGGAGGTCGGAGCGCGCCTGCAGCGCCTGGACGGACACGGGACGTGGGACATGCTGGGGACATCCGTCGGGACGGTCGGCGCCGCGGGCACGCCGGACGCCGCCATCCTGCACGCGCGCGAGTTCGCCGGCCTGCGTCCCGGGCGATACCACTTGAGCGCCTTCGTGCGCGACCGCATGGCCAATCTCTTCGGCGGGGCCGAGGCCGACCTGGATTTGCCGGACCCTCGCAAGGGCGGGCTCGCCGGCCCTGTGATGCTCGGGGATCGTCCGGTCCGGCTCGTCTCGACCTTGCCGCTCTTCAAGGACACGCCAACGACTGCCGCTGGCACCGAAGCCCGGGGCGCCCGCGACTCCGGTCCGGTGCCGCTCGGCTCCCAGCCCATCCCTCAGGGCGCCACGCTCCTGTTCGAAACCTGGATCTGCCCGATCCCCGGAGAGCAGGATCCGGTCGGTGTCTCCTTTCTCACGCGTGACGATACGCCCCTCTTCCGGCCCGTCACACGCCAGATCGTGAAGGAAGGACCGTGCATCCGAAGGCTCGACGAGGTTCCCACCGGCTCGCTCGACCCGGGGCAGTACGCCTACGTCCTGCGCCCCGGGTTCCTCCATCCCGCCGCCGCACTCGAGCCGGTCCCCTTCGTGATCCCGGCACGGTCTGCGCCACCGGATTGAACCCTGTCCGCCGGCGATGTCCTAGACCGACCGATGCCAGATGAATCTGAAGACGTTGCCGCGAAATGAAGGAAGGAATTTCATCAGGGGCGGTTTGTAGAACATCCGCATGGAGCTGACGTTCGCTTTCCAGCCGTCGCGAGTCTCGATCCGCGCAGACAGCTCGTTCATTCCGGGATGGAGCAACCATTTGAGCGTCGTGGAAGTGGTCGGCACCCAATCCGTGCTCTCATCCGAGCGGATCAGGAATCTCTCGAATGTCGGACTGTTGTTGCTCAACAAGGCGACTTTGAGGATTCTGTTCGTCAGCCGCTCGTTGGCCAGGAAGATGACGGTTTGATTGAGGGCGTAGCGAAACTCGTCCTGATCCCTGGTCTCCGTCCGATGCGGAAACGACTCTTCGGCGTCCGTGCTCCTCCACGCCAGGAACTCAGTGGTGATTTCCAATCGGTCCCTGCCGATTTTCGGGTAGGTCCTGTAGTCGCTCGCGGGGACGAGCTTCTTCGAGACGCCGTTGCACGTCACCTCGACGGGCTCCGAGAGCTGGTTGGCCAGCAAGCCGATCGAGTACAGGCGATAGTTGCTCAGATCGTTCCGGCTGACGGCCCTCCGGTGGCCCTCGGAGTCGACCTGGATGATTCCATGGATGTCCCCCGTCCAATACGCACGGTAGAGGTCCCGGCCCCTCATCGGGACGCCGTCCTTCTCATAATGAAGGTCGTTCGTGGGGTCCATCACGACCCAGCGATTGAAGTCGTCCGACCAGACCGCGACGACGAAATGTCCGGGAAGATCGACATACCGCGCGTGGATGCCGAGCGATTGACACGCCTGGAGAAATACGATCGCATACTGCGCGCAAAAGCCCCTGTTGTCATGCTGTCTGGCCAGGCCAAGGATTTCGACCGCATCCCAGGGAGGGTAATGGAAGCTCCCGCCGATCTTCCACTGCCTGTGGACCCAGGCCCTCAACAGGACGATCTTCTCGAACTGGGTCTTCGCCGTGGAGACGACCTCATCCAGCTTCTCCCGGCTTCTCAGGAGCCGAAGCCTCGGGTGATGAAAATCATCCTCCCGCAAGGCATACGAAGACACCGGGAACTCGCCGTTGTGCTCGCTTGTGACGAGAAGGATCTCCGATTGAGCCAGCCACACGATCAGACCGGCTGCAATCACCAATACGGCACCGACAACGATTCGCCTGAGACGAGAGGGATGGATGCTCTGTTCCAAGTGGTGAGGAGTCGTCACGGTCTCAGGTTCGCCTCGCAGCACTCCGGGTGACCATCGTTCTTCCTCGGCGCGTCAGAGCAGCTCGACCTCACTAAATCTGCTCCGGCACTGAATAAAACGCAAGCGGGCAGCGGGATATCGAAGGTCGACACCGATCCCGCCTGATACACCAACGTCTTGATGACGTTCGACTTTCGAGGTGGGGAACGCCACTCCCCGACGATGGCGGGTTGCCCCCGATCCTGACGATTTCGTAACCGGCGCCCCGTCGCGGGCGTCGGGCTCTCCCAGGTCTTAATGATCAGCGCCCGGAACTGAAAGATGGGCAGGACAGCCGTCTCGAGCGGCGCGGGCCGCGCCGCGTCCACGCCGCCAGATCGAGCCCCGCCCGCGCGAGCGCCGGCTCCCTCTCTGTGTCCCGGACCGGAGGCTCGAAGTGAAGGCCACCGACGCCGCCCTGCGAAGCCTCACCGCCCCGGCCCTCGCGCAATCTCTTCGGCCGGGTCCCCGTTTGACGCAACTCTTGTCCAGGCGCTCAGACAGTTTCCGGCATTTTCTCCCAGGGCGCTGCTGGAACGACGCTTGCAAGTTTCATGGAAACGTTCGGACCGCACGGAGTCGCCGACGGGGAGAGCATCGACGAGAAGGATGCTCCCTTGCCGAACTTTTTCCGGCTTGACAGGCGGGATGGACGGGACTAGCCTGAACGAAACGAAAAACCGGACGCCGCTGTCCTTTTTTTTCCGGCCGCGACGCCCCGAGAAGAGTCATGGTCGGATTCGACGGCCGTGACAACGTCGGCGGGAGGTGTCCGATGACGCTCAAACCGACCGTGGTCGGGAGTTCCCAGAAACTCGCTCCGCACGCGCCACCGCCCGGGCTGGGGTGCGCAATACCCGAGGCGGGGCTCTGGATTCCTCTCCATTCTCCGGCGGAGGTGAACCTGCGCCGGTTGCGCTACTTCATCGATCTTTTCGAGACCGGATTTCGCCACGCCCTCCGCCCGGACCCGCAGGCCAGCTGCCTGCGCGCCGAGAGGATCGCCCTCGGAATCGACCTGCCCGAGCTCGACGCGGTACCACTGTGGTCCGCCTGCCGCTGCGACGGGACGGTCTCCATCCCGTTCATCGAGTTCATCGCGAACGAGATCGACAAGTCGATCGAGGGGTTCGCCGGGGATATGAAAAGCGGGGACCCCGCGGGGGCGGAGGACCTGCGGGCGCGCGGACGCGCGCTGCGTCTGATGCTGGAAAGAGCGGGCCTGCGGGTGAAAGAGGCGCCCGTTCTGCCGCGTCTCGGGGACGTCTTCCTCTCCCAGGACGCCCTGGGCGAGGTCTGCGGACCGCGCGGGGTGCTGCAGCTCGTCGTGCGGCAGTGCGAGGAAGCCCTGATCACCGAAGTGGCCGGGTAGGAAAAAAGGAGGACTTCATGGCAGCGATCAGGAAGGAAATTCCGAACGTGGGCCCGCCCGGGACCTCGGGGGGGACGATGCCGGCGGAGTCTCTTCGCCAGCGGATTGCCGAGAATGCGTACCAGCTCTTCCTGCGACGCGGGCAGGCGCCCGGCCATGACGTCGAGGACTGGCTCGAGGCCGAGCGTCTGGTCCGTAGGGTGGAGGTCCGCGAGTCCGCGGCCTCACCGTCCGCGCCGACGAGGACCCCTGCGGGCAGGCCCGCCCGCAGGGGTCCCTTGACGCCGCGTCCGTAGCTTCTGGATCCCCGCGGCGCGGAACTGCGGAGGAGGAAAGATGCCCGATGTCCCGGCCGCCTCCCCGCAGGCGGAGGCACTGCCGCCCTTGCCCGTGCTCCGGGGACCGGCGCGCGCGGTGCTCATGCTCGTGCGCCCGCGCCTCCTGTTCCTCTACTGGGTCAAGGACACTCCCCTGGAGAAGGCCCTGTCGGCGGCCGTTCTCCCCGCGGAGCTGCGCGTCGAAGCCTCGGACCACGGACGGGCGTTCGAGGAGGTGGCCCGGCTGCCTTTCGATTTTCGGGCCGCGGGCTGGTACCTCCCGAACCGGGCCACGGGCCGGAGCGTGCGCGTCCGGCTGGGACTTCGCGACGGCGACGTCTTCCGGGTACTGCTCACAAGCAACGTCCTGCGGGTTCCGCGCGAGGTCGCGGCAGGGGCCCCGGCCGCTTTCGGTGCGGCCGGAGCACCCAGGTCATTCGCCGCCGTGCGCGCCACCTCGCCAGGCGCAGGCATTCCCTGGGCGAAGGGCCCGGTGCTTCGCCCCGAGGCGAACGCGGGCGCCCCGCCCGGCGTGGTTGGCGAGCTGTGCATGGTGCTGCACTCCCACCTCCCCTTCGTTCGCCATCCCGAGAGGGACTACTTTCTGGAGGAAAGCTGGCTTTTCGAAGCGATGACCGAGACGTACCTTCCGCTCCTCGACATGCTCGACCACCTCGCCGATGACGACGTCCCGGCGCGCGTGACCCTGTCCCTCAGCCCGACGCTCCTGGCGATGCTCCGCGACCCGCTCCTGTTGTCGAAATACGAGAAGCACCTCGAGAAGACGCTGAGGCTGGCCGATCTCGAGGTCTCCAGGACGCGGGACGATGCCGACTTCGGGCCGGTGGCGGGGTTCTACCGGGACCGGCTCGAGCGCCTGCGGCACCTGTTCGCCCGGGCCTACGGCCGCGACCTGGTCGGCCGGTTCGCCCGCCTGGAGGCGGACGGCCGCATCGAGATCGTCACCTGCGCGGCCACGCACGCCCTCCTGCCCCACCTCGCGGTGACCGAGGAATGCGTCCGGGCCCAGATCGCCGTCGGCGTGCGCGAGCATGCGCGACAGATCGGCCGGCCGCCGCGCGGCATCTGGCTGCCGGAGTGCGCGTACTACAAGGGTCTGGACCGCCTCCTGGCGGAGGCGGGGCTCTCCTATTTCTTCGCCGACGCGCACGCCCTGCGCCTGGCCTCGAGCCCGCCGCGCTTCGACGTGCACGCCCCGATCCTCTGCCCGTCGGGGGTCGCGGCGTTCGGCCGCGACGAGGAGTGCTCGGCCCAGGTGTGGAGCGCCGAGCTGGGCTACCCGGGCGACCCGGCGTACAGGGATTTCTACCGCGACATCGGCTACGACCTGGACCGCGAGTACGTGGGCCCCTTCCTCGATCCCGCCGGGCAGCGCGGCATGACCGGGTTGAAGTACCACCGCATCACGGGTCGCACCGATCGGAAGGAGCCGTACCGGCGGGAGTGGGCCCTGCGCACTCTCGACCGGCACGCGGACGACTTCGTGCGCAACCGGAGGCTCCAGTGCGAGCACCTCGGGTCCGCCGTGGACCGGCGCCCCCTTCTCCTGGCGATGTACGACTCCGAGCTGTTCGGGCACTGGTGGTTCGAGGGACCGGAGTGGCTGGAGGCGATCCTCCGCAGGCTGCCGGCCCAGGGACTGCGGGCCACGACGCCCTCCCACTACCTCGAGGACAATGGGCGCCTGCACGTGGCCGAGCCCTCGACCTCGAGCTGGGGGGAGGGGGGGTATTTCGACGTCTGGCTGGGAGAGAGCAACGACTGGATCTACCCCCCGCTACACGAGGCCGGCCTGCGGATGGCGCGGCTGGCCCGGCGCTTCGAGTCACCGGGCGGGCTGGAGAGGCGCGCCCTCGCCCAGGCCGGGCGGGAACTTCTCCTGGCCCAGGCCTCCGACTGGCCCTTCATCCTGAGGAACCGGACGGCGGTGGCATACGCGCGGCGGCGGATCCACGAGCACCTCCACCGCTTCGACAACCTCGCGAAGCAGCTGGAAGAGGGACGCGTCGAGGCCTCCGGTCTGTCCCTTCTCGAGTCGCAGGACAACCTGTTCCCCGATCTCGACTACCGTGTCTGGCGGAGCGGCTGATGGCCGGTCCGCACGGTGTCGTGGCGATCGTCCTCGCCGGAGGGGAGGGGAAGCGGCTGTTTCCGCTCACGCGGCGGCGGGCGAAGCCCGCCCTGCCCTTCGCCGGCCAGTACAGGCTCATCGATTTCGTCCTGACGAACCTGGTGCACTCCAACCTGCTCCGGATCCACGTGTTCACGCAGTACGAGTCCTACTCGCTGATCCGTCACCTGTCGCGCGGCTGGACCTTCTCCCCCCACCTGGGGCAGTACTGCGAGGTGATCCCCGCGGCGGCCGGCGAGGGGCGAGGCTGGTACCAGGGTTCGGCCGACGCCCTTTACCAGAACCTCGAGCGGCTCGGGCGCGACGCGCCGCGCATCGTCGCCGTCCTGGGCGCCGACCACATCTACCGCATGGACGTCCAGCAGATGATCGCCGAACACCAGGAGTCGAAGGCGGACATCAGCATCAGCGTGGTGCCGCAGCCGATCGAGGAGTCGCACCTGTTCGGGTGCGTCGAGGTCGACGACACCATGCGCGTGAGGGGGTTCCAGGAGAAGCCCGCCCGGCCCGCGCCGTTCCCCCGGGATCACACCAAGGTCCTGGCGTCGATGGGGAACTACTTGTTCAACTACGACGTGCTCAAGACCGTCCTCGAGGAGGACCACGAGAACCCCGCGAGCCACCATGACCTGGGCGGCGACATCTTCCCCCGCTGGTTCGACCGTCTGCGCATCCACGCCTACAATTTCCTGAACAACCGGGTTCCCGGCACGAAGGACTCCGAGGCGGGGTACTGGCGCGACGTGGGGACGATCGGCTCCTACTGGCGCGCGTCCATGGACCTGGTGAGCGTCACCCCCGTCTTCAACTTGTACAACTACGAGTGGCCGATCCTGACCGCGCGCGTGGACCACCCTCCCACCAAATTCGTGTTCGCCGACCGGGAGTCGAACCGCATGGGCATCGCCACCGACTCGCTGGTGAGCGGCGGGTGCATCATCTCGGGGGGCCACATCGATCGCTGCGTCCTGGGCCCGCGGGTGCGCATCAACTCGTACAGCACGGTCAACGAGAGCGTGCTGTTCGAAGGAGTGGAGGTGGGGCGCCACTGCCGCATCCGCCGCGCCATCATCGACAAGGAGGTGCGCATCCCGCCGTCCACGAGCATCGGCTATGATCCCGACGCGGACCGCTTCCGGGGGATCGTCCTGGGCCCCGACGGCATCTCTGTGATCTCCAGCGAGGTCCGCTTCGAGAGTTCGTGAAGCCCCTGACGCTGGCGTTTCTCTGGCACCTGCACCAACCGCCTTACCGGTTGAGGGGAGAGCGGGTCTGCTTCCTGCCCTGGGTGCGCCTGCACGCCATGCGCTCCTACTACGACATGGCGCGCATCCTCGAGGAGTTCCCCGACCTGCGCATGACGTTCAACGTGACCTGCACCCTCATCGAGCAGATCCGGGCCTACGAGCAGGGCGGGAGCGATCTGTTTCTCGAGACGGGCGGCGTGCCGGCGGAGGACCTGGACGAGACACAGCGCATCTTCCTGTTCGACCATTTTTTCGCCGCGGACGAGGAGCACATGATCGGCGACCTGCCGCGCTATGCCGATCTTCTCGAGAGGCGCAACCGCGCCCGGCGGCTGCGCGGGCCGGGGGAGGCCTGGAAGGAGTTCGCCACGTCCGACTACCGCGACCTGCAGGCGTTCTTCGACCTGTGCTGGTTCGGCTTCAAGGCCCGGGAAGACTTTCCCGAACTGCGGGCGCTGCGCGAACGCGGCCTCTCCTACACGCAGAAGAACGTGACCGACATCCACGCGATCGAGCAGGAGATCCTGCGCCGGGTGCTGGCGCTGTACCGGGAGGCGGCGGCCCGCGGCCAGATCGAGATCGCCACCTCCCCCTACGCCCACCCGATCCTGCCCCTCCTGTGCGACACGGAGGCGGCGCGTGAGGCGATGCCGCACGCCTCGCTGCCGCCGCGCTTTCGGGCCCCGGACGACGCGCGGGTCCAGGTGGAGGACGCGCTCGCGCTCGTCGAACGCGAGCTGGGGATCCGGCCGCGGGGCCTGTGGCCCTCCGAGGGAGCCCTGAGCCGGGAGGCGGCGGAAGTCGTGGCCCGGTGCGGTGTCGCGTGGGCGGCCAGCGACGAGCAGGTGCTCGCGGCCTCGGAGGCGGAGGAACAGACCGATCCCCGGCGCGTGTGGGCGCTGCGGTCGGCGCCGGATCTCGCGCTCGTCTTCCGGCATCACGACCTCTCCGATCGGATCGGCTTCACGTACGCGCGGGTGGCCCCGGTGCGGGCGGCGGCGGATTTTCTCGCGGCCGTCGCGGATCGGTCGCGGGGCGCGGAGAGGGACGGGACTCTGGTGCTGGTCGCCCTCGACGGAGAGAATCCCTGGGAGCGCTACCCGCGCGCGGGAGCCCGGTTCCTGCGGGCGCTCTTCGACGAGGCGCAGCGCAGCCCCGCCTTGAGCTGCCAGACCGTGGGCGCGGCGATCGAGGCCGCCGCCTCGCGTGGCACCCTCCGCGGGCTGCGCGCCGGGAGCTGGATCCACGCCGACCTGGGGACCTGGATCGGCGGGCCGGAGAAGAACCGCGCCTGGACCGTCCTCGGGGAGATCAGGGCCGGCCTCGAAGGGGCCCTGCGCGATCCGGGCCAGCCCGCCGACCGGCGGCGGGCGGCGTGGGAGTCGCTGCGCGCCGCGGAAGGGAGCGACTGGTTCTGGTGGCTGGACGGCCAGTTTGGGAGCCACTACCGCGCCCAGCTCGACCAGGTGTTCCGCGGCCACCTGCGCCAGGCCTGCGAGGCCCTGGGACGGCTGGTGCCGGATTTCCTCGGCTGGCCAATCCCTTCTCCGGAGCACCGGGCCGAGGCCGGGGATCTCGCTGAACCGGCCGCCTTCATCGAGCCGCGCATCGACGGGTTCGAGGGCGACTTCTTCGAGTGGCACGGCGCGGTTCAGCTGATCTGGACCAGCCTGAGCGCCGGCGGGAGCATGCAGAAGGGCGTCCGCGCGGTCCGGTCGCTGCGCTACGGCTTCTCCCGCGGCGGACGGCTCTTCGTGCGCCTGGATCCCGACACGGGCGCGGGCCCCGCCGCCTTCGCGCTTCTGGGCGCCGACCTTTCCTTCCGCGTCGGCGAGCGGGCGGTCCACCTGTGCGTCGATCTCGACGAACATGGAGACTTGAAGACCGCCCATCTCTGCGAAGGGGCGATGCAGGAGGGCGTGCCGTGCGCGCGTCCGCTGCCGACCGCAGCCGAGGTCCGGGCGCGCAAGATCTTCGAGCTCGCGGTCCCCTGCGGGGAGGTCGGGCTTCCGCCCCGCCACAC
>JBGPED010000122.1:0-9466 GCA_041482595.1 Acidobacteriota bacterium
GCGGTCGTCGCGGCGCCTCGCAGCCCACCCCCCGGCGCCCCCAACGCCACCCAAGCCCGTACATTGACAGGCTCCAGGGGGCGGTGAGTGTCCGGCCCCGAGGCGCGACGCGGCCTGTCCGATGACGAACGCGTCGTCCGCATCCTCCTGGTGGACGACGTCCTGCCGTTCATCGAGCTGCAGAGGAACTACCTGAAACGGACCACCTGCCGCATTCAGACCGCGCGCACCGGCGTCCAGGCGCTGAAACTGTGCCGGCAGGATCCGCCCGACCTCGTGTTTCTGGACGCGGAGATGCCGGAGATGGACGGCATCGCGGCGTGCCGGTTCCTGAAGGCCGACCCGGTCCTGGGGCGGCTCCCGATCGTCATCGTCACCTCGGCCGACCGTCGCGAGGAGTGCGTGCGGGCCGGCTGCGACGATGTTCTGATCAAGCCGTTCGAGTCGGCCGCCTTCCTGGAGAAAGTGCGGCGCTTCGTGCCGCTCCTGGAGCGCCGGGAGGGCCGCATCCCGGTGTCCTGCCGGGTCGAGTTCAGGGCGAAGTCGGGCTCCTATGCCGCCTACACCCGCGATCTGAGCACGCACGGCCTTTTCCTCAAGCGCCCGAGACCGTTCGCGGTCGGGACCCGGCTGCAGATGGTGATCCACCTGCCGTCACGCCGGGGCGAGCGGGGATTGGAGAAACCCGCGCCTCTCGCGGTCGAGGGGGAGGTCCGGCGGTCCCTGCGGCCTGGTCCGGGGAGCCATCTCCTGCCCGGGATCGGCGTCCGCTTCGTGAATCCCCCCGCGGAGGTCCTCCGGGTGATCGAAGAATTCATCGCGGCGCGCCGGAAGCGGTAAACCCCGGGAGGCCCGCGGCCGTTGGATCTCACGCGGAGGGGGGGTGTGGAGGCTGATGACTTCGCCCTCATGGAACAGGTCCAAGGCGGATCACCGGGCGCCTTCGAGACGCTCGTCGAGCGCTACCAGAGGCGTCTGTACCGGCTGGCCTGCGGTTACCTCCACAACCACGAGGACGCCCTCGACGCGGTGCAGGAGACGCTGGTGAAAATCTACCTGGCGCGCCAGAGATATCGTCCCAGCGCCCATCCGTTCACCTGGGCGTCGCGCATCCTCGCCAACCAGTGCATCGACCAGATCCGGCACCGGCGGGTCCGCCCGGAGCAGTCCCTGGAGGAGACGCAGGAAGGGCGGCCGGGCCGCGGGCCCCTCCCTCTGCTCTCGTCGGAGGAGGCCGCCCAGGCGCGCCAGGAGCGCCGCGAGCTCGGGCGCATGCTGCAGGGGGCGATCGACACGCTGCCGCCGAGACAGCGCGAGATCTTCATGCTCCGGCACTTCGGGGAGATGCGTCTCGAGGAGATCGCCGCAGCGCTCGGCTGCGCCCTGGGGACTGTCAAGTCGTCTCTGCACCGCGCCGCCGCGGCGATCCGTGATCACCTGGCGCGCACCGACCCGGCGTTCCGGGCAAAGGAAGAGGAGGCGTTGTGAGCCCGCGCCGGCCCCCGCGCAGCTGCCGCGCCGCCCGCGACCGGATGACCCTCCTCTATTACGGGGCGCTCGCCCCTGCGGACAAGGCCGGCCTCCTGCGCCACGTCGACTCCTGCCGATCCTGCGCGCTCGAATGGGACACGATCCGCAGATGTCTCGACGCGGCCGCCCCGGAGACGGTCTTTCCCCGCGAGGCCGAGGTCGACTGGCGCGAGTTCACGCGTGTCGCCGTCGTCCGGGCGCGCGCCGCCGAGGCCGCCGGGCCCGGAACCGCCCCGGCTTCGGGGCGGGGCCGTCTCTCCCTGGCATGGGCGGCGGCATTCCCCGTCCCGGCGCGCTTCGCGGTCCTGGCGACGGCCGCCCTCGTGGCGGCTCTTCTGTGGAACGCATGGCTGCGGCCGGGAGGCACGCGTGGGGGAGGACCGGGATCGTCCGACTCCGGTATCGGAGGGCAACCACTCGCCTCTCTCCTGGAATCGGCCCACGCGATGCAGGACCGGCTGGCGCGCCGGGGAGCGGTCCGCTACCTCAGCGACAGCCGCGTCCTCCTGGTCAACCTGGTCGGGCCGGCCGCCCCGTGCCGCAAGGCCAGCGGCCAGTACGACATCACTCTCGAGAAAGAGAAGTCGCGCCAGCTGCTCAGGAGGAAGAACCTCTACGAAGGCGGTCTCGGGGCGCTCCAGGACCAGCGGCTGGCCACGCTCGTGCGACAGCTCGAGTCGGTCCTGATGCAGGTGGCGGTGCTCGACGACTGCGCCTCGGCGCGCCAGATCCACGACCTGCGCGAGCAGATCGAGACCCGGCAGATCCTGCTGCGCATCGACCTGGTCACGCGCGAGATGAAGGGGAGGGCGGATGTCGTCTGACGCCGCCCGCACGCGGCCGCTCCGCCGGGTGCCGCCGCGGGGTGTCGCCTGCGGTCTCGCGCTCGTGCTGGGGCTCACGCTCCTGGGGGCGGCGGCCGCGGAGGACGAGCTGTTCCGGCAGGTCAAGGTGGACGTGTTCGATCAAGACTGGACCGCGGTGCTGCGCGGCTGCGAGGAGATCCTCGCGAGATATCCGTCGGGGCGCTCGGCGACCCAGGCCGGCTTCTACCGGGCGCGCGCCCTGACCCGCATCCCGGGGCGCGAGGCCGACGGGTTGAAGGCTTTCAAGGGGTTCATCGCGGGGCATCCCCGCGACAAGGTGATGGTGGAGCAGGCCTGGGCGGCCCTCTTCTCGGCCGCCTGCGAGCCGCGTTCCCGCTCGAGACCCGAGTGCGCCGCAGTCCTGAAAGAGGGGCTCGGGAGCGATTCGCGCTACGTCTCGACCCTCGCCGCGATCCAGGCCGGCGACACGGCCGACGAGGACCTCCGCCGCCGGTCGCTTTCGATCCTGAAGAAGGCGTACGACACCCAGACCGACCCCGAGATCCGCAACGAGATCCTGATCGCCATCCTGAAGATCGATCCGAAGCAGGTGCCCTCGACGGAGACGGCGCGGCCGGGCGCGCCGCGCGCGACCCCCGGGAAGATCGCCGGCGGGAAGTCCCCGAGCCTCATCCGGATGACGGTCTACAACAAGCAGGAGAAGCGCTACGAGCTCAAGGTCAATCTGCCGGTCGCCTTCGCGCGCATGCTCATCGACGCCGTGAACGAGGACCAGAAGCGGGAGATGCAGAGCGTGGCGCGCAAGAAAGGGATCAATCTCGACGACATCTTCGAGGCGATCGAGGCTTCGGGCGCGGGCAAGCTCCTGGAAGTGGACGACGACACATGCCACATCGAGATCTGGATCGAATGAGGCGGACCGCGCCGGCGGTCACTTCTTCTTCGTCTTCGGTCCGCTGTCCGATCGGGGCCTGCCCTGCTTCCTGCACTCTGGCTCGATTTTCTTGATCAGGTCGAGAATCCCGTCGCGCCGCGCGGTGTCGGTCTCGAGGTCGCGCGCGGCTTCGAGGGCGTCCTGCGCCTCGCAGATCTGGCCCATGGCGTGCAGGGTGTTGGCGATACGCAGCCGCGCCTGGACGTCCTTGGCGTCGTCGTTCGCCGCCGCCTGGTAGTAGCGCAGCGCCATCTCCTGCAGCCCCTTCTTGAAGAAGGCGTCGCCGAGCCTCAGGCGCATGCGCGGATACTTCGGGTTCTTCATCCCGCAGACACGAAACGCCTCGATCGCCTCGTCGAGCTGGTCGCGACGCAGGAACAGCTCGCCGATCCGGAAATAGGTGTCCGCCTGGTTCGGGTTGATCTGCATGACCTGGCGGTAGTCGTCGAGCGCGTCGTCCAGGCGGCCGCGCGTGGTGTCGAGGTTCGCCAGCGCCAGGTAGATGTCTGCATTGTCCGGCCAGATCTTGAGCGCCGCCCTGTAGTCCGAGTCCGCGAGGTCCCAGTGTCCCCGGGCCTCCTCGGCCGCCGCCCTTCCCAGGTAAGCCGCGATGAAATGCGGCGAGCGCCTGAGGGTCTCGCCGAACTCGCGCACGGCGTGATCGTAGAGCCCCAGGCGCAGGCTGGCGCTGCCCGCCAGCGCGCGCGGCAGGTGGTCGGGCGACCGCAGGACGGGACCCTGTCCGAAGGCCTGCAGCGCCGCCTGGTACCGTCCCGCGTAGAAGGCGCCCTGACCCTCCAGGGTCCACATCGAGGCCCGCGCGCGATCGATCACGAAGACACCGAGCACCACGGCGGTCGCGATCCACGCGAAACCCGCCGCGGTCGCGAGCCGCCGGCCCCGTCCCGCACCGGCCGCCCGCTCGCGCGGCACGAGGAGCCGGACAGGACGCGGGACGGTGCCGGTGCTTCGGAGAGAGACCTGGACGATCCCGGCCAGGACCCAGAAGAGAAGCGACGGGGTGGCCTCCTGGAACGGCGCCCCCAGGAAGGCGATCCCCGCCAGGACCCCGATCGCGGCGAGGGCGGCCACGCCGACGTTGTCCCAGGGAGGCTCGGCCCGGGCCGCCGCGAGGGCGGCCTGGAGGAGAAGAACGAGGACGAGGAGCGCGAACGCGAGACCGCCCGGAAGACCGGTCTCGGCCGTCATCTCCAGGAATGCGTTGCCCGGATGGACGGCCTGGTGACTGAGAGAGAAGGGAGAGTGCGGCGTCCCGGTCCAGGCGACCTCCAGGAAGGCGTGACGGAATCCGCCCGGCCCCACACCCAGCGGGTGATGCCTGATGAGGACGAAGGTGCCGGGGATGGCCGCGGCCCTGTCGGCGGCCGGGTTCCCGGTGGTCGGGGACAGAAGGGAAGTGCCCTGGAGCGGCTCGAGCGGCTTGCCCGACGGGTACAGGAAGGTCAGGCGGGACACCGAGACCACAACGAGAACGACGATCCCCGCGATCAGGAAGGCTCGAAGACCCGCCCCGCCGAGATCGGGCGCCAGGTCGGTCCAGCGGCCGCCGTGCCCGGCGGCCTGGACGATGCGGCCCACGACGACGAGCAGCAGGGCGCCGCCCGCCGCCCACCAGCCCTCGGGCCGGCCGATGAAGATGAGCGCCGAAGCCACGAGCCCGAGCATCCCGCCGCAGGCCTGACGCCAGGCGCTCGAGGACAGTGCCGCCGCGCCGATCCCGAGCGGCAGCGCCAGGACCAGGAACTGGCACGCCAGACCCGGATCGCCCAGCGTCGATCCGCCGCGATTCGGCGGCAGCACGTCGTTCAGCCACCCGCCGGCCGAGGCGGGTATCAGCACCTGAAGCAGCGAGCCCAGCGCCACCGTGGCCGCGGCGATCAGGGTGGTGCGCAGGAGAAGAGACACGCTCCAGACGTCGCGCGCGAAGCGCTGCGCCCCGAGGAAGAGGCCGAACCCCACCGCCAGGTCGAGAAGGCTCCAGAGGGCCAGACCGCGGTTGGCGGCGACGCCGCAGGCGACCGCGGCCGAGACGAGGAACACGATCGCGAGGGGCCGTGCGGGCGAGATCACGCTCGGCCGATCCTCGGCGGCCGGCGCGAGGAAGGCGAGGCCCCAGAGCAGGAGAACGGCGAAAAGCATCAGCGACCGTTTCACGAAGGCGAACGGATCGGCGAGGCTGGAGCCGTACGCGAGTGGGACGAGGACGAGGGCGGCCGCCAGGACCCAGACCCCGGCGCGCTCCAGGAACCCTTTGTCCACGGACTTCAGCATGCGGGCATGACGCCGGGGATCCAATCGAAAGCCGCTCCGGGCGCGGACGAGCCGAGAGCGGCGGGCGCAGAACGGCGCATGCTAACACAGCGTTTCGGGATCATCAACCGCGGCAGGGAGGGGCCCGATCGGGCGCTTCACCCGTTGACCGTGTTCCACGGGCGCGGCTATGATGCTCGCAAGCCGAGGACGAAACCGTGTCCGTCGTCGTGTACCGAACCTGGAGCGACCTCGAAGCCCAGCTCGTCAAGGGCATCCTGGAGCTCTACGGCATCCCTGTGGGCCTCTCGACCGACATCAGCCATATCCTGTACCCGTTCACGGTGGACGGACTCGGTGAGACGCGCGTCCTCGTGCCTCTCGAGGCGGAGGGCGAGGCGCAGGCCATCCTGGCCGGTCACCGGTCGAAGACGGGACGTCTCGATGCCTGAGCGGGTCGAGGCGCGCGCCCCGACTCGCATCGACCTCGCGGGCGGCACCGTCGACCTGTGGCCGCTGTTCCTCCTGCACGACGATCCGCTCACCGTCAATGCCGCCATCGATCTCTATGCCCGCGCCACGATCGAGTCCACCCGCGATGGGTCCATCGAGCTGGTCTCCATCGACCGCGACCGGAAGGCGCGTTTCGGCTCCGCGGCGCAACTGCGTGCGGCGCTGAAGCAGGCCCCCGTGGAGCTCGAGTTCCCGATGCGTCTCGCCTCCCATTTCCTCGGACAGGCGCAGGCGCGCGCGGCGTCGTGCCGGATCACGACCGACTGCCAGGCTCCCGCCGGGTCCGGGCTCGGCGGCTCGTCCGCGCTCGGCATCGCCCTGGCCACCGCCCTCGATCGCTACACCTCCCGCGGCCTGGGCGGCGAGGCGCTGCTGGGCCTCACCCGCTCGATCGAGACGCAGGTGCTGCGCATCCCGACGGGGGAGCAGGACTACCACCCGGCCCAGCGCGGCGGCACCCTCGCCCTCCACTACACCGTCGAGGGGACCCGTGTGGAGCGCCTGGCCGTGGACGGCGCGGCCCTGGGTCGGAGGACGGTTCTGGTGTTCACCGGTGTGTCGCGAGCCTCCGGCATCTCGAACTGGGACATGCTGAAGAGGCACCTCGACGGCGACCCGGACGTGCGGGAGGCGCTCGATCGGATCATCGAGGCCACCCACGCCATGCGCCGGGCCCTCCTCGCGGCCGACTGGAACGCCGCGGGAGAGGCCCTGCGGCGGGAGTGGGAGGCGCGCAAGAGGATGTCGCCGACGGTGACGAACGAGCCGATCGATCGCCTGATCGAGGCGGCGCGCTCCGCCGGGGCGATCGCCGGGAAGGTCTGCGGGGCCGGGGGCGGAGGGTGCGTCGTCCTCTGGGCGAAGGACGGCATGCGGGAGAAGGTCGCCGAAAGCGCCCTGAAACAGGGGGCCACGGTCCTCGACTGCCGGTTCGTCTCAGAAGGCGTGTCGGTAACGGCATCGTAAGCGCCGATTCTCGTTGCACCGGGGGTGCCCTCACCGTAGACTTCCGTCGCCCGAAGTTTTTTCCTTCCCGGGGTTTACTTCGTGCGGGATACGGAGGAGAATGGTGAGGTCTCGAAAAATCCGGTTCTGGGTGGGCCGATGCGGAGTGTCGAGCATGCCATGCCGTAGACTCCTTCCCTTCGCGGCGGTGCTTCTGTGCGCCGCCGTTCCCCTTTCGTTCGCCGATCAGGTCGTCTACTTCGTCAACGGCAAGGCGATCATGGTCAAGAGCGTCGAGAAAGGGGACAAGTTCACCATCCTGGAGATGGAGGGTGGCGGCAAAGTCGGGGTCCCGACCGATCAGATCATCAAGATCGAAGACTTCGTGGTCACGGCACCGCCGGCACCCCAGGCCATTCCGGTGCAGAGCGTGCCCGTGCCGGCTGCCGTCCCTCCGATCGCGGCCGCCGCGCCCGGCCTCGTCACGGCTCCGCCCGCGGTCGCGTCGGGTCTTCCCTCGGCCCCGTCGATGCCGCCGGGGCCGGGAGTGGGTGGCAAGCCGGCGGGCGGCCCGAACGAAAGCCTTGCGCACATCAGGCCGGTGAACGTCGGCGGAAACAATTCCGGCGGCCCGTTGCAGCGGCCGTATCCCCAGGCCGGCGCCGGCCCGGGGACCGGGGGACCGGGTGGCCCGATGCTCGGGATGGGGGTGCGTCCGAATTTCGCAGAAGGACGCAAGTTCGGCCGTGGCTTCTACGCCGGCGGCCGCGGCGGAAGACCGGGAATGGCCGACGCGGGACGGGCCACGCCGGCTCCGCAGACGGTGCCGGGTGCTCCGCAGCCCCAGGCGACGCAGCCGACCGCCGCTCCGCCTCCCGCCCCCACTGTCGAGCCCGAGGCGCCGCCTGCCCCGCCCGATGATTCCAATGAAGAGCCGTCGGACCCGCCTGCGCCCGAAGAGGGCGACTCATCGGGCAACACACCCGGCAGCGCGAGCTAGGAAGCCCTTCCCAACTCTGGTCGTCGGCCTCACCGGTCCCAATGCCTCGGGCAAGGGAGAGGTTGCGAAATTCCTGGCGGCATCAGGGTTCAGTGTCCATTCACTGTCCGATGCCGTGCGCGAAGAAGCGACCCGCCGCGGACTGGATCACAGTCGCGACCAGCTCATCCGCGTCGGCGTCGACCTGCGCGCGCAGCACGGTCCCGGGGCGCTGGCGCAGAGCGTGCTGCCCCGCCTGGAGGGGCGCTCGGTGGTCGACTCGATCCGCAACCCGGGAGAGGTCGAGGTCCTGAGACGACTGCGGCATTTCCTTCTCCTGGGGATCGACGCACCCCAGGCGCTGCGCTTCGAGCGCTCTCTTCTGCGCGGCCGGCTGGGTGATGGCGCGACCCTCGAAGAGTTCGCGCGCAAGGAAGAACGGGAGAACTCCACCACGCAGGCCGGCCAGCAGCTCCTGGCCACGCTGGCCCTGGCCGACGTCGTGATCGACAACGACGGGACGATCGCCGACCTGCGGCGGAAGGTGCGGGAGGCGCTCCGCGCCCGCGGGCTCGACACGACGCGATCCTAGAAGAGGCTCTGCCGCGATCGCCTGCGCCGGAACGCGGGGATCAGGGTCAGCCCGGCCACGAACCCTCCGATGTGCGCGAGCACCGCCACGCCGCCGCCCGAGCTCATCTGCCCGGCGTTGATGAGCTGCAGGAGAAACCAGAAGCCCAGCACGATGATCGCCGGGAACGAGACGACGCGAAAGAAGAAGACGAGGAAGACGAGCGTGAGGACCCGCGCCGCGGGGAACATCACCAGGTAGGCCCCCAGGACGCCCGAGATGGCCCCGCTCGCGCCGATCATCGGAATCTTCGAGTGCGGCGTCGCCGCCACCTGGGTGAGAGAGGCGACCAGGCCGCACACCAGGTAGAAGAGGACGAAGCGGCCGTGACCCACGACGTCCTCGATGTTGTTCCCGAAGATCCACAGGTACAGCATGTTCAGCACGACGTGCGGGATGTTGCCGTGCAGGAACATCGCCGTCAACAGTGTCACGCCGGCGTGGCCCAGCTGCCCGGGGTCGTGCAGGATCGCCTGCGTCATCCGGACCGGTGTGACCCCCAGCGCGGCGATCAGATTCTTGGCGGCCGCCGGCGGCAGCAGCATCTCGTACACGAACACGACGGCGTTCGCCAGGATGAGAGCCATCGTCACGAAGGGAACGCTGCGTGTGGGGTTGTCGTCCTTGAGGGGGATCACGCTGGCACTCCGCCGGGCCGCGCACTATAGCACAGGGTCGCGGGCCGGCCTGAGTTCGCTCGCGGGGGACGGGTCCGTGGGGCCCCCCGCCCCACCCCCCCGGGTGCCCGGGCGGGCCATCTTTACCCGGCCCGGCCCGGGGTCTATGAATAACGGCCAAGTGTCTGCAGAGACAATGAAATACCTGAGAGTATACCC
>JBGPED010000123.1:0-9464 GCA_041482595.1 Acidobacteriota bacterium
CGCGGCCTTGGACGAGGACATCGGCCCGGGCGACCTGACGTCCCGCCTCGTGATCGAGGCGGCGGCCCGCGCCCGCGGCGACATCGTGGCGCGCGAGCGTCTGGTTGTCGCCGGGATGTTCGTGGCGCGGGAGGTGTTCCGGCAGGTGGACGAGTCCCTCGACTTCCGTCCCGGGTGCGACGACGGCGCCGTGCGGGACCGGGGGCAATGCTGCGCGACCATCGAGGGGGCGGCGCGATCCATCCTGGCGGCGGAGCGCACCGCCCTCAACTTTCTGCAGAGATTGAGCGGGATCGCGACGGCCACCCAGCGCGCGGTCGGGCTCCTGCACGGAGCGCGCGTGCAGATCTCCGGGACGCGCAAGACCGCCCCCGGCCTGCGTGTCCTCGACAAGTACGCCGTGGAAGTCGGCGGCGGCAGCGCCCATCGACAGGGCCTCTTCGACGCGGTCCTGATCAAGGACAACCACTGGCGCCTGGCGGGGGGCGTCGAGAAGGCGATCGAACGCGCCCGGCACGAGATGGCGCGGGACGGGCGCCTCCTGCCGATCGAGATCGAGGCGGGCAGCCTCGACGAGGTCGAGGAAGCCCTGCGCGCGAAGGCCGAGGCGATCCTGCTCGACAACATGGATCGCGCGACCCTCCAGCGCGCCGTGGCCCTGGCGCGCGGCCGTGCCTTCCTCGAGGTCTCGGGTGGCATCCGGGAAGAGGACATTGCGGCTCTCGCGTCCGTCGGGGTCGATCGCATTTCACTCGGTTCTCTCACCCATTCGGTCCGGGCGGCCGACCTGGCGCTGGAGCTCCGGCCGGCATGAGCGGCGAGGGAGCGCCCGAGGCCCTCACCCCGGCGGCGCTGCAGACCCGCCTGCGAGCCGCAGTCTTCGGACACCGGGTGTTCTATTACCCGACGATCGGGTCGACAAACGACAGGGCGCTCGACCTGGCCGCCGCCGGCGAGCCGGAAGGGGCGGTGGTCCTGGCCGAGGAGCAGACGGGCGGCCGCGGCAGGCGCGAGCGGACCTGGCACTCGCCGGCTCGGCTGGGGATCTACGTCTCGCTCGTCCTCCGGCCCCACGTGCCGGCACCGCGGGCCCCGCTGTTCACCTTCACGGCGGCGGTCGCCGTGGCCGACGCCCTGCGTGAGGTCTGCCGGATTCAGGCGACCATCAAGTGGCCGAACGACGTCGTGGTCGGCCGGCGCAAGATCGCCGGCATTCTCGGGGAGACCCGCGGGTCCGATCCGCTCATCCGCGAGATGGTCCTGGGGATCGGCCTGAACGTGAACCAGAGGACCGAGGACTTCGGTCCCGAAGTGGCGGGACGCGCGACCTCGGTCCGGATCGAGACGGGTGCGGTGGCCGATCGCGCCACCCTCCTGGCCGTCATTCTGGAGGGATTCGAGCGGCGCTACTCACGGCTCGTCGGCGGGCAGCCGGCCGATCTGCTGCGTGAGTGGGAATCGTTCTCGGCGCTGCCGCACGGGCGTCCGGTTGTCGTCGAGGGCCCCGCGGGGCGTTTGGAGGGCCAGGTGGCCGGCGTGGACGAGGAGGGCGCCCTGCTCCTGAAGCTGCCGGACGGCCGCGCGGTGCGCGTCCCGTTCGGAGAGATCGTCGAGTCGCTGTGGCCCTGATCGTCCGGCGCGCGGGCCGCGGACGATCGTCCGGCCGGAACACCAAGACGGGGGAGGGCTCTCTATGCTCCTGGTGATGGACGTCGGGAACACCAACACGGTTCTCGGGGTGTACGAGACGACGCGTCTTGTGGCGCACTGGCGTCTCACCACGGTCCGTGACCGGACCGTGGACGAGTACGGCATCCAGGCGCGCACGCTCCTGTCGCTGGCCGGGATCGAAGTGTCCGCGATCCACGACATCATCATCGCCTCGGTGGTCCCGCCTCTCAACAGCGTGCTCGAGGCCATGGCGCGTTCCTACTTCTACCTCAGGCCGCTGTTCGTCGAGCCGGGTGTGAAGACCGGCATGCCGATCCTGTACGAGAACCCGCAGGAGGTGGGGGCCGACCGCATCGTCAACGGAGTGGCCGCGTACGAGCGCTGCAAGGGCGCGGTGATCGTGGTCGATTTCGGCACGGCCACGACGTTCGACGCGATCTCGGCGAAGGGCGAATACCTGGGAGGCGCCATCGCCCCGGGCCTGTCGATCTCGGCGGAGGCCCTGTTCGAGCGCGCCGCGCGCCTGCCGCGTGTGGACATCCGTCGCCCGCCGAAGGTCATCGGACGCAACACGACCCACAGTCTCCAGGCGGGCCTGTTTTACGGGTACATCGCCCTCGTGCAGGGGATTCTCGAGCGCATGCGGCAGGAGATGGGAGAGAAGGTGCGGACCATCGGGACCGGGGGACTGGTCCTGGCGCTGGAGGCCGACCTGCGCACGGTCCTCGACGACCTGGATCCCAATCTCACGCTCGAGGGGCTGCGCATCATCCACGAACGGAATCGATGACGTCGGCACAGGGCGACGACGAGTACTACCGCGCCGTCGAGGAGGCGTTCGTGCGGCGCCGGGGGGCGGCGATGCTGCTGTCGCCGCGCGACTGGAGCCTGATCGGCGAGTGGAAGGATGCCGGCGTCCCGCTGCGGGTCGTCCTGCAGGCCATCGACAACATCTTCGATGCGTTCGAGCGACGGGCCCCCGCGGGACGCCGGATCAACTCGCTGTCGTACTGCAGGCAGGAGGTCCTGGCGCTCCATGAGCTGTACCACGTCCTGCACGCCGCCGAAGCGGGCCGCCCGCGGTCCGCGGATGCCGCCGCGGGGGTCGCGGCCGCGGCGCGGCACCTGGGGCGCCTGGCCCGAAGTGTCCGCGCGGCCATGGCCGGAGCGTCGGAGGCGGGACGGGACCGTCTGGTCGGATGCCTGGCGCGGGTCGCGGCCGAGCTGAAGCACCTGCGCAAGGAGATCAAGGGCGGTGTCTCGGACCCGCACCTGCTCGAGGAGGGGCTGCGCCGCTTCGACGAGGATCTCCTGGCCGCCACCCGCGAATCTCTCCCAGAGTCCGAGCTCGACACGCTCGAAAGTGCGGCCGACCTGGCGCTTGGACGGGCCGGCGATCGCATGACTCCTGAAGCCCGCGAACGCACCCGCCGGACGGCCCTCGCCGCTCTTCTGCGTCAAGCCGCGGGACTTCCTCGGCTGACGCTGTTCGACTGAGCCGCTCCCGGCGCGCGCCGCAGCGCCGTTGCGCCGGGCCGGTCGACGACGATAGAATCGAACGACCCGCGTGGAGAGCCGCCCGAGGGGACCGGTTCGCGTGCGATCCGCGCGGCGTCTGCATGTGTATTCGTCCGGCCCGACGTCGCTCGCGCGGGCCGCCGCGTTCGCGGCTGGGATCGTCCTTCCCATCCAGGCGCCGGTCCATTGGCCGGCGATCCTCGCTCCCGTCGCCGTTCTCGGCCTCCTTCCGGCCCTCCGCCGCGTGCGCTTTTTTCTGCTGCCGCTCCTGCTGGGGACGGCCGCGGGTGTCGGGCACCGCCTGGTCGATCCCGTTCCCGCAATGCTGGACCTGTGGCAGGAGCACGGGTTCAGGCCGGGGGTCACGCCGGTCGAGATCGAAGGACGGCTCCTCGACGCCGACGATCTCCCCGACGGAAGACGGTCGCTCTCCGTCCGGGCCGCATCGTTCGAAATCCCCGGTCGGCCGCCGTTCCTTTGCAGACCCGGAAGACCGATCCTCCTCCGGATCACGACCTCCGCGCCCGGGCCGACGGACCCCCCTCTCCCGCGTCCCGGCGACCTGGTCCGGATGAGCGCCCGTCTCGGGCCTCCCCGGATGTTCCGGAACCCGGGGGCGTTCGACTACTCCTCCTACCTCCGGGCGCGCGGGATCGATCTCGTCGGCACCGCCAAGAGCCCGCGGCTGATCCAGGTTTTGAGCGGCAGGGCCGACGTGCTCGCGGCCCTTCCTTCGATGGCGCGGGGCTCCCTCGTCTCGACACTGAGACGCGCAGCGGGGGACGCGGACGACAGGACGGTGCCCTTCCTCGCCGCCCTCCTGATCGGCGAAAGGGACGACCTTTCGCCCGAATTCCAGGACCGGCTCATCCGCGCAGGGGTGTATCACATCGTGGCGCTGTCGGGCTTCAACGTGGCGCTCATCGTGGGACTGGCGGCCCTCGCCCTGCGCCTCCTCCCTCTCTCTCCGAGGACGCGGCGCGTCCTGCTGGCGCTGTGCGTCCTCCTCTATTGGGGCGCGGTCCGATCGAGCGGCTCGATCGCGCGCGCCGCGCTGATGTGCCTTCTGTCCCTGGGCGGGGCGGTGCAGGGGCGACGGGTGCGCGGCAAGGACGCCATCGGCACCGCCTCCGTGCTGATCGTCGGATCCAACCCGGCCTGGATCTTCGACCCCGGCTTCCAGCTGAGTGTCGCGGCGACTCTCGGTCTTCTCCTCCTCGTCACGCCAGGGGCGTCCGGGACGGCCGACGACCCGTCACCCGGCGGACCTGGACGCCTGCGAGTCGGGGTGAGCGGAGTGATGCGCTTGATTTCCGGGTCGCTGAAGGTGTCGGCCGCGGCGCTGTTGTCGACCGCGCTGGTCTCGGCGCGGCATTTCCAGGCGCTGACCCCCGTCGCGGTCCTGGCCAACCTGTTTGCGGTCCCGATCGCGGCGCTGCTCCTGGTCCTCGGCCTGCTGGTCTGCGCGATCGAGCCGTTGTGCCATCCCGTGGCCATCGGATTGATGGACCTCGCGCGCGTCCTGGTCTTTCTCCTGGAGCGGGCGACCGCGGTCGTGGCGACACCGGCCTGGTGCTCGTTCTTCGTCCTGCCGCCGCCGGTCTGGCTGGTCCTGCTGGGACAGGCCGCCATCGCCGTGGCGAGGTACGGCGGCGCGTGGCTCCGGTGGGCGGCCCTGCTCTTCCTGACCCTTGCGATCACCCTCACGGCGGTCGCGGGCCGCGCCCCCGCGCCCAGCGGCCGCCTGGAGGTGGTCGCCCTCGACGTGGGACAGGGGGACGCGCTCCTGGTCCAGTTTCCCGGGGGTCCGACGATGCTGATTGACGCAGGCGGGTTCGCGCGCTCACGGTTCGACGTCGGATCGAAGGTCGTGGCGCCCGCCCTTCGATCGCTGGGACTCCTGAGGATCGACATCCTGGCCATCACCCACGCCCATCGTGACCACCTGGGGGGAGCCGCGGCGATCGTCAGGTCGTTTTCACCCGGTGCCGTCTGGCTTGGAAGGATGCCCGTGGACGATCCGGCCGTCGAGGAAATCGAGGAACTCGCCCGCGAGGGGGGCGGCGCCGTCGTCTTCCCGCGGCGGGGTGCGCGCATCGTTCTGGGCGGGGCCCGCTTGGACGTGCTCAATCCGGGCGGCGGTGTCGAGGGCACCGGACCGGCGCGGAACGACGACTCGCTCGTCCTGCGTCTCTCGTTCGGCGGGCACGGCGTTCTCCTCACGGGCGATCTGGAGGCGGCGCTCGAGACCACCCTACTCGACGAGCGCCGCGAGCTCGGGGCGGACCTCCTGAAGGTCGGCCACCACGGCAGCCGGACATCGACGACCGAGCCGTTCCTCCGGATGGTCGCCCCGAAATTCGGCGTGATCTCCGTGGGGGCGACCAACCCGTGGGGGCATCCGGACGCGGAGGTCCTGGGCAGGCTTCGAGGCGCCGGCGTGGAAGTGTACCGGACCGATCGCGACGGGGCGGTCCGCTTCTCCACAGACGGCAGGTCCGCCTGGCTCGCGGAGCGCCTGGTCCAGGAAGGGCCCGGGAGTCCGTGACGATCAGACCAGCCGGGGGGAGCGTGGAATGAAGCAGAGGACAAAGATGGCCAGGGCCAGGAGCGCCACGAGCACGCGGGCAACCCCGATTGGCTCCTCCTCGTCGAGCACCGGGGGATGCCGTGGACCGATGGCCGCCCAGAGCACGCCGAACAGGATGAGATGATACCCGCGGAACAAGAGACCACCGGCGATCAGTCCGATGATGACCGCGAGGGAGACCGGTCTGTGGAGGCGGCGCGACAGGGCGTAGAGCATGTGGCCCCCGTCAAGCTGTCCGACAGGAAGCAGGTTCAGGAAGGTGGCGAGCATCCCGACCCAGGCCGCGATCACGACAGGGTGGATCCGGATGAGATCGCCCGGTCGGAGGTCGTGGATGAGGTGCCTGAAGGCAAGGTCGAGGAGAAGGCAGGACGGGAAGTCGAAATCACCATGCCGGGGGAGATGGTGGAGGACCGTGGAGCGCGAGACTCCATAGGCGAGGATCGGCAGCGCGACCACGAACCCGGCGAGAGGGCCCGCGACCCCGACGTCGAAGAGGGCACGGCGGCCCGTGAACGGCGAGCGAATCCGTATGACCGCCCCGAACGTCCCGAGCAGCGGAGGGCCGGGAATGAAAAAAGGGAGTGTCGCATCGATGCCGTACCGGCGGCACATCACGTAGTGCCCCATCTCGTGTGCACCCAGGATGAGAATCAGGCTCAGCGAATACGGAAGCCCGATCGTCCAGAGGCTCGGAGTGAGGACGACGTCCCGGAGCGTGCCGGCCGTGAAGTCCTCGAGAGTCAGAAGGGTCCCGGCGATGAGCGTGGTCACCACCGTCAGCAGAAAGCAGGCGAGATTGACCGAGGCCGGTAATCGGCGCCGTGGGACGCGGGCGGCGATGGGTGGGGGAGGGGGCGTCCAGCGCTCGGCAGCCGGAACAAGGTCGATGACCCGCGGTTCGCTCTCCATTGGAGCGGTCATTCTACCGCGGGCGGCGTCCGATGCCGAAGGGCCGCACCAGGGATCCCGCGAGCTACCGCAAGTTGCGCAGGTTCTTGCCGGGCTTGAAGCGGATCGTCTTGCCCGGCGGGATGCGAACCTCGGTGCCCGTCCGGGGATTGCGGCCGATTCCCTTCTTGCGCGGCTTGACCTGGAAGACGCCGAAGCCGCGCAACTCGATCCTCTCGCCCCGGCGCATCGACTCCTTCATGGCGTCCAGGATCGCCTCCACCGCCACCACCGCCTTGACGCGCGTGATATCGGCGTTTTTGGCTACATTATTAATGATATCGGTCTTAATCATCCCCCGGCCTCCCGATCGGCGCAGCGCAAACGAGCGTAAATTGCTGAAAGTATAGGCAGCTACGACAGGATCTGTCAAGACGTGCCGATCGCCCGTCTGTGCTATATTCCGTTCGGCTTCAATCACTTGCGTTCGATTTCGCGAGGTCTGCCGCAGTGCCGTCGCCTGTCGTCGCCATCGTGGGCGCGCCGAATGTCGGCAAGTCCACTCTTTTCAACCGTATGCTCGGCCAGCGGAAGGCGATCGTCTCGGAAATCCCTGGCGTGACCCGGGACCGGCTGATGGCGACCTGCGACCTGTTCGGTGTGAGCGTGACCCTGGTGGACACGGGGGGCGTCGTCCAGGGGGCGACCGACGACCTCACCCGACTGGTCCGGTTGGAGGTGCTCAAGGCGATCGAGGAGGCGGACGTGATCCTCCTGGTCATGGATGCCCGCGCCGGCGTCACCGGGCTCGACCTCGAGGTGGCGCGACTGCTGCGCTCCTCAGGCAAGCCGATCGTGCCCGTGGCCAACAAGATCGACGCAGGCTCATTGGAGGGGCTTGAAGCGGACGGCTACCGCCTGGGGCTCGGCGAGGTCGTGCCGATCTCGGCGGAGCAGGGCAGAGGTCTGGACGAGCTCATCGATCGGCTGGTCGGAACGCTCCCGAAGCCGTCCGGCCCCGCCGCGCAGCCCGGCGTGCCGGTGGCCATCGTCGGCCGGCCGAATGTCGGCAAGTCCTCGCTGTTCAACAGGCTGGTGAAAGAGTCCCGCGCGCTGGTGACACCGGTCCCGGGGACCACGCGCGACCCGGTCGACGCCCTGTTCCAGCACGCCGGGGTGACCTACAGGGTCATCGACACGGCGGGGATCAGGCGGCGCGCGGGCCGCGCGGAAGAGATCGAGTGGGTGAGCGTCCTGAAAGCAAGGCAGGCGCTGCAGGAGGCCGCGATCGCCGTTGTCCTGGTCGATGCCGTATCGGAAATCGACCACCAGGACAAGACGATCCTCGGCCTCGTGGCTCACGACCGGATCCCCGCCGTCGTGGCCGCGAACAAGATCGACCTCGTCCAATCGAGTGGCGGGGCGCTGACGAAACGGCTGGAGGAGATTCGCCGGGCGCTCGGGTTCGCCTCGTACATTCCGATCGTGCCGCTGTCGGCGTTGAAGGGGGAGGGGGTGGAGCGGCTCCTCGACACGCTCGAGACCTTGCGACAGGAGGGTCTCAGGCGCTTTACCACCGCCGAGCTGAATCGCGCGCTCCACGAGATCGTCACCGAGAAGCAGCCGCCCGCGGACGCCGGGCGGGAGGTGCGCTTCTATTACATCACGCAGGGGGGAGGACCGCCGCCGAGGTTCATCGTGTTCGGCAATGGCCGGAAGGTTCCGGAGCCTTACCGTCGGTACATGGCGGGTCGCCTGCGCTCCCGTCTGGGGCTTTCCCTCTCGCCGGTCGTCCTGAGCTTCCGGCGCAGCCGGCCCGTTCGTTGACTCCCCCCGAAGCGGGTGTTATATTCCCGGACCTGCGGAGAGCGAATGGTTCTCTTTAACTATTCGACCCGCGAGCTGACCGCCAAGATCGTCTTCTACGGCCCGGGGCTCTGCGGCAAGACTACGAACCTCCAGTTCATCTACGAATCGCTCCCTGACAACGTCAAGAAGGGGAAGATGCTGTCCCTCGCCACGAAGACCGACCGGACGCTGTTCTTCGACTTCCTGCCGATCGAGCTGGGACGGATCCGGGGCATGAAGACGCGGGTCCAGCTCTACACGGTGCCGGGACAGGTGTTCTACAACTCGACGCGCAAGCTGGTCCTGAAGGGCGCCGACGGGGTGGTGTTCGTGGCCGATTCACAGTCCAAGATGCTGGAGGCCAACGTCGAGAGCTACAAGAACCTCGATGACAACCTGCGCGAGATGGGCCTGCGCATCGAGGAGACCCCGCTGGTCATGCAGTTCAACAAGCGCGACCTGCCGCACCTGGCCTCGATCGAAGAAATGAACGCCCAGATCAACCGCCACAACGCCCCCTTCTACGAGGCGGTGGCGACCACGGGGATCGGGGTCGAGGACACCCTCAAGGCCGTCACCAAGCTGGTTCTCAACAACCTGGCGTCGAAGTACAAGCTCGACGGCACGGGGGCGCAGGACGCCACGACGCCGGCGGAGCCGGCCGCCCAGGCGCCGCCGCGGCCGGCGCCCCAGGGACCGAGGCCCGTGGCGCCTCCTCCCGCCCGCCCCGTCGCGGCGGCCCGTCCGCCCGCTCCCGCCCCCCCGCAGCCCGAGGAGGACCTGGCCCTGGAAGCCCTGGAAATCGAGGAGCCGGCCGAAGCGGCCGTCAGCGCCCCGCCGCCGCGCCCATCGCGCGCAGCACCACCGCCCGCGCGCTCCGCCGCGCAGGCGCCGGACGACGTCATCGACCTGGTGGACGAGATTGACCTGCCCGAGATCGAAGAGC
>JBGPED010000124.1:0-9414 GCA_041482595.1 Acidobacteriota bacterium
GAGCGCGTGTGCCGCGTGCATCCGGACGGACAGGGTGGCGAGCAGCGCGACGATGGCCGCCAGGGCGACGCAGAGCAGGGTCTTGCGGATCATGGGATGGCAGGCATTCTACTCCTGCTCACCCCGGTCTTCGCGGCCGCCCCGCCGTCCTCTTCGTGCCGCCACCGGTCACACCGTTGTGATCCGCCCTGTATGGCTCGCAGAGCGGGCTTGATCGGGCTCCCGGCGGCGGCCATATTGAAACTCTGAGTCCCGGGACTCCGCGCGGAGTGACCGGACAGGGAGGATCTCATCCATGAAGATGGTGCGCGCCTTGGGAATTCTCACCGCGATCGGCCTGCTCGCCGGCGGGGCTCGTCTCCTCGCCGACGACACGTCGCAGCAGTCCCAGGACGACCAGACCGTCAAGAAAGAGGTCACGACAACGAAGGACGGGAACACCGTCACGCGCGACGCGACCACCACCGGACCGAACGGCAAGACCGTCACCACTCACAACACGTCGACCAAAGACGGCAACACCGTCACCCGCAAGGGGACCGTCACGGGGCCGAACGGCAAAACGGCGAACACCGAGTCCACCACGACCCGGGACGGCAACACCGTCACACGCGTCGGCACCACGACCGGTCCGAACGGCAAGACCGTCAGCAGCCAGAACACCTGGACCAAGGACGGCAGCACCGTCACGCGACAGGGCACCGACACCGGCCCCAACGGCAAGACCGAGACCACCGAGTCCACCACGACCAAGGACGGCAACACCGTCACGCGCGACGGCTCGACCACGGGGCCGAACGGCACGACGGTGAGCAGCCACGGCACCTGGACCAAGGACGGCAACACGGTCACGCACGAAGGGACGGTCACGAAGCAGGGGTCCGGCACGCCTGAACAGGCGCAGGGCGCCGCGGCCAAGAAGAAGCCGCGGGCGCGCGGTGCGCGGCCCAAACCGCACCACTGATCGCGGACGACGCTCCGACCGGCACCGGCCGATCGATCGGCCGGGGCTGTTCGTTTTTTGCGGAGAGCGGGGGAGATCAGAGCGCCGCGGTCGGGCTGAGGATTTCCCATAGGTAGAGCTCGCGCTTGGTCCCGTCTTTCGACTTGAAGCGCAGGCCAAGGCAGAAGTCGAGATCGGAATAGGCCGTCTCGAGGCGGGCCTCCAGATCGGCCACCGTGTGCACCGAACGCCAGCGCGAGTTGTCTTTTGCCCCGTGTAGCCAGTCCTTCTTGCTCAGGACGCTTTGCAGGACGTCGCCCGCCGCGACCTTGAAGTGGGCGAGCTCCGATCCCGGGGCGACGGAGGTGACGACGAGCTTGTCATCGTCCTTGGGGGCGAGCTCGAGGCTGGCGAAGAACCGGAGCGCGTCGATCCCGGCGAGCCGGGGGCGCTCCGGCCGCGGCGACAGTGCCACTGAAACGTGCAGGACCTCCCCTCCCCGCACCACATCGAGGGCGACCGGCTCCCCGGTCTTCATGGACAGGAGCCGCTGCTGCACCCGTGGGAGGGCGGAGATTTCTTCACCCTGGATCTTCAGCAGGCCGTCGCCCCTTTTGAGACCGGCCGCGGCGGCCGGGCTGCCCGGGAAGATCTGGTCGATGACGAGCTTGACCTGTGGAGGAAGCTTGAACCGCTCCCTTTGCTCGGGATCCGCCGGAACGGTGTATGCGCCCACCCAGGCACGAGGCGCGGCCCCGGAGCGGATCCAGGCGAGCGCGCGGTCGATCCACTCCGCCGGCACCGCGTAGCCGATGCCGCTCTGCCCCAAATAGACGCGTGAGCCGTAGACGAACCCGGTGCTCATTCCGACGACTCGGCCACGCGGGTCGACCATCGGCCCACCGGCGAGTCCGCGCGGCAGCGAGGCGTCTGTCTGGAGATAGTCCTCGATCGGGTGGATCCCGGCGTTGCCGCGGTGCAATCCGCTCACGACTCCGGACGAGACCACCGGCTCGCCGCCCGCGCCGAGGCCGCTCGAGAAGCCGAGGGCATCGAGGCTCTCCCCGGGCCGCGGCGGCTCGTCCTCGCGCACGCTCAGGGGCGCCACCTCCTTGAGATCGGCCCGCAGCAGAGCGACTCCGATCATCGGATCAGACCCGATGATCGTCGCCGTCACCGTGCGGCCGGTGGACGTCCGCAGCGACACCTCCTTCGAGCCGACGAGGAGGCCGCTGTCCGTCACGAACTCCCCGGGTGCTATCGCAAAGGCGCTTCCGAGAATCGCGCCGACCTGCACCTTGGACTCGTAGGCAAGCGAGTTGTACGTCGAGGTCAGCTCATTGTCGTGGACGGTCACGACCTGCACCACGGCGCTGCGCCTGTCGGGAGCGCCGGGCGCCGCGACGGCGGCCTTCTCGAGCCTGTAGCCGCAGCGCCCGCAGAACAGGGCGCCCGGCTCGAGCGGGGCCCCGCACTTCGGGCAGGTCGCGTCGTCCGCATATCCCCATGGCGCCGGACCGCATGCGATCAGCAGCGCGAGGGCGAGCCCCCACACCAGGATGCGTCTCACCATGGCACGCCGGCTCATCGTCCCAGGGCTCCTCAATACACCGGCGGTGCCAGGAAATCGGGAAACATATTGACGTAATCCCGCGTCACCTTCTCGTCCCCTTCCTTGCGGACCTCCAGCAACACGACATAGGAGGAGGCAAACCGCTTGTCGCTCACGGGCCCGTCCGCGAAGATGTCCTTGAATTTCGTCCGGATCGTCTCATCGTACGCCGCGAAGGTCTTGACCGATTTCTTGTCGACCGCCGTGATGATGTCGCCGTCCTTGAAGTGCCCCTTCTCGCCCCGGCCGCCCCGCACGAGGTCGGTGACCACCAGTCCCTGTTGCGCCCCCGGGCCGGTGGTGACCTCCTTGAGGTTCGCCTCGAGCGTCTCCTGCAGCTCATCGATCGGGTCGAGCATCACGCGCTCCGGCCGCTTCACGGGCTTCACGGTCACCCGGGTCTCGGCGCCGCCACGCGAGACCGTCAGCGCCACGCCCGCCCCGCCGGTCGGCGCCGCGAGCAGCCGTTTTCCGGCGTCCCAGACCGTCGCGATCTTGTCCCCGCCGACCTCCAAAAGAAGATCGCCCGGACGGAGGCCCGCCTGGACCGAGGGCGACCCCGGAATGAGGTAGGTGATCATCGGCTGGCTTGAGCCAGAGTCAATGCCGAACTTCGCGCGCCGCCTTTCGTCGGGAGCCGGCAGGCCGATGCCGAAGAACGGCCGGACCGGCTGCTCGTGGCGAACGAGCGATGCGACGATCTCCTGCAAACCGTCGAGCGGCAGCGCGTAGGTGATGCCGTTGTCCGGGCTCCCCAGGATCATCCCGGCGATCCGGCCCCGGGCGTCGACCAGAGGCCCGCCCGAGCAGCCGTCCTCGATCGAGTGATCGCTCCGCAGCAGGTTCTCGAACGATACCTGGAAGGTGCCGGTCTGCCCGGTGGCGGTCAGGTGGCCCCGGTGGAGCGACACCGGGAGGTACTGGACCACGTCGTCCTCGAAGACGACCGGGAAGCAGACCGCCCACGAGGATTCGGGCGGTGCGGGAGCCGCTGGCGCGAATTGGATCGGAGGAACGGCCGGGACTTCCGCCTTCAGCACGCCCACCCCGGAGGGGAGGTCGTACCCCACGATCGAGGCGGGATACTCGCGATTGTTGAACGTGCGGATCCTCAGCTTGCTCTCGTCCGCCGCGATCAGGACGCGGGCATTCGTCAAGTACAGGCCGGGGCCGCCGAACGGGAAGGCGGTCGAGAAGCGGTTGCGCCGTCCGCCCACGATGACCCCCATCGCGGCCCGCGCGACCGCCTGCAGGCGAGTCTCCTCCGCCTCTCCGATGAGTCTCGTCAGGTCCCATCCGCAGGCGACGCAGTAGTGCCAGGCAGGGTCGCAGAGATAGCCGCACCGCGGGCAGGTCACGAGCTTCGGACCGGCCGACCTCGGGGCCGGCGTCGGCGTCGGACTGGGCTCGACGCTCTCGGGCGGCGGCGGCAGCGCCACCTGGGCGAACAAGGCACCTCCGACAAGAATGGCGCCAAGGGCCAGGAGCGCCGGGCCCCCGCGCCGCAGCAGCGACACCCGCTCAGAGGATGATCGGCCAGAGCTCATCGAAGGCCACCGATGCGACAGGGGCGGAGGGATAGTCGATCTCGAAGGTCGCGGCCATCTTTCCGCCCCGGTAGGCACGCTTGAGCGCCGACCTCAGGTCGTCGAGGCTGTCGATCGATACAGGCTTCGCGCGCGTCCTGTAGTAGCTCAGGGTGATCGGCTCCTCCGGCCAGTCCTGCGCCGGCAGCACGCTCTTTACCCGGTAACCTTCGTAGAGACCGGGCGCGCGGCGCGAGCGGTAGGGATCACGGATGACCACCTGCTTCTTTTTCGTGTCCTCCTCGAAATGCAGGCGGAGGTAGTTCTGCATGTCCTCGAGCGGGTCGATGCGCGGCGCAGCGGGGCGATCGGTGGTCGTCACCTGGATCTCCAGAGCCTTGCCCTGCCGGTCGACCGCGAGTCTTACGGCCGCCCCGGGGCCCACGCTCGAGACCGCCTCCTGGAGGAGATAGGTCGATGCCAGCTGCCGCCCGTTGATGCCATACAGCACGTCCCCCTTCTTGAGGCCGGCCCTGCCGGCCGGCGAGTCCGGCAGCACGTACTCCACGACCGAGCCGTCGGTCTTCGAAAGACCGAATTTCTTGATGGCGTCGGAGTCCACCGACCGGACCTGCAGGCCGATGAATCCCCTCGCGTATCGTCCGTCCTTCCCCAGACGGTCGACCACCAGCCGCGCCATCCGGGACGGGATCGAATAGCCCTGTCCCTTGGCGCTGGAGAACACGATGTCGCTCACCCCGAGCACCTGCCCCTGCACGTCCACCAGGGGGCCGCCGCTGTTGCCGTGCGTGAAGTGAGCGTCGGAGTGCAGGAATGCTTCGACCTGGTTCATTCCGACCCGCGTCCCGGCGATCCCCGACATCGTGCCGCGGGCGATCGAGATTCCGATGTCCAGAGGGTTTCCGATCACCCAGGTCTCCTGGCCCACCCGTATCGCGCCCGAGTCGCCCCACGCGAGCGGCGGAACGGCGTTGGTCTCGATTTTCAGGAGCGCCAGATCGCTCGCGGCGTCCACGCCGAGAAGACGTGCTGGAAAACTCTTGCCGTCCAGCGTTTCGATGGTGAGGTCGGCCTGCATGCCGTCGGGGCTGGCGACGTGGGCGTTGGTCACGATCTGGCCGTCCCGGCTGATGACGAACCCGGAGCCGGCGAAGCGGGCGTCGCTGTCCGACGTCTCGATCTTGCCGAGCATCGCCTGGTGGTAGTACTCGGCCTCCTCGTTCTTCCAGTAGGTCGTCGGGTACGTGTAGGTCGTCTTGGTCCGCACGCGGATTCGCACGACCGACTCCGAGACACGGCGCATGGCCTGCTGGATCTCCTCCGCGGAAAACGTCCCGGGCGAGCGAGCGAAGCCCTGCAACCGGCGCTCGGGGTCGATCGCCGGCAGCGGCGTGCCGTCCTTCAGGCAGAACCGGTTCTCGGCCTTATTCTGCGCCCCGCAGACCGGACAATAGTGATACGCGGAATCATCGGCGGACCAGGACAGCGGCACCAGCGCGAATGCCAGGAGGAGAACCGCGAGCAGCGTTTGACCGCGCCGAAAAACCGGTTCACAGGGCATTCCCAATCTCCAGCGGGCGAATCGTGATGATTATTCTAACGGGAAGCCCCGAACCGGTGCAAGGGTCGGCGGTGTGGTAGGCTCGGGGCCATGCGGCCTGGTGGACAGTCATGAAGAGGAACTGCCCCGGAGCTCTCCACCGGACCGCCTTCCTCACCCCGGTTCTCCTCGCCCTCACCGTGGCGTGCGGCGCCCCGCGCCAGGAAGAGGCCGACCTGGTCATCCGCGACGCGAAGGTCTACACCGTGGATCCCGCCCGACCCTGGGCCGAGGCGGTGGCGATAAAGGACGGTCGCATCCTGCGCGTGGGCAGCGACGCCGAGATCCTTCGCTCCGTTTCGAACCGCACCCGGGTCCTCGATGTGCGGGGACGCCTCGTCCTCCCCGGTTTCATCGACAGTCACAACCACATCACCCTCGGCTCCGACCCGGACGTGCTGCAGTTCTCGGATGTCCGCTCGCCCCGCGAAATCTACGAGCGCGTGCGTCACGCCGTCGCTACGCAGGCACAGAGCGGATGGATCGAGGGTGAGGGTTGGAACTACTCCGTCTTCCCCGGCGGGGCCCTGCCGACGTGGCGCGACCTCGAAGTCGTGACCGGCGACCGGCCGGCCTTCCTGGTGTCGTACGATGTCCACACCGTCTGGCTGAACCGTGCCGCCCTGAAGAAGCTGGGGATCGGCCGCACCACCGCCCGCCTGCCGTACGGAGAGGTCGACAAGGACCCGCGGACCGGGGAGCCGACGGGCATCCTCAGGTCGTTCGCGACCATGGGGCTTTCGGTTGCGGGACAGGAGGCGCTGCGGAAGATCCTGCCGTCCTGGTCGACGGGACGCCGCTACGGGCGCCTGAAGCGGAACCTCGAGATGGCGTCCCGCTTCGGCATCACCACCATCGTCGAGCCGCAGGGGTTTTTGGAGGACCTGCCGCTCTTCAGCCGGGCGCGGCAGGACGGTATCTTGAAGGCCCGCCTTCAGATCGCCCTGTATCACCCACGGGGGACGCCGGAGTCCGAACTCGCGCGCTTCGACGAAGCCCGGAGGCGGTTCGACGATGACCGCCTGCGGGTCGCCGCGATCAAGCTCTACATCGATGACGTCGTCGAGCCGCACACGGCGGCCCTGCTCGAGCCTTACAGCGACAGGCCCGGGGAGCGGGGCGAGACCCTCTACCCGCCCGACGAGTTCAAGACCGTCGCGGCCCGCATCGATCGGATGAAGTTCCAGATGTTCATCCACGCGATCGGGGACCGGGGGATCCGCACGGCACTCGACGCCCTGCAGTACGCCCGCGAGCAGAACGGCCCGCGCGACAGCCGGCACCAGCTGGTCCACATCGAGTGCCTGTCACCGGAGGACATTCCCCGCTTCAAGGCGCTGGGCGTCGTCGCCTGCATGCAGCCCCGCCACTGCGCCCCCGACATCACGGGAAAATGGGCGATGAACATCGGGCCCGAGCGTTCCCGGTACGCCTGGGCGTTCCGCAGCCTGCAGGACGCCGGCGCGACGCTGGCCTTCGCCAGCGACTGGAACGTGGCGGAGATGGATCCGCTCGTGGGGATCTACACGGCGCTCACCCGCAAGGGGCTGGACGGACGGCCGCCGAACGGGTGGATTCCCGAACAGACGATCGACCTCGTGAGCGCCCTGCGCGCCTACACGATCCAGGGGGCATACGCGAACTTCGCGGAGGGGAACCGCGGCTCGATCGCGGCGGGCAAGTACGCCGATGTGATCGTCCTGTCGGACAACCTGTTCGACCTGCCGTCCGACAGGATCAAGGACGCGCGCGTCCTTCTCACTCTCGTCGGCGGCCAGGAAGTGTATCGCTCGCCGGACCTCGCTCCGCCCGCCCCGCAGTAGCCCGGCCCTCGTCCCAGCTCTGTAAAACCAGCGCCGGATGTGGATTTCACGAGTGAAACGCGAGCGCTGCTCAACCGCGTCACGTTTTCGTCATTCGCTTGATCGGTCCGCTCCGCGTACGTAGTTTTACGCCCCGGCAGCAGGAGAGGAGGTGCGACTTCGCTGAGATTCCCGGGAAATCACACATTCCGGGTCAGGGACGCAGTTCAAATCACCGAGAGGGAGGACACTTGATGAAGCGGATCCTGTGCTTTGCAATGTTCGTGGTCCTGGCGCTCGGGGCGCCGGCGTTGGCCGCCAACAAGTCGGCCAACACATCGGCCAACACGGGCGAGATCGGCTTCGAGGTCGCCCAGGCCGACGTCAACTCCAACAGCACCGGCACCGACTCGGCCCAGTTCCTGGGCGTCCGGGGCGGGTATCACCTGAACGACCAGTTCCAGGTCGAAGGGCAGATCGCGTCGTCTTCCGAGAACGGCGACATTGCCGGGACGAGCGTGGACACGACGATGCGGCTGTACATGGTCAACGGCGTCATGAACTTCCATCCCCGCAACAAGGAGTTCATGCCATACGTGATGGCCGGCATCGGCCGCGCCGACGTCTCGGTCGACGTCAGCGGGACCTCGGCCAGCGACAACGGCGTCGCCTACCAGATCGGCGGCGGGACCCGGATTTTCTTCGGCAAGACCAAGACGATGGCGTTCCGTGCCGACTTGGCTCTCCTGAAGGAGAACACCTTCTCCGACAGCACCACCTTCACGACCGTCTCGGCCGGCATCACCTGGAAGCTCGGGGGACGCTGAGCCGCGTCGCAGGGAAGTCCACGCATCATCCAAGCCCCGATCGCGGAACGATCGGGGCTTTTTCTTTTCACGCGAAACGCGGGATGGCCGGCCCGGGGGATCCGCCCCCGCGGTCTTCAATCCCCGCGACTTTGCTGTGGTATCCTCGCGCCGGTTCCGGTGGTGATGGGTCCCGGCGGAGGAGCGCGGCACATGAACAGGAGAGCAGCACGGCTCTCCGTGGGCGTGGTCTTCCTGATCGCCGGCCTCGGCTGCGCGCCCGGTCAGGGTCCCGGGGGGGAGCACGTCGGCGGTGCTGCGGGGCCGCTGCGGTCGCTCGGGCCGGGCGAGGGGACCGTGTCCATCGTGGCGTGGGCCGGATACATCGAGCGCGGTGAGACCGACAAGAATTACGACTGGGTCACGAACTTCGAGAAGGAGACGGGGTGCACGGTCAGCGTCAAGACCGCGGCCACGTCCGACGAGATGGTCGCCCTGATGAACGAGGGCGGCTTCGACCTGGTGACGGCGTCGGGGGACGCGAGCCTGCGTCTCGTCCACGGCGGGCGCGTGCAGGAGATCAACACGACGCTCGTCCCCTCCTGGAGCACCATCGACCCGCGGCTGCAGAACGCCCCCTGGCACACGGTGGACGGCCGGCACTACGGCGTTCCGTACCAGTGGGGCTCGAACGTGCTGGCCTACAACACGCGGGTCTTCCCGAAGCCCCCGGAAAGCTGGAACGTCGTCTTCGAGGAGATGACGCTGCCCGACGGCAAATCCAACAAGGGACGCGTGCAGGCGTTCGACGGGCCGATCTACGTCGCGGATGCGGCCCTCTACCTGATGCACCACAGGCCCGAGCTGGGGATCACCGATCCCTACGCCCTCGACCGCGCGCAGTTCGAAGCGGCGATCGCGCTTTTGAGGCAGCAACGCAGGATCGTCGGAAGGTACTGGCACGACGCGGTCGCCCAGGTGGACGATTTCGTCAACGAAGGTGTCGCCGCCAGCAGCTCGTGGCCATACCAGATCAACCTGCTCCAGAGCCGCGGCGCGCCGATCGCGAGCGTCCTCCCCGTCGAGGGGGCCACGGGATGGGCC
>JBGPED010000125.1:0-9316 GCA_041482595.1 Acidobacteriota bacterium
CGCTGGACACCGTTCACACTCTTCAGGGTCTCCACGATGATCTCCCTCTCCATCCGTTCCATGGTCTCGTAGAACGACATGGTCCCGTCCATCTGCATCGGACCGGGAAGGGGCCGCGGACGGTCGCCCTGCAGCGGCTCCGGGAGGAGCTCCGTCCCGATCACCGGCGAGGAGGAGAGGACAACCGCCCTCTCGATGACGTTTTCGAGCTCGCGCACGTTTCCGGGCCACGAGTAGTCGACCAGGATCGCCAGGACCTCGGGGACCACGGACCGAACGGCCTTGCCGTTCTCGGCGGCGTACTTGGCGACGAAGTGGTCGACCAGGAGCGGGATGTCTTCCCGGCGGTCGCGCAGGGGAGGCAGCTTGATGTTGATCACGTTCAATCTGTAGTACAGGTCCTCCCTGAACTCGCTGCGCTGGACCAGCTCCTGAAGGTCGATGTTCGTGGCCGCGATGATCCGCACGTCGACGTGAACGCTCTGCACCGACCCCAGCGGCAAAAACTCCTTCTCCTGGATGACGCGCAGGAGCTTGGCCTGGACCTCCGGCTTGATCGTGCTGATTTCATCGAAGAAGATCGACCCCTCGCTCGCCACCTCGAACAGCCCCTTTTTCGACTGGATGGCGCCGGTGAACGCCCCTTTGACGTGCCCGAACAGGTTGCTCTCGAGCAGATCGGCAGGGATGCTCCCGGAGTTGACGACCACGAACGCCTCCTCCGGGCGTCCCGACTTGAGATGGATCGCCTGGGCGACGAGCTCCTTCCCGGTGCCGCTCTCGCCCTGGATCAGCACCGTGGACCGGCTCGGCGCGACCTGCTCGATCAGCCGGTAGAGCTGCTGCATCGCCGAGCTCTTCCCGACCAGCTCCCCGAAACGGGCCTTCCCCTGGAGCGCGCGGCGCAGCGTCCGGTTCTCGGCCAGGACGTGGCGATGGCGCAACCCGGTGCTCAGGGTCCGGAGAACGTCCTCGTTCTTGAACGGCTTGGTCAGGTAATCGTGCGCCCCCATGCGCATGGCCTGCACGGCGGTCTCCACCGAGCCGTAGGCGGTGATCATGACCACCACGCTGTCCGGGTCCCGGCGCTTGATCTCCTTGAGCGTCTCGAAGCCGCCGATGCCCGGAAGCATCAGGTCGAGGATGATGAGGTCGAATTCCTGCCGGTCCAGCGCCGCGAGGCCGGATTCGGCGTCCGGGACGGACGAGGTTCTGTACCCTTCGCGCGACAGGATGTCGTGCAGGACGTCGCGGATGATCGGCTCGTCGTCGATGACGAGCACGCGGATGGCCTGGGCCGCCGCGTGGCGCGCCGGCTCCCCTTCGGCCAGGTGGACTCGGGTGCCCTTCACGCCGAGGCCCTCTTTTCATCCACCGCCGGCAGGCTGACCACGAAGCGCGATCCTTCCCCAGGGCTGCTCTCCGCCAGGAGCGTCCCGGAGTGCTCCTTGACGATGCCGTAGGACACCGAGAGTCCGAGACCGGTGCCCTGTCCGCGCGGCTTGGTCGTGAAAAACGGATCGTAGATACGGTCCAGATGCTCCGGCGGGATGCCGCAGCCCGTGTCGCTCACCTCGATCTGCACTCTCCCCGAATCGGCGCGGGCCGCCACGGTCACCGTGCCGCCGTCGGGCATGGCGTCCACGGCGTTCAGGAGGAGATTCATCAGGACCTGCTGGAGCCGCCCGCGGTTGCCGTTCACCCGGCAGAGAGGCCCCTCGACCTGGCGCACCAGGTCGATCCGCCGGCCGCGCAGGTGGGTCTGGAACAGCTCCAGCGTCTCCGAAATCATCTCGGCGATGTCCAGCGGCTGGTAATCGCCGTCGCGCTGACGCGAGAAGTTCAGGAGACTCGAGGCGATCCCGGCCGCTCGGAAGGCCTGCTGCTCGATCTTCTTGAGAACGGGGTACTCGGGGTCGTCCGGGGTGCACTCCTCAAGGAGCATTTGCGTGTAGGACGAGATCCCGGTCAGGGGCGTGTTCACCTCGTGGGCGATGCCGGACGCCAGAAGACCGATCGAGGCGAGGTGCTCGCGCCTCTGCAGGTCCTGCTCGCGCACCACCTGCTCGGTGACGTCGTCGACCGTGATGACCCGCCCGCGCGGCCGCCCCGCGGGGTCGCGCAGGGCGGCCTGCGTCAGGTTGACGATCAGCCGCCGATCGTCGGGCGTGCGCAGCGACGACCGGTAGACCCGCAGGCCGGCGTCCGGCAGATCTTCGCCGCCGCTCGGGAGCGCGTCGTCGGTGGCCAGGGCAAACACTCCGGCCGGCATGACCTGGGACAGGCCTTGCCCGAGGATCCGGTCGCGTTCCGCGCCGTACAGGTGCTCGAAGGCGCGGTTGACGTTGAGGACGCGGCCTTCGGAGTCCGTGACCAGGATGCCCACGCGGCTGCTCTCGAGGATGCTCTCGTTGAACTCGCGCAGCGCCTCGACCTCCTGCACTTTCTCCTGCACCGCGCTGTACAGACGCGCCCCCTCGAAGGCGACCGCCGCGTGCCGGCAGAGCGAGATCAGCAGCTGCAGGTCCTCGCTGGTGAGGGGTTCCCCGCCGCGTGGCGTGCCCACGCCCAGGACCGCCACGATCTCGCCCTCCACCGTCATCGGCACGAGGTACTCCAGGCCGAGCGAATCGATGAGGAACGCTCCGGTCGCCGTCTCGACGGCGCCGGGGTGATCCCGCAGGGACAGGTAGTCGGCGCCCGTCAGCATCTTCATGAGCGGGTCGTCGAGGACGAGGGTCTGCTCCGGCGACCCCCCGAAGAGGCGCCGTCCCTCGTGCTCGCGCACGAACACGCGGGCGGACTCGAGATTGAAGGTGCGCTCGACCCGGCCGATGAACTTGGTCCGCAGCGTCGGCAGGCTCAGTTCCCGGTTGAGCGCTTCGCTGAACTCGTTCAGGGTGCGGCGGTAGTCGTAGCGCTCCCGGTAGAAGAACTGGTCGACCACGCTCTTCAGCCGCCGATGCACGCGCGGGTAGAAGATCGCCATCAGGAACGTGGCCAGGATCAGCGCCAGGTTCAGGCCGCGCGGCGTGATCTCGCCGGTCGCCCGGTCCATGACGACGTAGCAGGCGGCGTAGGTCGCCGCCGCCGTGAGCAGAAGGCCGATCGCCACGATGCCCCGCTTCAGGAAGATGTCCAGATCCAGCAGACGATAGCGGACGATCGCGGCCGCGAAGGCGAGCGGAATGACCGCCATCGGCAGGAGCGACAGGTCGCTCCAGCCGCCGATCCGGATGTTCAGCGAGCGCGGCACCAGGTAGAAGACGGCCGCCGGCAGGAAGCCGACGAGACTGCCCCACGCCATCCACTTGAGCTGCCAGCGCGTCTGGAGCCGGGTCGCCGACATGTACGAGAGCACGGCCTTGACGATGCCCGTGATGACGAAGACGGCGATGTACAGCTCCTCGAGACGCTCCTTGAGCCGGATGACCGCCAGGGGATCGGCGAAACGATAGACCTGCTTGAACGGGATCAAATAAAGGTTGTAACCGAACAGCAGGGCCGCCGGCAGGTAGAAGGCCGCCCGCCGGAAACGTCTCAGGCTCGATCCGCGGTCCTCGTCGGCCAGCGCCCAGGTGATGTGCAGGAACAGGGCCGGCGCCAGGAGCCAGCCGGCCAGATCGCCCCAGTATCCCGACCAATCCAGGAACCCTCCCTGGCCCTCGCTCTTGAGGACCAGGACCATGAACATCGCCTGGCACAGGAGCGCAAACGGTATGGCGGCGCGGGCTCGCGTGGCCCGCAGCCAGACGACCACGCCCACGCCGAGGAACGTGAGACCGACGAGGGTGAGGTAGTAGTAGACGGGCGTCCCTCCGCCCACCCAGTTCGGGCGGACGGTGAAGACGGCCTCCTCACGGTCGCGCTCGACCAGGTAGGACACCGGCGTACCGCGCGGCACGGCGTACGCGGCGTCCTCCGCGTCCGCCGCGGAGGCGATCGACCGATCGTCGATGGCCCGCAGGCGATCGCCCGGTCGCAAGCCTCCCTTCCAGGCCGGCGTCCGGGGGATGACCGTGTCGGCGATGACGCCGCGGGCGGAGTCCACCCATTCGACCCCGGTCTCCGGGGCCATGAGCGTGACCTGGTTGTGAAAGTAGATAGCACCCCAGGCGAGGAGCAGCGCCGAAATGCCGACCGCGAGCGTCTTTCTCATCAGAAGGAGATGTCCACGCCGCCGGTCACCCGCGACGTGGCGCCCGAACCGGGCCAGGGCGCAACACCATCGACCGAGTCGAGCAGCAGCCCCTGGTAGGCCATCAGGACCCTGAAGCGTGAGGCGGCGAACGGGGAGAAGGGAAGGTCCTGGAGGACCGCCAGGTCGAGCCGGCGGTAATGGAGCGAGGCCGGCCCGCCGGTCTCGTGCGCTTCCGTCTCGCCCAGGACGCTCCGGTAGTCGATCCGCACCTCCGTCTCGGTCGGCTTGATCGTCGCGCGCAGGCCGGTCAGGTAGTAGTGTGCCTGGCCTGCAGCAAGGTCCACGAGAAGGCCGTCGCCGAGGACAGGGCTCAGCCGGCCGTGCACGCGTCCGATGCTCCCGAGGAGAACACCTCGGACGAGTCCGAAACCGCGCTCCACTTCGAACTCCATCTCGTGCCGTCCCGCCGTCGCGTCGGAAAGGACCAGCACTCCCTCATCCAGGAAGCCGGCCGATGACAGCGCGGCGTCCTGCTCGTCGAGGCGCTCCTGAAACGGCCGGTACGACAGCGTGGCCGCGAACTGCAGCCGATCTTCCGGGCGGCTCGCAACACCGATCTCGTAGCCCAGACGACCTGCCTCGGAACGGAGGGCGCGCCGCTCATTCGCCGCGAGGACCGGGAGCGACGGACGACCGTCCTCGACGCGGTACATCACGGCCGATCGCACCACCAGATCACCCGCCTCCGCCAGCGTGGTCGTCAGCCCCACGCGCGGCACCACGTAGGCGCCCCCCGAGGACAGATCGTCGTGGTAGCGGAGCCCGTAGTTCACGGTGTTGCGCTCGGTGACCCGCCAGTCGTCTCCTCCGAAGAGAGTCATGGCGCGCCCCTCCGTGCCCGGCTCGAGAGGGAGCGCGCTCGAGTCCGCTCCGGACAGAAGCGCTCCGCCGTCGCCCAGATCGTAACGGAAGGAGTGCACGTGCAGCCCGAGGTCGATCGCGTGGTCCTCCGACCGCAACGCCAGGCCCGCCGTGGCCGCCACGGACCGATCCACGAGACGGCCTCCCTCCCCCGTGCCGGCCGTGAAGGTCGGCGCGGACGCCTGCCCGCCGGCCGGCTGCCGGAAAGCGGCCTCCTGGCACGAGCCCACGACGAACAGCAGCGCCCCGTCTCCCAGTTTCCGATCCCAGCGCGCGCGCACGGCGGTGTTCCTCTGTGCCTGGTCGACATCGTCGGCCGCGTCGGCCGACTCGAACAGGTACCGGCGGGTGGAGTACCGGACCCGGGTCTTCAGATCATCGTCCGGGCCGAGGCGGTAGTCGAATCCGACGCCCAGGCCCGTCGTCGTCCCGCCGCGGCGGGCCTCGTCGCTTCCGGACAGTCCCGTCGTCGTCCTGACGGAATGGCCGTCGAAGCGCCACGACCCCTGTTCGCCCACGGAGCCTCGCAGCGCCAGCCGGGTGGATCTCCCGGAGGCGTCGCCCGGGCCGGAAGTTTCTCCGCCCAGGAGATCCGAGCCGCTGAAGTCCTGCGTCAGTTCACCGTTGATGGTCGGCATCCGCCACCTGAGCGCGGCCGGCGCGGGTCCGCCGCTGCGTGAAGAGACGAGCGCCGCGGAGCCCGCCTGTCCCTCGAGACCGGCCTCGACATCGCGCAGCTCGTCGCCGTCGGAACGGCGCAGGATCCAATCCAGGCCGCCGTCGCGCGCGACGGCGTCGCCCGGCGCTTCCGCGGGAGACGCGGCCGCCGGCCGCATGCGGACCTCCAGGAGGTTGCGCGTCGCCATGTTGACCTCCGCGAGCGCGACCTCGTATCCGGGCTTGAAGACCGCGATGCGATACCGTCCCGCCGGGACCTGGGCGCTGAACGACCCGTCGGGGCCGCTCTTCAGCACCCGGTCGGCGGTGTCGACCACGGCAGCCGTGGCGCGCAATTGGGCGCTCGCCTCGGCCGCGCGCCGCGCGTGACCGAGCTGTGTGACGAAGATCGTCGCACCCGCGAGCCCGGCCCCGCGCCCATCGACCACCTGGCCCGCGAGCGCCCGGTCCTGGGCCGATGCGGACGGCACGGTGGCACCGAAAGAGATCAGGAGGGCGACAAGCGCGTGGCACGCGTTCCCGGAACGTAGCGTCATTGGCTCTCCCGGCGCGATGCGTGCGAAAGGCCCATCATTCTCACCGAACCGGCGTTTCCAAGTCAAACGCTCCCGGCGGATCTCCACCCGCCGCCGGTGCGGCCACCCATCGCTCGCGAATTAGAAGGAGCCGACGAGTGCGAGACGGTAGCGCACGCGCTCCCAGCCCTCGTCCGCCCCCGACGAGCGGATGTCGATGTCGATCTCCCGCTTTTCGCCGGGGGCGATGACGAGGGTGTCCGCGTGCTCGATCGGGTGGGTGACGGCAGGGCCGTCCGCGCCGACGGTCGCCATCTCGCCGAGCACCTGGATGGCGACCTGCGCGCGCCCGCCCGACACCAGGAGGGGCGTGAGCGTCACTTCCAGCTTTTCGCGCCGGTAACGCTTCGCGCCGGTGGTGTCGGGATCGAGGGGAACGTTGAAGGAGAACAGACTGCTGGCCTCCCGGCCGAGGACGGCGTGCAGCTGATCGCTTTTCATCGGTCGCGGATCCTTCTCGCCCTCGGCGCGCGCCACGGAGAGGATGAAATCGACGAAATGAAGATCGGACTCGGACACGGCGCCGGACGCCGCGGGCGGCGCGTCGCAGCGCACTTTCAGCGCCAGGCGGGCCTGCGTCGTCGTCGAGGCGTAGGCCTCGACCAGGCGCTCCTGCTCGGGTTTCAGGACGATGGTGGCGCGCGTGCGGTCCGGCTGGCGCGGTTTCCCTCCGGTCCTGGCGCCGGTCACGACACCGCGGGTCTCGGTCCCGATGTCCAGGGAGCAGCCTCCTCCCGGTTTGCCGATCGCCCTGAGGTGCACGGTCATCTCGACCATCTCGCGCGCCTCCGATGCTTCGCCGCGGCTGATCAGGGTCGCCGATTTCTTGAGGACGCCGGTGCCGCCCGAGAGAAGGTCCGCCACGTCGGTGCCCAGCGACCAGGTGCCGCGGCGATCGACGGCGATCGTTTCGACGGTGACCCGCACGGCGGCGGTGGAAGCGTCCCGGACGCCGGGGGCCTGCGCGGGAGGCGGGGCGGCGTGGAGCAGGAGCGGCGCCGCGAGCATCACGAGCGATCGCCGGAGGCGGCTCATGGGCGGAGGCTACCACAACGACTCGGGTATAATCACCCTCGAGGCGGCAGCGCTGCATGGCCATCGGCAAGGACGAGGTCCGTCACATCGCGAAGCTCGCCAACCTCGAGTTCTCCGAGGACGAGCTCGGTCGTTTCACCCAGCAGTTCAATTCCATCGTGGAGTACGTCGCCCGTCTGAACGCGCTCGACACGGCCGACATCCCGCCGACGTCGCACGTCGGCGGGGGTTCGCACGCACTGCGGGACGACACGCTTGTTCCCTCGATGCCGCGCGAGGAGGCGCTCGCCAACGCCCCGGAGTCGGAGCGCGGCCACTTCAAGGTCCCCAAGGTGATCGGATGAGCGGTGCTTTCGGCCGCACCATCGGCGAGATCCACTCGCTCGTCACCTCCGGACAGGCGAGCGCGGCCGAGATCTGCGGCGCCCACCTGCGGCGCGCCCGCGAGGTCGAGCCCCGGGTGAAGGCGTTCCGCACTCTCCTTGACGAGGACGCCCTGCGCCAGGCCGAGGCCGTCGATCGCGACCGGCGCGAGGGCCGTCCGCTCGGCCCCCTGGCCGGCGTCCCGATCGCCGTCAAGGACGTGCTGTGCACGCGCGGCGTCCCGACGACCTGCGGCTCCCGTATTCTGAAAGGTTTCGTGCCGGCCTACGACGCCACCTGCGTGGCGCGGTTGCGCCGGGCCGGCGCCGTGATCGTCGGCAAGACGAACATGGACGAGTTCGCGATGGGCTCCTCCACCGAGAATTCGGCCTACGAGAAGACCTGCAACCCCTGGGCGCTGGACCACGTCCCCGGAGGATCGAGCGGCGGATCGGCCGCCGCGGTCGCGGCCGGGGAGGTGGCGGCGTCGCTCGGGACCGACACCGGCGGCTCGATCCGCCAGCCCGCGGCGTTCTGCGGTGTTGCGGGGATGAAGCCGACCTACGGCAGGGTGTCGCGCTACGGCCTGGTGGCCTTCGCGTCGTCGCTCGACCAGGTCGGTCCGTTCGGCGTCACGGTGGAGGACGTGGCGCGCGTCCTCCAGGTGATCGCGGGCCACGACCCCAACGACTCGACGTCGTCCCCGCAGCCGGTGCCGGATTACCTGAAGGCGCTCGGCAAGGGCGCCGCGGGGCTGCGCATCGGCGTTCCGGCGGAGTACTTCCGGGAGGGGCTTACGCCCGAGGTCGAGACCGCCGTGCAGTCGGCTCTGAAGTCCGCCGAGCGCCTGGGCGCCCGGCTCGAGGAGATCTCGCTGCCGCACACGGAGTACGCCATCCCGACCTATTACATCATCGCCACCGCCGAGGCGAGCAGCAACCTGGCGCGCTACGACGGGGTGCGCTACGGCCACCGCGCCCGCGGTGCCATGCAGATGGGTCCACTCTACGTGCGCACGCGCACCGAGGGGTTCGGTGAGGAGGTGAAGCGGCGCATCATGCTCGGCACCTACGTCCTGTCCTCCGGCTACTACGATGCCTATTACCTGAAGGGACAGAAGGTGCGCACGCTCATCCGCCGGGACTTCGATCTCGCTTTCGAGAAGGTGGACGTCATCGTCACTCCGACGTCGCCGACACCCGCCTTCCGGTTCGGCGACAAGGTCGACGACCCGCTGTCGATGTACCTCTCGGACATCTTCACCGTCACCATCAACCTGGCGGGCCTCCCGGGGATATCGATCCCCTGCGGTCTGACGCGCGAGCGGTTGCCGGTGGGACTTCAAGTGATCGGTCGTCCCTTCGACGAGGAGACTGTCCTCCGTCTCGCGGCGGCGCTCGAGGGCGCGTTGAAGTTCCGCGACCACCGCCCGCCCCTCGACGGGACGTCGTGAGGCCGTCCGGCTCCGGACACGAAGTCGCCCCCGGGCCTCCGTTCATCGTCCGCCTCGTCCTGGGCCTGGCCTGCTCCGTCGCCGCCGGCGCCGCGACACCCGCCTCCTTACGGAGCGCCCCGGTCCCCGAGCCCGCCCGGCGGCTGGAAG
>JBGPED010000126.1:0-9300 GCA_041482595.1 Acidobacteriota bacterium
CAGGTCGATCGGTTCATGCTGAAGATCAAGGTCGATTATCCGAACAAGGTGGAGGAGCGCGAGATCCTCGATCGGATGACCGGGCCCGACCATTTCAACGTACGGCGGGTGATCGCCCCGGCGGACATCCTGCGGGCGCGGGGTGTGGTGGCGCAGGTCTACATCGACAACCGCATCAAGGACTACATCGTGGAAATCGTGTTCGCCACCCGTCGGCCGGAGGACTACAAGCTCGACATCAAGGGTTTGATTCAGTTTGGGGCATCCCCCCGCGCGACGGTTTTCCTGACCGTGGCGGCGAAGGCGCACGCGTTCATCCGGGGCCGCGGGTACGTGACGCCCGAGGACGTCAAGTCGATCGCCTTCGACGTCATGCGGCACCGGATCATCCTGTCGTACGAGGCCGAGGCCGAGGACGTCACGACCGAGCAGATCATCCAGAAGGTGCTCGACACCATCGAGGTGCCCTAGGAACGCGCCGGCGTGTACCGCGCACCGGTGAATTCCTGAGCCATGCTTCCAGCCGATCTCCTGAAGAAAGTCCGCCGCATCGAAATTCGCACCAACCGCCTGGTGAACGAGTCCCTGGCGGGGGAGTACCATTCCGTGTTCAAGGGGCGCGGCATGGAGTTCTCGGAGGTGCGCGAATACCAGTTCGGCGACGACATCCGGAACATCGACTGGAACGTCACGTCGCGCATGGGGCACCCCTACGTCAAGAAGCACGTGGAGGAGCGCGAGCTGACCGTTCTCCTCCTGGTCGTCTTCTCGGCCTCGGGGGAGTTCGGCACGCGCCGGCAGTTCAAGCGCGAGATCGAGGCGGAGATCTGCGCCATCCTGGCCTTCTCAGCGATCAAGAACAGCGATCGGGTCGGCCTCATCGCCTTCACCGACCGGATCGAGACCTTCCTCCGGCCGCGCAAGGGAAAGGACCACGTCCTGCGCGTCATCCGCGAGATCCTCTACTTCCGCCCGCGCGGGCGGACCACCGACCTGGGGATGGCGCTGCAGTTCATGTACAGGACGATCACCAAGCGCGCCGTGGTGTTCGTGGTGTCGGATTTCCTGGTCCAGGGGTACGAACAGCCGCTGCGCGTGGCGGCGCGCAAGCACGACGTCATCGCGATCACGGTCACCGATCCGCGCGAGGAGGACCTGCCGCCGGTCGGCCTCCTGGACCTGGAGGACGCGGAGACGGGGGAGCGGGTCCTGGTGGACGCCTCCGACCGCCGGACGCGCGCGCGCTACCAGGCGTGGGCCGGGCATCGGCGGGCGGCCCGCGAAGCGCTGTTCCGGGCCAACGCGATCGACAGTCTCGAGCTGTTCACCGACCGCCCCTACGAGGTGCCGCTCATCCGGTTCTTCCACCGCCGGGCCCGGAGGATGAGCCGATGAAGAGACTCTCCGCCGCGCGGGCGACAGCCGGTGCCTGCGCCTTCGCGATGGCGGCGCTCGGCATGGCGCTCCTTTTGCCCGGCGCGGCCCGCGGCACGGCACCCGATCCGGCGCCAGCCCCGCGCGTCACGCCGGCCGGGCCGGCTTCAGGGACGGGGCCCGCCGGAGGGGGCCCCGCCGGCCTGCCGCAGCCTGAGGAGACGCCGGCGGCGCCCGCGCAGGCCGGAGCGGTGCGGATCGAGGCGGCGGCCGATCGAAAGACCGTGACGGTCGGCGATCCGATCACGGTGACTGTCCGCCTGCTCCACCCGCCGGATGTCCGGGTGACGGCGTTCGAACCCGAGCGCTCCCTCGGAGACCTGGCCCTCCTCGGCCGGCAGGCGTCCCAGACGACGCTACCGGACGGTCGCGTGCAGGAGACGCGGGTGCTGCGCGTCGCCAGCTACCGGCTCGGTCCCTCGCGCGTGCCCTCCTTCGAGGCGACCTTCGTGGACGCCTCGGGCACTGAGGCGAAGGTCGCCACCGCCCCCGTGTCGTTCACCGTCGGCTCCGTTCTGGCGGAGGGGGACACGCGCCCCGCCGACATCAAGAACCCCGCGGTCATGCCGGTGCCTCTCCTCTGGCCCTGGATCGCCCTCGCCGCCGCGGCGGCCGCCGCCGTGGCGATCTGGATCTGGCGCCGCAGACGGGCGCGCGGCGGGCCGGCCGAGGCCGCCGCTCCGGCGGCGCCGCCGCGACCGGCGCACGAAATCGCCTATGCCGAGCTGGAGCGTCTTCTCGCGTCGGGTCTCCTGGAGAAGGGGCAGGTGAAGGAGTTCTACATCGAGCTCGCGGAGATCGTGAGGCGCTACTTCGAGGCTCGCTTCGGCGTGGACACGTTCGAGCGCACCAGCGCTGAGATCCTGGAGGCGTTGCGGCTGGCCCGGCTGCCCGCGAAGGGGATGGCGCTGACGGCGGAATTCTTCGGCTCCTGCGACCTGGTCAAATTCGCGAAGCACATCCCGTCGTCCGACGACACCCGCGCCGTGGTCCAGAAGGCCTATCACCTGGTGGACGAGACGCGGCGGCGCGACGCCGCGGCGGCGGGCGACGTGCCGGCCGTCGCTTCCGGAGCGGCCGCGGGCGGGACCCGATGACGTCCTTCCTGTTCACAGCGCCCTACGCCGGGCTCGCCCTCCTGGCCCTTCTCGGGCTCCTGGTCATTCATCTCGCGCGCGGCCGCGCCCGGCGCGCCAGCCTGCTCTTCCCGCTGACGTCCCCGTTCCGCGCCATGCCGCCGGGCCTGGCCGTGAGGCTGCGCAACGTGCCGGTGACGCTGCGGGTCCTGGGCCTGCTGCTCCTCGTCGTCGCGTTCGCGCGTCCGCAGACCGGCCGGCACGAGGAGGAGGTGCTCACCGAGGGGATCGACATCGCCCTGGCGGTGGACATCTCCGGCAGCATGCGCACGGAGGACTTCAAGCCGAAGAACCGCCTGGCGGTCGCCAAGGACGTGGTGGCGCAGTTCGTGCACGGACGCCGCAACGATCTCATCGGTCTGGTCGTGTTCGCCGCCAACGCCTACACGCGCTGCCCTCTGACGCTCGATTACGGTGTGTTGCAGGACCTCCTGTCGCAGGTCGACATCGCCGCCCGCGAGGAGGACGGCACCGCCATCGGCATGGGGCTGGCGACGGCGGTGGCCCGCCTGAAGGACGCCAGGGGGAAGAGCAGGGTGATCATCCTGCTCACCGACGGGCGCAACAACCGCGGGCAGATCGATCCGTTGAGCGGCGCGCGCCTGGCGCAGGCCATGGGGATCAAGGTCTACACCATCGGGGTCGGGACGGAAGGGGAGGCGCCCTACCCGATCGACGATCCGATCCTCGGGCGGCGCTACATCAACGTCCAGGCCGACATCGACGAGGTGACGCTGCAGCAGATCGCGAATGCGACCGGCGGCCGCTACTTCCGGGCCACCGACGCGCGCGCTCTCAAGGAGATCTTCGCGACCATCGACCGGATGGAGCGCACCGAGATCAAGGTGCGCGGCTACACGCGGCACACGGAGCAGTTCGCGTGGTATCTCTACCCGGGGGCCTTCCTCGTTCTCCTGGAGCTGGCCCTGTCGTCCACCGTCCTGAGGAAGATCCCATGACACCGACCCGTCCTAAGCACTCCGGGCGCGATCCCGGGGAGGCCTGATGCGCTTCGCCGCTCCCGAGTACCTGTGGTGGCTTCTCGGAGTGCCGGTCCTGATCGGCCTGTTCGTCCTGTCGTTCCGCCGCCGCCGGCTGGCGCTGGAGGCCTTCGGCGACCTGCCTCTCATGAGACGGCTGTCGAGCAGCGCCAGCCTCGAGAGACGCATCATCAAGGCCGCGCTCGTGGTGCTCGCGTCGGTGTTCCTGGTGCTGGCGCTGGCGCGGCCGCAGTGGGGCGCGAAGCTCGAGACGGTCACGCGGCGCGGTGTCGACGTGATCGTCGCGGTCGACACCTCCTTGAGCATGCTGGCCGAGGACGTGAAGCCGAACCGCATGGCGCAGGCGCGGGCCGCGGTCGGCTCCTTCGTCGATCTCCTGCACGGCGACCGCGTCGGGGTCGTGGCGTTCGCCGGGACGTCGTACGTCGCCTGCCCGCTGACCCTGGACTACACCGCGGCGCGGATGTTCGTCGACGTGCTCGACGTCGACCTCATCCCGATCCAGGGCACGGCGATCGCCGACGCCATCCGGACGGCCGTCGCCGCATTCCGACCCGGGGAACGACGCTACAAAGTGCTGGTGCTGATCACCGACGGGGAGGACCACGAGGGAAACGTCGAGGCGGCGGCGGGCGCGGCGGCGGCGGAAGGGGTCGTCATCTACACAGTGGGCGTCGGCAGCCCCAGCGGCGAGCCGATCCCCCTGCGCAACGCCCGCGGCGACATCATCGGGTATAAGGAGGACAGGGGCCACCGCAAGGTGACCAGCCGCCTCGGCGAAGGCGATCTGGAGGCGATCGCCCTGGCCACGGGCGGGAAGTACTTCCGGTCCTCCCCGGAAGGCGTGGAGCTGCGGCGCGTGTACGAGGAGATCTCGCGCATGGACCAGAGGACCCTGTCCGGGCGTACTCTGAACGCCTACGAGGAGCGCTACCAGATCCCCCTCGGGATGGCGATCCTTCTGCTCGGGATCGAAGCGGCCCTGGGGGAGAGGAGGCGCAGGGTGGCGGTGCCCCCGGCCGCGCTGCGCGGGGAGGAGGCGGCATGAGACCCGGCGACCGCGGACGGTCGGCGCTCCGGGTGATCGGGACGTCCGGTCTCCTGCTGTTCCTGGCTCTCGCCTGTCCCATGCCGGCGCTGGCCGACCCGGCAGCCAGGAAGAACAACGAAGGAAACCGCCTCTACGAGCAGAAGAAGTTCGACGACGCCCTCAAGATGTACGTCGACGCCCAGGCCTCCCGTCCCGGAGCCCCGGAGCTGCACTACAACATCGGCAACGTCCTGTTCCGCAAGAAGGAGTACGACAAGGCGGTCGAGGAGTACCTGCGCGCCCAGGCGGCGCCCGACCCGGTCCTGTCGCAGGCCGCCCTGTTCAACCGCGGCAACGCCCTCATGATGCAGGGACGTCTGGAGGACGCGATCCAGGTGTACGTCCAGGCGCTCCGCGCGCGTCCCGACGACACCGACGCCAAGCGCAATCTCGAGCTCGCCCTGCGTCTTTTGGACCAGCAGAAAAAGAAGCAGCAACAGCAGCCGCAGCAGGACAAGAACCAGGATCAGAACAAGAACCCGCAGCAGCAGCCGCAGCAGGGGGAGGGAGGTGGCCGGCCGCCACAGCAGCAGAAGAAGCCCGGCGAGATGAGCGAGGACGAGGCCCGGCAGGTGCTCGAGGCGCTCCGGCAGGAGGAGAAGGAAGGGATCAAGAAACACGCGCGGGCCGCCGTGGGGGACAGGCGCCCGCCGGAGCAGGACTGGTGACCACCCGCGGGACGGTCTTCGCGATCGTGATCGGCGGTCTGGTCGCGGCGCTGCATGGCGCGGTGCCGGCGGCCGCCCAGGACGTGGGGGTGCGCGCCCGGGTCGACAGCACCAGCATCGCCGAGGGCGGGCAGGTCGTGCTCACGGTCGAGGTCTCCGGTCCGTCACTCGGGGAGGTCGCCCCGCCGGACGTGTCCGGCATCACCGACTTCGACATCGTCGGCGGGCCGATGACCTCGAATCGCTTCCAGTGGATCAACGGCCGGACCTCCGCCACCCGCACCTACACCTACGCGCTGCGCCCGCGCAAGACCGGGAGCCGGCGGATCCCTCCCCTCGGGCTGCTGGTGAACGGCCGGACCTATCGCACGGAGCCGATCGACGTGGAGGTGGCCCAGGGGGGCAGCGCGGGCGGACCAGGCCCGCCACAGGCGGCCCCGCCCGGAGGGGCGATCAGGGGCGGGCCGGGTCGATCCCAGGGACCGGCGCGACCGCAGCCGGCGCCGGAGGACGTCCCCCAGGTCCGTGTCGTGGCCGATGTCGACGAGCGCACGGCGTACATCGGGCAACAGGTCACGTTGCGCGTCCTCCTCGATACGCAGACGGACGTCCTGAACCTGGGGATGAAGGACACGCCGACGTTTCCCGGCTTCTGGGCGGAGGAGATCAAGCTGCCGGAAAACCTCGATATGCGCAGGGTGCAGCGCGGTCCCGAATCGTACAGCGAGTACACGCTGATGAAGCGCGCCCTGTTTCCGACCGGCAGCGGGACGCTGACCATCCCGGGCATGACGTACCAGGTCCAGGTCCGCAGGCGCAGCCAGGATCCGATCGAGTCGTTCTTCTTCACGCCGACCGAGACGATCACGAGGCGCACCGAGCCGATCGCGATCCACGTGCAGCCGCTTCCCGCGGCGCAGCGCCCGGAAGGCTTCTCGGGTGCGGTGGGGAACTTCACCCTCTCGGTCACGGCCGACCGCAGGGAGTCGCAGGTCAACGACGCCGTCGGAGTGAAGGTGAAAGTCGCGGGCGAGGGGAACCTGAACGCCGTGAACGCCCTGCCCCTTCCCGATCTGAGCGACTTCAAGCAGTACGCGCCCAAGGTCAGCGCCTCTACCTCGTTGGCCGGTGACCGGCTGCTCGGCGAGAAGGTGTGGGACTACGTCCTCATCCCCCTGGCGCCGGGATCGCAGGCGATCCCGCCGGTCAGGTTCTCCTTCTTCGATCCGAAGGCCGGCGTCTACAGGAGCGTCGCGAGCCCTCCGATTCCGATCCAGGTGGCGCGCGGTCCGGAGGGGAGCGCGGGCGGGAGCGGCGGCGTGGTGGTGCAGAGCGACGTGCGGCAGCTCCGGCGCGACATCCATTTCATCAAGCAGGCGCCCGACGGGCTCAGGGACCGCTCGCGCCCCTTCTACCTCTCCCGCTGGTTCGCCGTGCTGATCCTCCTGCCCGTGGCCGCGGACCTGGGCGTGTTCGTGTTCGCCCGGACGCGCCACTCGCAGCGGGCGAACGCCCGCCAGCGGCGGGAGCGCCGTGCGCGGACGACGGCGCGCCGCCGTCTCAAGGAGGCGCGCCGCCGGATGGCGCCGGCGACCGCCCGGGCGTTCTACGCGGAGGTGGCCCAGGCCCTGACCGAGTTCGTCGCCGCCAAGTTCGACACCTCGGGCGCCGGGTTGACGCACGTTCGGATCGAGGACCTCCTGGCCTCGCGTGGCGTGCCGGACGAGGAGCGGCGGCTGTTCCACCGGTGCCTCGAGGCCTGCGACTACGCGCGTTTCGCCCCGGCCTCGTCCGGTCCCGACGAGAGGCGCCGCACCCTGGTGGAAGCGGAGGAGATCATCGTCCGTCTCGAGCGGTCGCTCTCCGCATGAGGCTCTCCCGCCTGACGCTCGGCGTGCTCCTGGCCCTGTGGGGCCTGGCGCCGGTCTCCCCGGCGTTCGCCACGACGCCGGCGGAGCTGTTCCAGGGCGGCAACAGCGCCTACGAGCAGGGCAGGTTCCGGGAGGCCGCCGAGGCCTACGAGAAGATCCTCGGCTATGGCGTGGCCGATCCGCGCGTCCTGTACAATCTCGCCAACGCCTACTTCAAGCTCGGGAGGCTCGGGCCCGCGATCCTCAATTACGAACGGGCGCTCAGGCTCGATCCCTCCGATCAGGACGCGCGCGACAACCTGGAGCTGGCGCGCGGGCAGATCCGCGATCGCGTCGAGGAGGCCGAGATCCCTTACCCGGTCAAGGTGGTGCAGGACCGTCTCGACACCGTCCCGGTCGACGCCCTGAGCGCGGTCTTCCTCTGCCTGTATGTCATCACCTGCGGCGTCGTGGCGTGTCTGCCGCTCACGAGCGGTGAGGCCAAGAGGCGCCTGCTCGGATACGCCGCCGCGGCCACCGGGGTCCTGGCGCTCGTCGCAGGGGGCGCGCTCGTCGAGACGATCCAGAGCCGGACGGCGGCGCGCGCCATCGTCATGACCGACAGGGTGGACGTCCTGAGCGGGCCCTCGGCGGAGAACACGGTCCTGTTCACGGTGCACGAAGGCACACGGCTCGAGGTGCGCAACCAGCGCGACGGTTGGTACCAGGTGAGCCTGCCGAACGCCATGAGCGGCTGGATCCCCTCGGGGATGGTGGAGCGGGTTTGACCGGCGGAGCCGCCGGCCGTCTCGGTCTCTACGTGCACGTGCCCTACTGCTCCGTGCGCTGCTCGTACTGCGATTTCTACCTCCGGCCCGGCGGGGGTCCGGACCTCCCGTCGTTCGTCGAGGCCCTGTGCCGCGAGATCGCGCTGGCCGGCCGGGAGTCCGAAGCGCCCGCGGCCGACACGGTTCACTTCGGCGGCGGCACGCCGTCGCTCCTTCATGCCTCACTCCTGTCCGCCGTCCTCGCATCGCTGAAATCGTCCTTCACGCTCTCACGGACGGCGGAGATCGCCCTCGAGGCTAACCCCGAGGACCTCGACGCAGCAAGGCTCGATGGATACGCCGCCGCGGGCGTGAATCGCCTGTCGATCGGCGTCCAGTCGCTCGACGACGATCTCCTGACGCTGATGCGTCGACCCCACGACGCGCGCCGGGCGCTCGCCTCGGTGGACGCCGCGCGGCGATCGGCGGTGCGCAGCGTCGGGATCGATCTGATTCTCGGGCTGCCCGGGCAGGAGCGGACAAGGGTGATCGACGACATCCGGCGCATCGTGGATCGGGGCGTCGACCACGTGTCTCTCTACCTGCTCGAGGTCCATGAAAGGACCCGGCTTGGAAGGGAGGTGGCCCTCGGGCGCCGGGCCCCGATGGGCGATGACGATGCGGCGCGCCTGTACGAGGATGCGGCAGATGACCTGGAAGGTCACGGCTTCGAGCACTACGAGATCTCGAACTTCGCCCGGCCCGGGCACAGGAGCCGGCACAACCTGAAGTACTGGACCGACGAGGAGTATCTCGGGTTCGGGCCGTCGGCGCATTCCTACGTCGGGGAGCGTCGCTGGGCGAACGCGGCGGACCTGCGCGACTACCTGGCGCGCCGCGGTGAACGATGCGCGCGTGTCGAGGACGTGCGTTCCCGCGGTCGGCGCGCCTTCGAGGCGCTGTTCGCGGGGCTGCGCCTGGCCGAGGGAGTCGATCTCCAGGCGCTGCGCGCCCGCTACGGTGACGCCTTCGTCCCGCCCGACGACGCCTGCATCGGCGCGCTGGCGGAGACCGGTCTCCTGGAGCTCTCCCCGGGCCGTCTGCGGCTGACGCGACGCGGGCGGCTGGTCAGCAACGAGATCTTCGAGCGTCTCATGGCGCCCGCCGATCAGTTGATGTAGCCCAGCGACTTGAGCCGCTGTCGGTCGTCTTCATCGATCGTCCGGGGCTCGCCCACAGCACCGGCGTCGTAATCGACGAAGCGCTGCAGTTCCTGCAGGAGCCGCCGCCGCACCTCCGGGTCGGCCCCCGTGCCCTCGAGATTGCGCGTTTCCCCCGGGTCGGACGCGAGATC
>JBGPED010000127.1:0-9272 GCA_041482595.1 Acidobacteriota bacterium
CGGGAACGAGCAGATGATGGCGACCGTGTTCCAGGAGATCAGCAGCCTCAAGGCCGCGATCGAGAAGAATCCGAAAGACGCGGCGTCCCTCATCCGCCTCGCGAACATGTATCACGACGCCCGCAAGTTCGAGGAGGCCGTGCAGTATTACAAGAAGGGTCTCGAGGTGACGCCGAAGGACGTGGACGCGCGCACCGACATGGGGATCTGTCTGTACGAGATGGGCATGGCCGACGACGCGATCGCGCAATTCCGCACCTCCCTGTCGTACGATTCCAAGCACTGGCAGACCTGGCTCAATCTGGGCATCGTGGCCCTGTCGAGCAAGAACGATATCAAGACCGCGTCGGACGCGTTCTCCAAGGTCGAGGAGATCAACCCCGGCTTCAAGGACCTGCCGATGCTGAAGGATGCTCTCAAGAAGGCCTCCTCCTCCGCCCCGCGCGCGGCTTCCTGACCTCCTCCGAACCCTCTTTCGCAGTTTGACTTCCCGTTCCCCGGGCATAAATTGAGCCGTTGCGGGGCTTGGAGTCTGTCCATTTTCCCGTCAGCCCGGCACGGACGGAGTCGTGATCGACGACGAAAGACTTCAGGAACTCCTGGCCAAGGCCTCCTCCCTCTACAACAGCGGAGAGTACAAGGGGGCCATCGAGGCCTGGAAGGAAGCCCTCGGCGTCGACGCCGGCAGCCAGAAGGCGCAGGAGGGGATCCGCATGGCCACCCTCCTCCTGGGCGACTTCGACACGGTGTCCCCGGGGGAGCCGGAGGAGGCCACAGCACTCCCGGCCGACGGCGCCGACCCGGCCGCGGCGGCGGCGCCGGTCGAGGAGACCGAGGCCCGGATCGACCTCGGAGTCGCGCGCGTCAAGCAACTCCTGTCGGAGCGCAAGTACTCGGAGGCCATCGAAGGCGCGCAGGGCCTCCTCCCGCTCGATCCCGAATCGCCGGAGATCCTCAGTCTTCTCGAAGAGGCGCAGCACGCATTCGAGTCGGCGCCGTTCATCGAAGAGCATCTGGTCCTCGCCCGCGAGCTCCTGACGCAGGAGCGCTTCTCGGAAGCCGAGGCGGAATGCAAGAAGGTCTTCGCTCTCGACGCGACGCACCCGGGCGGCAAGACCATGCTCAAGGAGATCCGAGACAAGATCCAGGCGAGCCTGAAGGCCGCGGCCAGCCAGCTCGGCGGCATGACCGTCAAGCTGACCATGCCGCAGGCGATCGCCGCCGGCGTGAAGCTGAACGCGAGAACGCCGGCCGAGCCCCCCGTGGCGCCGGCCCCGCCCGCGCCGGCGTCCGCCCAGGCGGCCCGGGAACCGCTTCCAGAGGTGTTCGAGGGTCCCGAACCCGTGCCCGGCGAGGACACTCGGGGATCCGAATCGGGCGAGGCGGCGCTGACGCAGGAGGAGGTCGCGGCGCGGGCGGCGCTCGAGGCCGCGTTCGACGATCCGGCGCTCGGCGGCACAGCACCGGAGGAATCTCCCTTCGAGCCGGCCGCGGAAGGTCCGGGAGGCATCGGTTCGCCGGATCCGCCGGCGGTCCAGGAAGAGGTCGTCGACGCCAGGACGGTCCGGCCACCCACGTCGCGCGTCGTTCCCAGGGAGCCCGCCTCCGCCGGTGCGCCGGCGACACCGGCTCCGGTCCAGGCGACGGTCGCCGCCGAAGTGAAGAAGACGCCCGCTCCGCCGGCCGGGCCGATCGAGCCTCCGCCCATCATTTCAGGCCCGGCGAAGAAGAGCCAGGGGCCGGTCTCCGTTCCGCCCGCGCCTGCGAAGCCCGCGGCCGTCGGTGGAACGGCGGCCCGGCCGGCGCCGGCGGCCCCGCACGCTCCGGCCGCAACGAAGGCCGCGCCCGCCCACCCCGCCACAGCACCCGCTTCCAGGACCCCCCCGCACACGACGGCGCCGACCAAGCCGGACGCCTCTTCAGGCGCCGTACCGGTAGCCGACGTGGGCGAGGACGCGACGGCCGCCTGGGAGACCGAGCTGACACAGCTCAACCTCAAGGACAAGGAGCGCGGACTCCTGCGCGGCACCGGCGCCAAGGCGACGGGCAAGCCGGCCGATGCAGGCGGGATGGATCTGATGTCGCTCCTCGATTCGGGCGGCATGCCCGGAATGCCGGACGCCGCCCACGACACGTCGATCCCGGACCCCGAGTCGGTGCCGGTCGCCAGGGCCAAGGTGAGCCCGAAGAGCGCGGCGCATGCGCCGGCGGGCAAGGCGCAGACGCGCGCCGAGGCGGCCGCCGAGTCTGCCGACGCATTCGAGGCGCCCGCGACCGCGACGAAACTGCGCCAGGCCGAGAGACCCAGACCCGTGTCATCGGCGCGCCGGGGCGCCTCTTCGCTGATGAGATATGTCCTTCTCCTCGTCCTCTTCCTCGGCGCCGGCGGAGGAGCCTGGTACGTGTACACCCAGCCCGGCCTCTTGCCGCGCCTGCTCGGCGGAGGCGGCCAGCCGAGCCACCCGGTGACTCCGCCCGCCGGAACTCCTGCCGGAGTCGTCGACGGCGGCCATGGTCCCATCCCGACACCGATCGGCGGGACGAGCCGGCAGCAGACCGCACCGTCCCAGCAGGGCGACGGGGCGTCGGCCTCGGCCGGGACGGCTGGAGCGCCCCCGGGCGGCCCCGGCTCCGGCACGGCGGTTCCGGCGCAGCTCCCACCCGCTGCGGCCCAGAACCAGGGCGCAACGGGCGCAGGCGCGAACAACCAGCATCCCGGAACCGCGCCGGCCGGCGGCGTGACGGGAGCAGCCGCCTCGAATGGTGCTTTGCGGTCGTCGGAGCCGATCAAGCCTGCGACCGTACCGGCCCTGCCGAAGGAAGAGATGCAGAGGAGGATCGCGGCCTACACGGCGGACGGCCGCCGGCTGATCGGTCTCGGGAAGTGGCGCGAGGCGCGCGCCAAGCTGAACGCCGTCCTGGCCCTCGATCCGGCCAACATCGAGGTGAAGGATCTCGCCGACAAGGCGCAGGCGAAGATCGACGAGGACCAGAAGCTGCAGGACGAGTTCGACTCGACGAAGAGGCTCTACGCCGACAAGGACTACGAGAACGCGCTGCGCAAGCTCTACCGCCTGCCGCGCGACAAGGGTCTCGGGGACGTCGACCTGTACATCCGGAACTCGTGGTACAACTGGGCCGTCGTCCTCTTGAAGGCGGGCAACTCCAAGGATGCCCTCGTCAAGCTGTCCGAGGAGCTGGCCGTCGACCCGGACGACGCCACCGCCCTGAAGCTCCAGGAAGTCGCCGAGAAGTACGCGAACCGGGCCAAGGACCGCACCTACTACGCCTTCACGGACGGCCTCACCCTGCGCGCTTTCGAACAGAAGTAATCGCCGGCCGACCCGACTCAAGACTCGGATCGATTTCTAGTGCCGGAAGTGGCGGCTGCCCGTCAGCACCATCGCCATGCCGTGCTCGTCGGCGGCGGCGATCACCTCGCTGTCCTTGAGCGAGCCGCCCGGCTGAGCCACGGCGGCGACACCGGCCCTGGCGGCCTCGTCGATGCCGTCGCGGAACGGGAAGAACGCGTCGGACGCCAGCGCGGCGCCCTTCGTGGGCGCGAGCGATTTCATGACCGCCAGGCGGACCGAGTCGACCCGGCTCATCTGCCCGGCGCCGATGCCGATCGTCCGATCGGCGTGCGCCAGGACGATGGCGTTCGACTTGACGTGCTTGGCGACGCGCCAGGCGAAGTCCAGGGCGCGCAGCTCGTCCGGGGTCGGCGCCCGCCGCGTCGCGACGCGCGCCTTCGTCATGTCGGTCTTCACCACGTCCCAGTCCTGCGCCAGGTAGCCGCCGGTCACGCGCCGGACATCGAGCCCGCGGTACATGTCCCGCGCCGGTCCCGCCTCCATCACGCGCAGGTTCTTCTTCTCCGCGAGTGCGTCACGCGCCGCCGCGTCGTACCCGGGGGCGATGACGCATTCCAGGAAGATCGACGCGGCCTCCGAGGCGGCGGGCGCGTCGAGCGGCCGGTTGAACGCCACGATTCCGCCGAACGCGGAGGTCGGGTCGCACTGCCGCGCCTTGATGAACGCCTCCTTCAGCGAGCCGCCCGTGCCGGCGCCGCACGGATTGTTGTGCTTGATGATGACGGCGGCCGGGAGGTCGAACTCGTTCACCGCCCTCCAGGCGGCATCGAGATCGATGATGTTGTTGAACGACAGGTCCTTCCCCTGCATCTGCCGGGCGGCGGCCACCGTCCCGGACCCCTCGCCCGTGTCCGCGTAGAGCGCCCCGCGCTGGTGGGGGTTCTCGCCGTAGCGCAGCTCCTGCAGGAGACGGGCCTCGATCAAAAGCCGCGGAGGGAAGACCAGGCGTGCTCCGGGGAGGGGCGGGGGGCCGCCGGAAGGCACCGTCGACCCCACCTGGCGCGCCGTCAGCTCGTCGCGGATCGCCGCGTCGTAAGAGGCGGTGTGGGCGAACGCCTTGACGGCCAGGGAGAACCGCGTCTCGTCGCCCAGGACGCCGCCTTCCTTCAACTCTCTCAGGATCGCCGGATAGTCCGCAGGGTCGACCACCACGCCGACGTGGCGGTGGTTCTTGGCCGCCGCCCGCACCATCGCCGGCCCGCCGACGTCGATCATCTCGATGATCTCCTCCAGGCGCGCCCCGAAACGCGCCGCCACCTCGCGGAAAGGGTAGAGGTTGACGATCACCAGGGCGATCGGCTCGATTCCCGTTCGCGTCAGGTCGGCGCGATGGGACTCCTTCGAGAGGTCCGCCAGGATACCGCCATGCACTTTCGGGTGCAGGGTCTTGACGCGTCCTTCCAGGATCTCCGGCTGGCCGGTGTAGTGGGCGATCTCCACGACCGGAACGCCGGCGCTCTTCAGCGCCGCCGCGGTCCCGCCGGTGGACAGAAGCGTGTATCCGAGGGCCGTGAGCTCGCGCCCGAGATCGACGATGCCCGTCTTGTCGAAGACGCTGACGAGCGCGCGCTTCTTGCCGGCCGGTCGCGTCACGGCGCCCCTCCGTCCGGTGCTGCGGACGGGGTCGGCGAGGCCTTGGAGGTCGCCGGAGGCGCTCCGCGCTTCGGCTTCGGCGGACGGGGCGGGACCTGGACCTTTTCGGGAGGCGGCGCTCCGAGGAACGGCGTGCCGTGCATGTCGCCGTTGATCGAGACCCACAGGTGTCTCCAGATCCAGGCGATGTCGCTCGTGGAGTGCGAATACGACAGCGAGGCGATCCCGAACGGGACGGAGCGCTCGTCGAGGGCGGAGGGGGACTTCGGCGTGCCGTCGTCCTTGAACGCCGGACCGATGAGCGCGTAGTTCCTGCCGGCGCGGCGCGCGATGTCCCTGACGAACCCCTGGATGTCGTCCTTCTCGAGCGCCGGCGGAGGGTTGCGATCGAGCACGAACGGAATCCGGCCCAGCATGCGCTCGATGTACTGGCCGTAGGCGTCACGGTACAGCGGTTCGCGCGGATCGGCGTCCGAGGCGCTGAGCGGGAACTCGACGTCGGCCACCAGATGCGACAGCACACCCATCTCGTACGTGACGCTGCCGAACGGCGCCCGCCTGGCGAGCATCTCGCGGATGTCGCGCACCTTCCGGTCGATGGCGGTCCCGGCCAGGCCGCCCTTGCCGTCGGCGTGCTGGTAATGGACCTCCTCGCTCTCGTGCCGCGACGGTTCGAGCATGCCGCGGACCAGGTCCTTCTCGTAATGCTCGAGGATTTCGCGCAGCGCCGGCGGAGAGATTTTGAGGGCGTCCCGGACCATCCGGGTGCGCGTGGCGTCCGTCCACGACTGCGCCAGCGCCGCGGGCCAGAAGAGAAGCAGGATGAGGCCGGCGGACTGCGCGCGTCGCGACATGTGCGGATTCTAGCAGCGGTCATTCGCCTTGACAACGCGCAACGCCGGGTGCTAGGAGTGTGTCCGAGCAATAGCATGGGCCGCGCACATGGGGCTTGCGAGTTCCAGGCGAGGCGCGAGGAGGAAACGATGCTGGTTGCATGGTGCACGACGACCAACGAAGCATGGGGCCGCAATCCCCATGTGCCCTGCGGGTTCGCGGCGGCGCGGGGCCGTCTGCGTCGTTGCCGCTCCTCCGCGATGACTCACATCGCGGTCGTCGCGGCGCCTCGCAGCCGACCCCGCGGCGCCACCAACGCGACCCATGCTATTGCTCGGACACACTCCTTGATGGGCGCGCCCTTCCCGCACGCCGTCTTATGGAGACGCCGCATGAGACAGACAGGCCGCGTGAAGTGGTTCAACGACACGAAGGGGTACGGGCTCATCCGTCTGGATCGCGGCGAGGACGTGCTCGTCCGCTCGAGGGCGATCCAGGGGATGGCGTTCAAGAGTCTGGAGCAGGGGCAGGCGGTCGAGTTCGAGGTGGTGCAGGGACCGCGCGGCCCGCAGGCCGAGAAAGTCGTCAGCCTTCAGCGCCCGCCGGCTCAGGAGTAGGGCCTCCCGCGCCGGACCCTTTTTCCTTCTACTCCGGGACGGCCGGCTCGTCGGCGAGCGCGGGTGGTGTGGCCGTCTCCCGGACCGCCGGCTCGGCGGCGCGCGCGTCGCGGCGGGCCCGGCGCTTCTCGTCCACCCACGATCCGACGATCATCGCGAACAGCATCAGGAAGTAGCAGACGAAGAAGCCGGTGGTGAATCCGCGGGCATAGTACGCGCCGATCTGCCTGTAGTACTCGGGATACCGGATCAGCGCGGGACCGCCTTCGACCGCGTTCGCGGCCACCGATTTCACGAACCGCAGAAAGGCGGCCGCGGCCACCGTCAGCCCCGCCAGGGAGAGCGCGAGGACGGTGAGGCGGATCACTTTTTTGCGATCGGTCGTGGCGCGCATCCTTCCGAATATACGGCGACTTCGGGCCCACAACCAGAGGGAAGGTATAATCCGCGGGTCATGGACAACCTGTGGAGTGACGAGGAGGCCAGGGGCCTGGAGGGGATCGACCTGCTCGTCTATCGATCCCGCCTGATCGGCCGCGACACCCGTCTGGTCGTCTGGGGCGGCGGGAACACGTCGATCAAGCTGCAGGAGACCGATTTCCGCGGTCGCAAGGTGCGCGTCATGCGCATCAAGGGGAGCGGCTCGGACCTCAAGACGATCGAAGCGAAGCACTTCCCCGGCATCCGTCTGGACGACCTCGAGCCTCTCCGTGAGCGCGGCTCGATGAGCGACGATGAGATGGTCGCCTACCTCGTGCAGTGTCTGATGGAGCCGGGGTCGCCGCGCCCGTCGATCGAGACGCTCCTGCACGGATTCGTGCCGCACCCCCACATCGATCACACGCACGCCGACGCCATCCTGGGACTCACCAACACCGTGGACGGCCGGCGGCACGTCGAGGCGGTCTACGGAGACGAAGCCGTGTGGCTCCCGTACCGCCGCCCCGGGTTCACCCTGTCGCGCGAGGTGGCGGCGGCGGTCGCGAGACACCCCAGGGCGCGCTCTGTCGTCCTCGAGAAGCACGGCCTCATCACCTGGGGACAGACGGCGAAGGAGTCGTACGACGCCACGATCGAGATGAACACCCGCGCCGAGGAGTATGCGCGCGACCGCGGGAAGGGGAAGGTCGTTTTCGGGCCGCCGGCCCGGCCCGCCCTGCCGAAGGAGGCCCGTCGCGCGGTCGTCGCGCGCATCGCGCCGTACCTGCGAGGGCTCTTGAGCGGGCGTTCGACGGAGGCCGCGGACGCTCCCGCCAACGGAGATCATCCGAAGCGGGTCGTCCTGCGCTACGACGACGGGGACGATGTCCTCGAGTTCGTCGGCTCGGAAGGCGGCCCGCAGCTCTCGCTGGCGGGGCCGGCGACGCCGGACCACCTCCTGTACACGAAACCGCGGCCGCTCTTCGTGGACCCCCGCTCCGCCGTGGGCCTGGAGACGGCCGACGGGATCGCGGCCCTCAAGCAGGCGATCGCCAGGGGGCTTGCGACATACGCGTCCTGGTACGACCTGTATTTCAAGAAGCACGCGACGGGCAGGGAGCCGAAGCTGGAGCCGCAGCCGCGCGTGGTCCTGGTGCCCGGCGTCGGCATGTTCACGGCCTGGAAGGACGCCAGGCACACGCGCATCGTGGCGGACATCTACCACCACACGATCGGCGTCCTGCGGGCGGCGCAGGGGATCGGCGAGTACCGCTCCCTGGACGTCCAGGACACGTTCGACGTCGAGTACTGGCCGATGGAGCTGTACAAGCTCACCCTGGCCCCGCCGGAAAAAGAGCTGGAGCGCCGGGTGGCGCTGGTCACCGGCGCGGCCCACGGCATCGGCCGCGCCGTCGCCCGGAGACTGGCGGCGGAGGGGTGCCACGTCGTCGTCACCGATCTCGACGGAGAAGGGGCGTCGGTCGTGGCGCGCGAGATCTGCGACCGTCATGGCGTGGACCGGGCCGTCGGTCTCCGCCTCGACGTCACCGATGAGCCCGATGTCCTGGCGGCCTTCCGGGAGACGGTCGTCCTCTACGGCGGGCTGGACGTCGTTGTCTCGAACGCCGGCATGGCCCACTCGTCCCCCATCGACGAGATGGACCTGAAGGACTGGCGGCGCTCGCTGGACGTCAACGCCACCGGCCACTTCCTGGTGTCGCGCGCCGCCCTGCGGATCCTGAAGGAGCAGGGGATCGGCGGCAACCTGATCTTCATCGCCTCCAAGAACGTGCTGGCCCCGGGGAAGGACTTCGGCGCCTACAGCGCCGCCAAGGCGGCCGAGACGCAGCTGGCGCGCGTCCTGGCGATCGAGGCGGGGGAGCACGGCGTCCGGGTGAACATCGTCAACCCCGATGCCATCTTCCAGGACTCGCGCCTGTGGTCCGACGAGGTGCGCGAGGAGCGCGCCCGGGCGCACGGCGTGCCGGTCGAAAGGCTCGAGGAGTTCTACCGCAAGCGCAACCTGCTCAAGGTCCGCGTGCTGGCCGAGGACGTCGCCGAGACGGCGCTCTGGCTGGCTTCCGATCGTTCCTCCAAGACCACCGGCTGCATCGTCACCGTCGACGGAGGCGTGCGGGAGGCCTTCCCCCGCTGAGAGCGGGCCCGGATTCGGCCGCGCGGCACGGGTCCGGCTCGCTGCGCGAGCCTCCCCTCGGCTTCGCCTTGCGCCGCCCACCGCGCTGTGGAGCGCGCCGCGGGGCCCCGGCGTTAGGAGCGTGTCCGAGCAACGATGCATGGGGCCGCAATCCCCATGTGCCCTGCGGGTTCGCGGCGGCGCGGGGGGGGGGGGGGGGGTTGAGGGCCACCCCCCAAGAAAAAAAAAACCGGGGGGGGGGGGGCCCCCCCCCCCCCCCCCCCCCCCCCCCCCCCCCCC
>JBGPED010000128.1:0-9260 GCA_041482595.1 Acidobacteriota bacterium
CTGCAGCCGACGATGGCCTCGATCGGCACGTTCGCGGCGCGCAATCGCCTGAGGACGGCGGCATGCGCCACACCGCGGGCTCCGCCCGCCCCGAGCACCAGGACGATTCCGGAGGCAGGACGGGGCACTATGCGGCATCCGGCCGGGTCAGACGGATCAGACAGGTTTCCGATTTCCCTTCCGCCCTGCCGAACACCTCCAGAGTGGCGGGCCGCGGCCGCAGGAAGACGACGAACGCCCTGCGCCCGCCACCTTCCTTCCGGGCCGCGGCGACCAGGAGCGGACGGCAGCGTCTCTCCACGACCCGGGCTCCCCGGCGGGCTGCGGCGGCGGTCAGGCCGTTCTGCCGAAAGAAGTGATTGCTGACCAGGCGGGTCAGGAGCGCCAGGTCCGGGTCCGCGGGCAGGGTGAGGGTCAGGGTGTCCCCTTGTCGCGCCGTCACGAACCGGGTCCCCGGCCGTTCATCGCGTGTTTTGTCCTCGAGGAGCGTGTCCGCGGCGGCCCCGGAACGCCGTGCGTCGGGCCGCCCGGGCTTGTTTCGATGCGGATCGAGTGGAACGACGGCAGTTTAGGGATTGCCGGGGGGACTGTCAATGTCCCGACTGGCGGGGCCCCCGTGCTTCCTTGCGCCCGCGACACGCGACGCCTAGATTTGTTCTTTCAGAGACTTAGGGGGACGTGTGTCGGTCGCAGGAACGCTGGCGGTGGTCGACGAGCTGAACCTGATGAAGCATGACGCGCGCAAGGCGCGCCGCTTCCGGGTGTACGCCTACGCCCTCGGTGTCTGCGCGACGGCCGTCGTCGCCTTCAACGTGGCCCTGGCCCACGAGCGGGTGCGGGCGGAACTCCTGCCGGTCTTCGTCTTCTCCATGTTCATCGGGTTCGCGTGGTACTTCAGCTTCTCCATCTTCCCGCGCGCCAGTCTTTCGATCTCTCTCGACATGGCGTACCTGATGACCGCGGTGTGCGTCCTGCCTCAACCGCTGCCGCTGGCCGTGGCGTTCGGCGGAGCCGTTCTCGGATGCCACCTGCGCGCCCGCGAATCGCGCCTGCAGAATCCGTTCCTCCAGGTCCTCAGCCTGAACACCGGCGGCCTGGTGACGACCGCGCTGGCCGGACAGTACCTGTCGGTGCTCCTGGCGAGCTACTGGGACTTCCACCGGCTCAGCTGGGGGACGGTCGGCGCGGTGGCCGCGCTGTTCGTCGCGTACAACCTGACGAACGTCGCCATCATGGTGGTGGCGATGCTTCTCAAGGGCGAGCCGGTCTGGCCGCACCTGTCGACGTACCTGCGCTACCTGCCCTCGCTCGAAGTGTTCACCATGCCCCTCACCCTGGGGCTGGCGCTCCTGTACGCGGCGGCCGGGATCTGGGGGTTCGTCCCGCTGGCGACCACCATCCTGCTCGCCAGCGGTCTGCTGAAGAAGCTCAACCAGGCGCGCAACGAGCTGAGCGAGGCCAACGAGCAGCTCCAGGACCGCTCGCGCGAGCTGCGCATCCTCAACACGATCGGGCGGGAGATCAGCACGAGTCTCGACCCGGAGGTCGTCTTCGCGCAGGTGAGCCGGCACGTGCAGAGGATTCTCGACGCGCCGCACCTGTTCCTGTCCCTGTATCACCGCATCCCGCACGAGTCCTACGTCGAGTACGTGGCCAAAGACGGGGTGGTCCAGCCGCGTCCCGAGCGCGCGCTCGGGCAGGGGTTCACGTCCTGGGTGGTCGAGGCGAAGCGGCCTCTCCTGGTCCACGACCTCCTGGTGGACCGGGACTCCATACAGTGCGCCCCGGTGATCCTCGCGGCGGGCATCCGGTCGATCATGTCGACGCCCCTGATCTTCAACGGCGAGACGATCGGCGTCCTGTGCGTCGAGAGCCCGCGCCCGGGCGCCTACAGCGTCGATCACCTGTCGGTGTTCACCACCATCGCGCAGCAGGCCGCCGTGGCCCTGGAGAACGCCCGCAACTTCCAGATGGCCACGGTCGATCAGCTCACGCGCCTGTACCTGCGTGACTTTTTCTTCCGCAAGCTGTCCGAAGAGCAGGCGCGGGCCCGGCGCTACGGGAGCACCTTCACGGCCCTGATGCTCGACCTGGACTCCTTCAAGGAGATCAACGATCGCATGGGGCACCTGGCAGGGGATCGCTACCTTCAAAAGGTGGGCGAGGTGATCCGCGAGACGATGCGCTCCGCCGACATCCCCTGTCGTTACGGCGGCGAGGAATTCTGTGTCCTCCTGCCCGAGACGGACCTGGACGGGGCGACCCGCATCGCAGAGCGCATCCGCACGCGCATCAGCAAGCTGGAAGTGCGCATCGGTGACGGGGTGCTGAAGGCGACGATCAGCGTCGGCATCGCCGCCTATCCCACCGACTACCCGGGGACGATCCAGGGGTTCCTGGAGAAGGCCGACCAGGCCCTCTACCTGGCCAAACAGGCCGGCCGGAATCGGGTCATCACCACCGCGCTCAAGCCCGATCCGGCGCGCAAGCACCGCTGAGGGGGGGGGGGGGGTGTTCGCCGGGCGGACACGCTCCTAGTCCCGTTTCGTGAACTCGCGCACGGTCCGGCCCACACGGCGCTCGAACTGCTTCGACAGGGACGGCACCGAGCCGCTGTCGTCGTCGAGCAGGAGTTTCTCGATCCGGAGCAGCGGGAAGAACACAGTTGACAGGCTCAGACCCTCGCCTCCTTCGGCCGTCTGGCGCACCCAGTCGTCGAATGAATTGAGATCGATCCCCTCGATCACGAGGCCCGTCGGGTCGAGCGAGCGCAACACGCCCCAGAACCGCTCGCGCGGATTCTGAATGTAGGCGATGACGACCGAGCCGGGGAGAAGCGGCGAGGCGGTCATGATCACGACGCCCGCATGACACCGACACCGCGGGGATCGGGGACCAGACGGCCCTCGGTCGCGGCGACGACCGCGTCGACCGTCGCACCCGGGGCGATCTCGCGCAGGACCAGGGCGCCTTCCTCCACGTCGATCACGGCCAGGTCGGTGATGATCCGGTCCACCACCCGGGAGCCCGTGAGGGGCAGACGGCAGCGCCGCAGGATCTTGGCCTCTCCTTCCTTGGTGGTGTGGGTCATCATCACGACCACGCGCTTGGCCCCCGCCACCAGGTCCATGGCCCCGCCCATCCCCTTCACCATCTTTCCGGGCACCATCCAGTTGGCGAGGTTGCCCTCCTCGTCCACCTCGAGCGCGCCCAGGATCGTCAGGTCGATGTGGCCGCCGCGGATCATGGCGAACGAGTCGGCGCTGCTGAAGTAGGAGCAGCCCGGGGTCTCCGTGACCGTCTGCTTTCCGGCGTTGATGAGATCGGGGTCCTCCTCCCCCTCGAGCGGAAACGGACCGACGCCGAGCATGCCGTTCTCCGACTGGAAGGTGACGTGCATGCCTTCTGGGACATGGTTCGCCACCAGGGTCGGCATGCCGATCCCCAGGTTGACGTAGTAGCCGTCCCTGAGCTCAGCGGCCGCGCGCAGGACGATGAGTTCTCTGCTCGATTCGCTTTTCATAGTCCGTCCCCTGGAAGATCCGAGCCACGTAGACGCCCGGGGTGTGCACGCTCTCCGGGTCGATCTCACCCGGCTCCACCAGGCGCTCCACCTCCGCGTTCGTCAGGCGCGCGGCCGTTGCCATGATCGGGTTGAAGTTGCGCGCCGTCTTGGGGTACTGCAGATTGGCCAGGCGATCGCCCCTGTACGCCTTGACCAGCGCAAAGTCCGCGGTGAGCGAGGATTCCAGCACATAGTGCCGGTCCCCGATGCGCCGGGTCTCCTTCCCCTCAGCCACCACCGTGCCGTACCCGGTCGGGGTGAAGAAGGCCGCGATGCCGGCGCCGCCGGCGCGGATACGCTCGGCGAACGTCCCCTGCGGGACCAGCTCCACCTGAAGCTCCCCCTTCAGGAACTGCTGCTCGAACAGATCGTTCTCGCCCACGTAGGTGGAGATCATCTTGCGGATCTGCCGCGTCCTCAGCAGGAGGCCGAGACCGTAGTCGCTGGTCCCGGCGTTGTTGCTCATGACGGTCAGGTCCTTCGTCCCCCGGCGCTGCAGCGCCTTGATGAGAGTCTCGGGGATGCCGCAGAGACCGAACCCCCCGACCATCAGGGTCGCCCCGTCGGGAATGTCACGGATCGCCTCGTCGGCGCTCGTCACCACTTTGTTCATCGGCCGAGCGTCTCCTTCGCCGCGGTCCGATCCAGCCCGGCTTCCCGGAGCTCGATCAGGACGCCGCCGGTCGCGCGCGGATGGATGAACGCGATACGCGAACCCTCCGCGCCGGGCCGGCCCGGCGACCCGGCCACCTCGAGCCCCGCCTTGCCGACCCGCTCGAGCGCCGCCTCCAGATCGTCCACCTCGAAACAGAGGTGATGGATCCCTTCCCCCCTCGCCTCGATGAAACGCCCGACGGGCGAGCCCTCGGAGACCGGCTCCACGAGCTCGATCCGCGTCCGGCCGGCGGGCAGGAGCGCGACACGGACCCCTTCGCCGGGGACCTGCTCGATGCCGCGAAGATCGAGACCGAGAACGTCGCGGTACAGCGCCAGACGCTCCTCGATGCGCCGCACGGCCACGCCGATGTGATCGAGGAGCGCTGTGCTCCGGTCCGCGCCATGGTCCTCCGTCTCCGGCCCGAGCCGCCGGAGCACCGCGCGGGCCGCCGTGTAGGGGTCGATCTGCCGGGCCAGAAGGGCCGTCTCGCAGCGCTCGAGCTCGGCTTCCCCGACCTCTCCCGACATGAGGCGCGAGATCAGCCGATCGCGCAGGATTTCGAGAAGGCGCGCCCGGAGACCGGCGCGTCTCCTCTCCGCCAGCCGGTTCCCCTCCCCCAGAAAAGCGCGGTGACGCGCGATCGCCTCCGCCAGCGGCTCGATGCCTTTCCCCTCGGTGGCCACGCACTCGAGGATCGGCGGCGTCCAGTCACGCTTCTCGGCCAGGGAGAGCATGCCCTCCAGGTCGGACGCCAGCCGGTCGGCCCCCGGGTGGTCCGCCTTGTTGATCACGAAAAGATCCGCGATCTCGAGAAGACCGGCCTTGATCGCCTGGATGTCGTCTCCCTGCCCCGGAGTCAGGACCACGAGGACGGTGTCGGCGACGCGCACCACGTCGACCTCGTCCTGCCCGACGCCCACCGTCTCCAGGAGGATCGGGTCCCGGCCGGCCGCGTCCATCAGATCGATGGCGTCGCGCGTGGCCCGGCTCAGGCCGCCGAACCGCCCGCGGGTAGCCATCGAGCGGATGAAGACCGCGGGGTCGAGAGTGTGCTCCTGCATGCGGATGCGGTCTCCGAGGACCGCCCCGCCGCTGAAGGCGCTCGAGGGATCCACGGCGACGACGCCCAGGGTCCGCCCCCGGGAGCGGTAGTGCGCGACCAGGCGGTTGACCAGGCTGCTCTTGCCGGCCCCGGGAGGGCCGGTCACGCCGAGGATCGCGGCGCGGCCGGTGCGGGGAAAGAGGTCCGCCACGATCGCCTCCCCCCTGTGCGACCCTTCCTCGACGAGGGAGATGGCGCGCGCCAGTGCCACCGGGTCGCCCGCGGCCACCCGCCTCGACAGTTCCTCCATCAGGAGGCCCGCTCGCGCGTCTCCCCGAGGAGGTGGCGCGCGATGACCAGGCGCTGGATCTCGGAGGTCCCCTCACCTATGGTGCAGATCTTCGCGTCCCGGTAGGCCCGCTCGACCGGGTACTCCTTCACGTATCCGTACCCGCCGTGGATCTGCACGGCGCGGTTGGCGACGCGCACCGCGGTCTCCGAGGCGTAGAGTTTCGCCATCGACGCGGCGCACGTGACCTCCTGCCCGCCGTCCTTGAGATGGGCGGCGCGCTGCACCAGCAGGCGCGCGGCCTGGATCTCGACGGCGGAGTCGGCCAGCATCCACTGCACCGCCTGGAACTCGCCGATGGGCCGGTCGAACTGTCTGCGCGTCCGGGCGTACGTCACCGCCTGCTCGAAGGCGCCCTGCGCGATCCCGACTCCCAGCGCCCCGATGCCGATCCGGCCGCCGTCCAGGATCCGCAACGCGTCGATGAACCCCAGCCCCTCTCCGCCCAGCCGGTTGGCGTCCGGCACGCGGCAGCCTTCCATGACGATTTCCGCCGTGTCGGAGGCGCGGCAGCCCATCTTGTTCTCCTTCCGGCCGGCGCGGAACCCCGCCATGCCGGCCTCCAGGATGAACGCGGAGATGCCGTGCTTGTCCCGGCTACGGTCGGTGACCGCGAACACGACCGCCACGTCGCACACCGAGCCGTGGGTCGCGAACGTCTTGCTGCCGTTGAGGACCCAGTCCGTGCCGTCGCGCTGCGCGGTGGCGCGCGTCCCGGACGCGTCGCTTCCGGCGGTCGGCTCCGTGAGGCTCCAGGCGCCGATCTTCTCGCCCTTCGCGAGAGGAACCAGGAACCTGCGCTTCTGCTCCTCCGTGCCGGCCATGAAGATGTGGTTGGAACACAGAGAATTGTGCGCCGCCACCGACAGCCCGATCGAGCCGTCCACTCGCGCCAGCTCCTCGATGATCAGGACGTAGTCCAGGTACGAGAGGCCCGCGCCTCCATACTCGGAGGGGAAGAGGATCCCCAGCATCCCCATCTTCCCGAGCTTCATCATGATGTCCCTTGGGAATTTCTGGGTCTCGTCGAGATGGAACGCCACGGGGGCGATCTCGTTCTCGGCGAACCGCCGGACGGTCTGGCGGGTCAGCTCTTGCTCTTCGCTCAGTTGGAAGTCCAACGACGACCCCCGGGAGAGTTGCGTAGAGAGAAGAATTCTAGTGCAGCCAGGATCCCCGATCAAGCGCGACCCTCACCGGCTGGAGTCGCCCGTTCGAGACGCTGTCGATTCAGGACGCGTCCGTCGCCGTTTCGCGCATCAACCGATTCAGGCACTCCAGGGCCCGCTCGATTCCCTGGCGATCGACGTCGTAGTGCGTGACGGCACGCACCTGCGCCTCGTCGATCGCCAGGGCCAGGATACCGGCCTGCTTCCAGCGGCCGACGATGTCGTGCGCCGTCAACCCGGCCCGGGCGACGGAGAACACGACGATGTTCGTCTGGACCCGGGCCGCATCGGCGGCCAGCCCCCGGATGGCGCCGATCCCCTCGGCCAGCCGGCGCGCGTTGTCATGGTCCTCCGCCAGGCGCTCCACGTTCTCCCGGAGCGCCACGAGGCCGGCCGCCGCCAGGACCCCGGCCTGTCGCATGCCGCCCCCCAGCCTCTTGCGCACCCGCAGCGCCTCCTCGATGAACCCGGCCGGCCCGCAGAGGATCGAGCCGACCGGAGCGCCCAGGCCCTTCGACAGGCAGAACATCACCGAGTCGAACGGCCGCGCCAGGTCGGCCGGGTCCCGCCCGAGCGCCACGGCGGCATTGAACAGACGGGCGCCGTCCAGGTGCACCGGGATGTGCCGCGCGCGCGCCAGGGCGCAGATCGCTTCCGCCTCGGAAGCGGGGAAGATCGTCCCGCCGGCCATGTTGTGCGTGTTCTCCAGCGCGATGAGCCCCGTCTGGGTCAGGTAGTAGACGGGAGGGCGAATCGACCTGCCGACCGCCTCCGCCTGGATCACGCCATCCTGCCCTCGGATCGGGCGCGGCAGCACACCGGAGAAGACGGCCATCGTTCCCATCTCGTAGTTGAAGATGTGGCTGCGCTCCTCGAGGATGACCTCCTGCCCGGGACGTGTCCAGACGTTCAGCGCGATCTGGTTTCCCATCGTCCCGGTCGGAACGAACAGGGCCGCCTCCTTGCCGGTTCGAGCGGCGGCGACCTCCTCCAGACGGCGCACCGTCGGGTCCTCGCGGAACACGTCGTCCCCGACTTCGGCCTCCGCCATCGCCTTCCGCATGGCGGGCGTGGGCCGGGTCACCGTGTCGGAGCGGAGATCGACCTGGTTCATGCGTCGAATCGTACACGAGGCGGGCACCGGGCGTCATGCCGAACCCGCCGGCCGGCCTAGGAGCGCTATAATGCCCGCGGATGAGACGTCCTCTTCTCCTGCTGCCCGCCGTGCTCGTCCTCGTGTCCTGCGGTCGGAGCGCTCCCCGTCCGAACGTGCTGCTGATCACGATCGATACGCTGCGCGCCGACCGTCTCGGCTGCTACGGCTACGCGCGTCCGACCTCGCCCCAGATCGATCGGCTCGCGACACAGGGGGCGCTGTTCGAGCGCATGTACACGACCCTGCCGCGGACCACGCAATCGGTCGCCACGATCCTGACCGGACGGTACCCCAAGTCGCACGGTGCGCGCGGCCTGTTCTCGAAGCTGTCCCCCGCGAACCTGACCCTCGCCGAAATCCTCAGGGACCAGGGGTACGACACGGCCGCCTTCGTGTCGAACCTCTTCCTGAGATCCGGACAGGGGTTCGAGCAGGGCTTCGATCGGTACGACAATCCCCAGGCACGCTGGGACGGCGACTCCGCCGGTCCCGTGAGCGCGGGCGCCCTCGACTGGCTGAGAGGTCGCACGGCCGGCCGGCCGTTCTTTCTCTGGGTGCATTACCTCGACCCGCACTGGACCTACAAGCCGCGCCCGCCCTTCGACCGTGTCTTCGATCCCGGCTTCGCGGGACCGTTCACGCTCTACGAGGATCTCGAAGCCGGGCGCCTGACCAAGGGGCAGGTGATCTTCGACAACCGGCTGGGGCCCCGGGAGGTGGAGCACGTGGCGGCGCTCTACGACGGCGAGATCGCCCAGGTGGATGCCGCCCTCGCGGACCTGCTCGAGTACGCGGCGCGGCCCGAGCTGCAACCGCTCCTGGTCGTGCTGACGTCCGACCACGGCGAGAGCCTGGGAGAGCACGGGTACCACTTCGCCCACGGCGAGTATCTCTACCAGCCGACGCTGCGCGTTCCGCTCCTGCTCAGTTTCCCCGGCCGGATTCCCGCCGGTCTCAGGGTCGACGCGCTGGCCGAGAACGTCGATATCGCGCCCACCGTCGTGGCCCTTCTCGGGTTGAGCCGCATGCAGGGGGTGGACGGCCGTCCCCTCTTCGTCCCCGGGGCCGGAGCGGCTCCGGGACACCTGCCCGTCTGGGTGCCCGCCCCGGGCCGGAGCATCGTGTTCGCCGAGAGCGATTACCAGCTGATCCACCCGGAGAACCGCCGCTATTACATCCCGGGGCCGTCGGGACGGTGGTCCTCCGCGTTCGACGGGCGCTACAAGCTGATTCACATACCACGACCCGGAGGGGAGATCCTGGAGCTCTACGATCTCGCGTCCGACCCGGGGGAAACGCGCAATCTCGAGGGCACGGGGGC
>JBGPED010000129.1:0-9245 GCA_041482595.1 Acidobacteriota bacterium
AGACGATCGACCCGTTCACGCACCCCGGCGACGCCAAGCGCTACGGCATCACCGAGGCCAGCACGATCGTCGTCGAGAGCGGCAAGAACGAGAGTCGCGTGACCACCGCCGACGAGGAATCGCTGACCAACGCCATCATCAAGGTGACGAAGGACCGCGAGAAGGTCGTCTACTTCAGCACCGGTCACGGCGAGCGCGACCTGGGCGTCAGCGAGAAGACCGGGCTGAGCCTCCTGAAGGGCGAGCTCGAGAAGCAGCACTACACCGTCAAGCCGCTGGTGATGAGCCAGGGCGTGCCGGACGACGCCAGCGTCGTGGTCGTCGCCGGTCCGCAGAAGGCCTTCCTGGATGCCGAGGTCAGGATGATCGGGGACTATCTGAAGAGAGGGGGCCACCTCCTGTACCTGCAGGATCCGGAGAGCGACCCGGGTCTCGCCCCGGTCCTCTCCGACTACGGCGTCGCGGTACGCAACGACGTGGTGGTGGACAAGGTGTCGAGGCTCTTCGGCGGCGACTACCTTTTGCCGCTCGTGTCGGCGGACGGCTACGACGAGGTCCACCCGATCACGAAGACGTTCCGCTACCAGACGATCTTCCCGCTCGCCTCCTCGGTGGAGATCAAGGGCTCGCTGCCCGAAGGGGTCACCGCCACGAAGCTGGCGCAGACGTCTCCGCTGTCGTGGGCGCAGACCGATAACGGGGAGCTGAAGACCGGCAAGATCACCTTGCGCGAGGGGAGCGGCACGAAGGGGCCGGTCACGATCGCCGCTGCGGTCAGCAAGAAGCTCGCGGCAAGCCCGAAGGCCGCGAGCGAGCCGGCGAAGAGTGCTATGGGCGAGGCGAAGACCGCCGCCGAGACCCGCCTGGTCGTCTTCGGAGACTCGGATTTCCTGACCAACGGGTTTTTCAACGCTTCGGGGGACGGCGACCTGGCCCTGAGCGCCATCGCCTGGCTTTCCGAGCAGGAGGAGCTCGTGTCGATCCGCCCGAAGAGCTCCCAGCCCCGCATCGTGGTCCTGTCGCGCCAGCAGGTCCTTTACTACTTCTTCACCATCGTGGCCGTCGCCCCGATCGCCATCACCGTCGTGGGCGTCGCGATCTGGTGGCGGCGCAAGAAGCTCTGAGGCGCCCTTCGGTGAAGCGCCGTCTCGGCCCCCTCGTCTCGATCCTCCTCCTCGCCGGCCTCGTCGCGTACGTCTATGTCTACGAGATCCGCGGCAAGGCGGGAGAGGACACGCACGACGCCGCCAAGGACAAGGCGATCCCCTTCGAGCGCGCGAGCCTGAGGGCGATCCGTCTCGCGAACGACAGCGGCGCGCTCCGGCTCGAGAAGGAGGGCGACGCGTGGAAGCTCACCGAGCCGCTCAAGGCCGGCGCCGACAAGGACGCGGTCGAGGGGCTCCTCAACTCTCTCGAGTCCGCCAAGGTGGAAAGGCGCCTCGGGAAGGCCGAGGACAGGAAGCAGTACGGACTCGAACCGCCCAAGGCGAGCGTCACGATCGAGACGTCGCCCCCGGACGGGCCGCGCACGCTCCTGATCGGCGAAAGCAGCCCCATCGGCGGCTCCTATTACGCCCTCCTGCCCGGGACGAACGACTTGGCGGTGGTGAGCTCGTCCATCGGCGAGGTGACCCACAAGGAGGCGTCGGCGCTGCGCGACAAGTCCCTCCTGTCCTTCGATCCGTGGAAGGTGAAGAGGTTCACTCTCGAGAGGGGCCGGGAGACGATCCGCCTCGAGAAGCCCGACGACGGCTGGGTGGTCCGGCAGCCGGTCGAGGCGCCGGCGGACGGCCCCACGATCACGGACCTCTTGAACGCCCTGGAGACCCTGCGCGCGACCCGGTTCGACTCAGAAAAGCCTTTAGAGCCCGATCTGAAGCGGTTCGGCCTGTCGCCGCCGCAGGCGCGCCTGACGCTCCTGCAGGAAGGCTGGGACGTGGAGAAGTCCGTGGTGTTCGGCAAGGAGGTGCCGGGCGGTGGCCGCTACGCCCGCACCATCGGCCGCGACCCGGTCCTCACGGTCCCGGCCGATTTCTGGACGAAAGTCACGACGAGATTCTTCGACCTGAGGCGCCGCGATCTGCTCGGTGTGCAGCAGTACCGCGTCGAGGCGATCACCCTGGCGCGCAAAGGGCATCCCGCGATCACCCTCGCGCGTGACAAGGACCAGACGTGGACCCTGTCCGGGGCCGCGCGGGGAAAGCTCAAGCCCGATTCGGTCGACACGCTCCTCAGGATGGTCAGCGACCTGAAGGCCGTGGCGTTCGACGATTCCCCCAAGGAGACGGTGCGCGCCGGAATCCTGAAGCGGCCCGCTCTCGACCTGACGCTCCAGGAGGAGGCCGACGCCTCATCGGGAAAGCAGAAGTCGCAGCACCTCCTGATCTCCGAGCCGGACAAGGCGGGACACGTCCTGGTGCGGGACATGGCCTGGCGCCCGATCGCGGTCGCGCCGGCGGATGTCCTGAAGAAAATCGACACCCAGGTCGACGCTCTCCTGAAGGAGGCCTCCGAGGCGCCTAAGCCGGAGGCGAGCCCCGCAGGATCGGCCACCCCCTCGGCGTCGCCCGGAACGGTCCCCCGATAGCCCGCCCCTCTCCCTCGCCTGTAAAAGATCGTAACGCCCGGAACCCGGAACGGCGTCTCCGCGTATCAAGGGGCGGATTCGGAAAGAGAGGTGAGGCGACGTCATGATGAGCCAGGCGATTCAGATCAGCGAGAGATGGATGGGGAACAGGGCGATCGTGCGCCTTTCGGGGCGAATCCTGTCGGGGGCGGCGGCCGGAAGGCTGTTGTCGCGCGTGCGCGCCGCGTGCAAACGCGGTATGCGGGATCTGACGATCGATCTGGCCGGACTATCGGCGATCGACTGCAGCGGCATCGGCGCGCTCCTGGTCTGCCTCCAGGACGCCGAGCGCAGCGGCGCCACCCTGCGGGTGACGCGCAGCAGGGCTCCGATCCGCTCCATGCTGGCCCACAGCTCTCTCCTTTACGTGTTCGAGCGCGGGGGGCTGCCGGGAAAGCACTCCCGCCGCGGCGCCGGGCAGGACATTCCACTTCTGGTCGCGGGCTGAAGCCGGCGTTCGCCTCCAGGCGCGGCCTCACCTCACGCGACTCGCCCCGGCATCGGTTCCCCGCGGCCGTTCGATCGTGCGCAGCAGCTCGGCCGCCTCGGTGTCGCCGGGATCGCCGGCCAGGAGATCCTTCAGCTCCCGCCGCGCCGCCTCGAGACGTCCGCCGTCCTTGAGGAGGACCGCGAGGTTGTAGCGCGCGTCGGCGTTCAGCGGGTCGATCTCGAGCGCCGCGCGATAGGCCGCCTCCGCCACGGACCGGTCGCCCCGTCTCTTGAAGAGCAGGCCGAGGTTCGCCTGCGCCGCCGCCAGGCCGGGATTGTCCTGGAGGGCGCGCCGAAACATCGTCTCCGCCTCATCCAGGTGTCCCGTCTTCAGATGGAGCGCACCCAGATTGTTGCGCGCCTCGGCCAGGCCGGAATCGATCGTCAGGGCGCGCAGGAAGGCCGCGGAGGCCCGATCGATCTCGCCGCGCTGCAGGAGTGATCGTCCCAGGGCGTTCCAGGCGGGGGCGAGATCGGGGTCGCGCCTCACCGCCTCGGCATACGCCACCGCGGCGGCATCGGCAAGTCCCGTCGCGCGGTAGGCCTCCCCGAGGAGGTAATGGGCGGTGCCGCTCTCGGGATTGGAGGCGGCCGCGTGCGACAGGGCCGCGACCGCCTCGGCCAGGAGGCCGCCGCGCAGCGCGGCGATCCCGGCCGCAAGGTAAGGGTCGCCGAGGCCCCAGAGGTCCGCGTCCTTCAATCCCGAGGCGATCTCCAGCCTGAGGTCGCGCTGGCGCGCCCGCGACCGCAGCTGCGCCGCGAGCTCCGGGTCCCGCGCCGCGATCCCCTCCGGCAGGATCGAGAAGACCGGCTGGCGGATGCGGCGCAGGATGGCGATCTGCTCGCGCAGCGTGTCGCGGAACATCGTCAGGGGGGCGTGGGTCTCGAGGTACAGGTCGTCGTCGGTGTGGGGCCGGGCGCCCCGCGCCAGGAGACGCAGGCCATCGGGTCCGCTCACGAACCGGGCGAGCAGGTCGGCGGCCCCGTCGAGACCGCCCCGTCGCAGGTCGCTCCAGGCCTCGCGCCGATCCTCCCGCTGCAGGCGTGCGGGTTCGGGCCGAAGAGGAGCATCGCCGCCCAGAAGAAAATAGTCGCCCCCGCCCGCCGACTCCTCCCAGAGCGTCGCGTCCGGAAAGACCTGCAGGAACGACGCGACGATGCCGCGGAAGTCCTCCGGCGAGAGCCGGTAGGCCTGCACCCACTGGCAGAACAACCCGCCCGGATTCAGCCGGGCGCGCACCAGGCGGTAGAACTCGACCGTGAACAGGTTGGACACGCCGGCGACCCAGGGGTTGGACGGCTGCGAGGTGATGACGTCGTACCGGTCGGGCCTGGCGAGCAGCCGGCCGCGCGCGTCGTCGACGACGACCCGCGCCCTCTCATCGTCGAGGGATCGTCCGTTCCACGGATCGAACAGGCGCGCCGCCTCGATGACGACCGGGGCGATCTCGATCACCTCGATCGACTGCAGAGGATGACGCTCGGCGGCCCCGAGAGTGATGCCGCTGGCGAGACCGATCACCAATGCATTCTTTGATCCGGGATGCAGGAGGAGAGGCAGGTGGGCCGACAGGAGCTGTGTCGTCATGTCACCCCCCGTCGAGGCCTCGGTCTTTCCGTTGATCTGCAGGGACTGGATGCCGGCGGGGCTGCGGCGCACGGTGACCAGCCCGACGCCGTCTTCGCGCGAGAACAGGATCTCGCCGCGTCGGTGCATCAGCTCGCGCACGTGACCCTGCCCGCCGGACGCGGAACGGTAGACGGGCCCGTAGAGAAAGCCTCCGCCCGACATCAGGTCAGGATCCCAGCCGGGGAGAAGCCACGGAAGCCCGAGCGCCAGGATGACGAGACTCAGGCCGCCGAGCGCGGCCGACCTCTTGCGGAACGGGAGGAGGCTCAAAGGCAGAACGGCGATCCCCATCGATGCCGCGGAGGCCAGGACCAGACAGCGGCGCGTCCCGAGGAGCGGCAGCGCCGCGAAGCCGGCGATCAGGACGCCGAGGACCGAGCCCCAGGTCGAGGCCGCGTACAGCCGTCCCGCCGGCCGGTGCGCTTCAGCGGGGTCGCTTGTGGCGAGGGCCGTGAGGGCGGGGAAGACCGTCCCCTGGGCCATGGTCGGGAGGGCCAGGAGCGCCGCCACGACCACGAACTGCAGGACGAGAAGCGCCGCGGGTGTCGTCTCGATCCACCCCGAGAAGATGGCGGCGACGATGGGCAGGCGTCCCAGGACGGGCACCAGGAGAAGAGAGAAAAGCCCCGCCGCCGCGAGGGCCAGGGCGGCCAGCCAGGGCGAGCCGCCGCGTGCGAGACGTCGGCGCAGGAGGAGCGGCCCCGTGCCGAGGCCGAAGATGTAGGCGGCGAGCGTGGTCCCCAGTGCGTACACGGTTGAGCCGAAGGCCAGCGCCGCCACGCGCGTCCAGCCGATCTGCAGGATCGCCCCGATCGCCCCCGAGAGGGCGGCCGCGAGCGGGAGGATGAAACGTCCCGCGACAACCGCTGACTCACTGTCCGCGGGTGCGGCCGGGCGCGGCCGGGCACCCGGCGCGAGCGCGGCAGGCGCCTCGCCCTGTTGCCGTCGCAGGACGAGCGCCGCGGCGGCCGCCAGCGCGTTGATCGATCCGGCCGCGAGGAACGTGGCCCGCGTGCCGAGAAAGGGGAGGCTCGCGAACGAGCCGACGATGGCTCCGACCGCGGCCCCCAGGGTGTTCGCCCCGTAGAGGGACGCGAGGGCGAAGCCGGCAGGCGCGCCGCGCGAGGCGGCTTCGCGCACGACCCAGGGAAGCGTCGCGCCCATCAAGAGCGTCGAAGGCAAAAGCGCCGCGACCGCCAGGGCGAAGCGCAGGAGGGCGAGGAGCCGATCCGATCCGCACGCGGGGCCGGCGAACGCAAGAACCCGGGGCAGGGTCCACACGACCACGGGCGCCAGGGCGCCGCAGATCGCCAGCAAGCCCTCGAGGACGGCGTACACGAGCAGCGGATCGCGCGACCGGCCGGCGGCCCGAGCGGCCATCAACGACCCCAGGCCCAGACCACCCAGAAAGGCCGCCAGGACCGCCGTCAGGGCCCCCAGCGAGTTGCCCAGGCTCTGGCCGAGCGCCCGCGCCCAGGCGACTTCGTGCATGAGCCCGGCGCAGCCCGAGAGGGCGAAGACGAGAGCGAGGGCGCGGAGCGACGCGGGGGTCCGGCTCACCGGTCGCCGCCGGGAAGGAGCCGCATCAATGTCGGCGGGTGCGCTGGGGCGGGCGCTTCAGGAGCAGCCGCACCAGCTTCTCTCCCGGCCAGGCGGAGCCGCGCTCGGAGAGGATCAGCGGGAACTCTCGCACCTCCCCGTCGATGCGCGCCGCGAAGCGCGGGGCGAACGAGTCCACGGCACCGAACAGGGAATCGGCGCGCAGCTCGCGCATTCCGCCGTCGAACTCGATGACGCGCAGCAGGGCGACCGAGCCGTCCGGCGGGTAGGCGATCTCGATCTGGCGCACCTTGGAGAATTTCAGCTTCGACCAGTCCTCGAGCCGCAGGCAGCGGCACTCGTGCCGGCGATCCTCGACGTCCAGGCGCTCTCCCTTCGCCTCTTCCGAGCGCGGCGCGTGACGGCGGTAGTAAGTGCGCTCGTAGAAGACGAACCTCAGGTCGACGGCCGGGATCGTCCGCTCGCCCGCCGAGGATTCGAGGACGAGCGTCGGGTTGCCGCGCGGAGTCTTCGGCGCGGGGGCGGCGCGGGGAGTCTCCGGAACAGACACGAGCGCCGAGCACAGGAGAAGAATGACGGACAGCCGGCGCGGCGGGAGGGAGATCACTCGCGGACGAACTGGATGTTCACCAGGGACGAGTGCACGACGTAAATGGTGCGGTTGTTGTCGGCGGGGTCGGCCGGCACCACGTAGAACCCCCGGCGATTGGGGTCATAGTCGAGGCTGTAGCCGAAGAGCTTCTCTCCGTCGTAGAACTCGAGCACCGTCTTGACCAAAGCACTCCCGCCCCCCTTCGACGCCCGCTTCTCCACGGGAAACCCCGCCACCATCCCGGTGTGCTTGTCCTTCCGTCCCCAGGTCTTGACGTGGAAGAGGGCCTTGAGATCCTCCAGCCGGATTTCCTGGGACGCCGCAACCTGGCCTTCGCGGCGCACGAGATGGAACGAGTCGCGCGTGGGGTCGAAATCGCGCGAGAACCCCTTGGTCACCCGGCCGTCCTTGAAGTGGGCGACCAGCTTGGAGTTTCCGCCGATGGCGACCGTCCCCCTGGGAGAGGGCCGGACCGCTTCTTGCCCTGGCTCGAGGTTGGGGCTAATATCGGTTCCCCGCTTGCGTCAGTAGCCGAGTTCCGGGAAGAACCTCTTCAGGACCAGCTTGGCGGCGAACAGCAGCGTCAGCGGGATCCCCAGAAGAAGGAGGGCCTGGACCGCCGCCTTCCAGCCGGGGAGCGGATCGGCCGGCACGAGGCTGGGGCGGCCTGCGTGGGTCTGCTGTCCCGGAGGGGTCGCGCCGCCGGGTCTGCGGTTCGGCTTCGCCATGGTCGCCGATCTATATCACAAGGACCGGGGAAAAGTCGCGCGCGGCAGACCGTTTCCGATCTTCCCGCCGGTGGCACAAACGGGGTATATTCGTTATGTTGGGTGGGGAGAAGACTGAGATGACGATTGAACAGGCCCTCAGGGACGAGCACCTGGGGAACCTGCCTCTCTCCAACCCGGCCTCCGTGCCGCCCGGCACGAGCCTCGAGACAACCCTGCGGCTGATGCGCGAGCAAGGGGTCGGCTGCATCCTGGTGTGCGACGGCGAGCGGCTGGTCGGGATCTTCACCGAGAGGGACGTCCTCAACAAGCTGATCGGGAGCGGCGTGAGCGAGAGCGAGGCCGTCGACCGCTTCATGACCCCGCATCCCGCGTCCCTGACCCCCCGTCACACGCTCGGGGACGCGGTCCGCATGATGACGGAGCACGGCTACCGGCACATCCCGCTCCTGGACGAGCGCGGCCGCCGGGCCGGCATGGTGGCGGCGCGCGACATCGTGAACTACATCGCGGAGCATTTCCCGGCGGAGGTGGTCAACCTGCCGCCCCGACTGCACCAGGTATTCAACACCCCGGAAGGAGCCTGAGTGAGTACACAGACCGAGGTCGTCTCCCCCAAAGCCAAGGTCACCGAACTCGACACTGTCGTCATCCGTTTCGCCGGGGATTCCGGCGACGGCATGCAGCTGACCGGGACGCAGTTCGCCGACACGACGGCCCAGGTCGGCAACGATCTGGCCACGATGCCCGACTTCCCGGCCGAGATCCGCGCCCCCGCCGGCACCCTCGCGGGCGTCTCCGGCTACCAGATCTCCTTTTCGTCGCACGACATCAAGACGCCGGGCGACCAGCCGAACGTCCTGGTGGCCATGAACCCCGCCGCCTTGAAGACCAACATCGGCGACCTCGAGGAGGGCGGCATCCTGATCGTCGACGTCGACGCCTTCACCGAGGGGAACCTCGCGAAGGCGGGGTACAAGACCAGCCCGCTCAAGGACGGGAGCGTTGCGGGCTTCCGGGTCTTCGACATCCCCCTCACGACCCTGACGCTGCAGGCCGTGGCGGAGGCCGGACTGAGCGGGCGGCAGGCGACGCGCTGCAAGAACTTCTTCGCCCTCGGCCTGGTGTTCTGGCTGTACGAGCGTCCCGTCGATTACACCCGCGACTGGATCGAGAAGAAATTCAAGAACAGCGAGCAGATGGCCAAGGCCAACACGCTCGCCCTCCAGGCCGGCTACAACTACGCGGACACCACGGAGGTATTCACCACGCACTTCCGCGTGCGCAAGGCGAGCCTCGCGCCCGGCACCTACCGCAATATCACGGGGAACGAGGCGACGGCGATGGGGTTCATCAGCGCGGCGCTCATCTCGGGCCGCCCGCTGTTCTACGGCTCCTATCCGATCACGCCGGCGAGCGATATCCTGCACGAGCTGTCGCGCTACAAGAACTACCCGGTCACCACCTTCCAGGCCGAGGACGAGATCAGCGCCATCGGCGCGGCGATCGGCTCCTCCTACGGGGGCGCCCTCGGCCTGACCGGGACAAGCGGCCCGGGCGTGGCGCTCAAGAGCGAGGCGATCGGGCTGGCGGTGATGACGGAGCTGCCGCTGGTCATCG
>JBGPED010000130.1:0-9160 GCA_041482595.1 Acidobacteriota bacterium
AGCGACCTTCCGCCTCCTTCGCGACGTCGGAGAACTGGGCGGCGGTCAGGCCCTCGAGCCCTTCCGCCGTCACCCGTAGGCGGGAGGACTGGATCTTCAGGCCGGCCTCGCCGAAATCGACGCCGACGGTGGCTGTGACGTGCAGCCGTCGCGCCTTCGCGTTCTTGCGTCCGATCGTTCCCGACAGCGCCATGGCGTAGCAGGCGGCGTGCGCGGCGGCGATCAGCTCCTCGGGGCTCGTCTTGCCCGAGGGCTTCTCGACGCGCGCCGGGAACGTGACCGGCAGGCTGAACGCGCCGGTGCCGCCCTTCACCTCCCCCTTCCCCTCCTTGATGGGGCCTTCCCAGTCGATGTGGGCGCTTCTCTCGAACGTGGACATGTGTGACCTCCCGGAGCTCGGTCGCTCGACCAAGGATTGAGCCTGTCGTCTGACGAAGGGTGCTTATGATAACGGATCGCGTCGCCGGTCACACCATGGACGAGGCAGGCGATGGTAGAATCGGCCCCGATCCAGCAGTGACAACCCAAGAGTGGCCGTCCGGCGCGCGCCGCGCGCGCGAGTGAAGAGACGTGAGGGGGGATGTCGTGCTCGATCGATGGGAGAGGTTCCTGCGAGTCCTCGCTGTCGTGTGCGCGATCTTCGGCGCCACCGGTGGATCGGCGATCCTGGCCGAGGATGCTCCGGGGGCGCAGCCGCCCGGAATGGTCGAGCACGTGCAGGTCATCACCACGCGCGTTCCCGAGAAGACGGAGACCACTCCGGCCTCGGTCACCGTCCTCACCCGCGACGAGCTGGTCCGCCGGGGGGCGTTCGATCTGAGGAGCGCGCTCCTGGTCGTGGCCGGCGTCGACATTTCCCCGGGCGCGGACGGGGGGCCGGCCTCCTCGGTCCCCGAGTTCTGGGGCCTTCGGGAGTTCGATGCTTTCCTCCTCACGGTGGACGGCGTCCCCTGGGGCGGCGCCTTCAATCCTTCGGTCGAAACCCTCGACCTCGCCGACGTGGACCGGATCGAGATCCTGCGAGGCGCCGCGCCCGCGACTTACGGCGCCACCTCGTTCGTGGGCGTGATCAACGTCGTCCACCGCGCCCCCGGTGAAGGGGGGCCGAGCGTCCGGACCTCGGGAGGGACCTACGGCAGCGGCTCGGTCGCCTGGTCGACTCCCCTGCCCGGATGGGCCGGGGTGAGCTCGTCGCTGAGCCTCGACGTCGCGCGCCAGGGATTCCGCGACGACAGGACCGGCTTCGACAGGGGGCACCTGCGCTGGCAGAACGGCCGGAGCCTCGGAGCGGGTCTCGTGCGTTTCGGCTTCGACGGCTTCTGGCAGAGGCAGGATCCCGGAAGCCCAATCCCGCGCGTCGGGACCAGCCTCACGACTCTCGTCCCGATCGACTCGAACCAGAACCCCCTGGGCTCCCACCTGGACGAGCAGAAGCACACGATCGACGCCGCCTACGAACGGCCCATCGGGTCGGCGACCTGGTCGAGCACCGTGTCGTTCAGCCGCTCGCGGCAGGAGATCCTGCGCGGCTTCCTCACTGACGTCGCCGCCCCGCCGCCCAACGCCCACGGTTTCCGCCAGACGATCCCGGTCCTCGACGCCTACTTCGACAGCCATGTCGTGCTCCATCCCGCGGCGCAAGTTGAGCTCATCGCGGGCCTGGACCACTTGCACGGCCAGGGCCACGCCCGCGGCGGCGACTTCGACTACTCCGTCAATCTCGACGGCAGCGGCGCGCCCTCCGGGAGCGACCTGGCGAACGAGTCGGACGTGAGAATCCGGGACCGCAGGGAATTCTCCGGCCTCTACGGCCAGGTCGTCTGGACGCCCGGCGAGCGCCTCCAAGTGGAGGCGGGTGCCAGGCTCAACCGCGCCGCCGAGTCGCGCACGACCGACAGTCTCGAGTTCTCGTCCGCCACCCGGACCACGTCCGAAGACCACCACGACGTCGTGCGCGGCGGCGGGTTCGCGGGCCTCACCTGGACGACCTGGCGGAGCGGCCCCGATGACCTCCGCCTGTTCGCCGACTACCGCAACACCTTCAAGCCGGCGGCGATCGATTTCGGGCTCGACGCCGACCCCGGGATCCTGGCGCCGGAGACGGCCGAGAGCGTCGAGGGGGGCCTGAAGAGCGGTCTCTGCGGCGGCCGGCTGGCGCTCGAGCTCAGCGCCTTCCAGATGGACTTCACGAACCTGGTGCTGTCGCAGGTCGTGGGCGGGGTCCCGGCCCTGGTGAACGGCGGCTCGCAGCGCTTCCGCGGTCTCGAGCTGATGACCGCGCTCAGGCCGAAGCCCGATCTCGAATGGCGCGTCGTCTACAGTCTCCACGACGCGCGCTTCCGGGATTTCGCGACCGAATTTGGCGGTGTGCCGACGCAGCTCAGGGGGAACCGGCTGGAGATGTCCGCGCGCAACATGGCCGCGACCGAGGTGATCCTCGGAAGGCCGGAGGGCTGGCGCGGGAGCCTCCGGGCCAACTGGGTCGGCAGCCGCTTCCTCAACAAGCGCAACACCGCGCTGGCCCCCGACTATCTGACATTGTCCGCCGGGATCGGCTACATCCTGCGCGACGTGGAGATCCGCCTGGACGGCACGAACCTCAACAACCAGCGCCCGCCGGTCGCCGAGAGCGAGCTGGGCGACGCGCAATATTACCTGATGCCGGCGCGCAGTCTCGCGCTGAGCGCGCGCTGGACCCCCGGTAGCCAGGGCCGCTGAAGGGAGGCGCGCATGCCCGCGGGCAAGGCGACGATGCGGTGCGTCCGAGGGTTCGCGGCCGCCGCGACCCTCGCGCTCCTCGCGATCTCGTCCACGTCACGCGACCCGCTCGCCGCCGCCCCGCCGGCCGCGCGGGCGAAGGTCCCGGCTTCCCCGCCCGACTACAGGACGATTCGCGTCCAGGAGGTCTTCATCCCGATGCGGGACGGCGTGCACCTGGCGGCGAGCCTGTTCATGCCGGAAGGGGGGAAGCCCGGTGAAAAGTTCCCGGTCCTCCTCGAGTACCTGCCGTACCGCAAGGACGACGGGACGGCGGCACGCGACTACGGCATCCACTCGTACTTCGTGCACCGCGGCTACGTGACGGCGCGCGTGGACATCCGCGGCACCGGGCGCAGCGAAGGTTCGCCGCCCGACCGCGAGTACTCGGACCGGGAGCAGGAGGACGGTGTTGCGGTGATCGACTGGCTGTCGCGCCAGCCGTGGTCGAACGGCAATGTCGGCATGTTCGGCATCTCGTGGGGCGGGTTCAACTCGATCCAGCACGCCATGCGGCGCCCGCCGGCCCTGAAGGCGATCCTCGCCTGCGACGCCACCGAGGACCTGTTCCAGGACGACGTGCACTACCCGGACGGCCTGTTCCACTTCGACGAGTACGAGATCTCCATGGAGGTGCAGCCGGCGATCGGACCCTCGCCCGATTTCTCCCTGGACGAGACCGTGCTGAAGACACGCTTCGACAACCCGCCCTGGAGCCTGATGTACAAGAAGCAGCAGCGCAACGGACCGTTCTGGAAGCGGGCCTCCCTGATGCGCGACTACTCGCTCATCCAGGTGCCGACCTTCCTGATCGGCGGCTGGCTGGACGGTTACCGCGACAGCATCCCGCGCATGCTCACGAAGATGAAGGCGCCCGTGAAGGCGCTCATCGGCCCGTGGAACCATTCCTTCCCGCACGAGGCGGACATGGGGCCGCGCATCGAGTGGCGCGACGACGCGGTGCGTTTCTTCGACCAGTTCCTGAAGGGACGCGACACCGGGATCATGGACGAGCCGCGCGTCACGCTCTACATGCGCCACTCCCATTCGCCCGGCACCGGCCTCGCCGAGATCCCGGGCGAGTGGCGGAACGAGACGGCCTGGCCGCCGGCGCGGCAGGAGCAGGTCGTCTACGCGCTGCGGGCCGACCACTCCCTGGCACCGCCCCGCGAGCAGGCGGCGGCCGAGGCGACGGCGCATCATCTTAAGTATGTCCCCTCCGCGGGCGTCGAAGCCGGCTTCTGGTGGGGCGAGCTTCTTCCCGACCAGCGGCCGGTCGACGCCTACAGCCTGGTGTACGACAGCGAGCCCTTGAAGGAGGACGTGTCGATCCTCGGCTTCCCGCGCGCCGTCCTCTTCGCTTCGGCCACAGCACCGCTGGCCGACTGGTTCGCCCGCCTGTCCGACGTCGCGCCCGACGGCAGCGTGACCCTGGTCACGGGAGCGGGGCTCTGCGGCGCCCAGCGCGAGTCGGACGAGAACCCGTCCGACCTCGTGCCCGGCAAGGTGTACAGGCTCGACGTCGAGATGCACGTCACGTCGTGGGTCTTCCCGAAGGGGCACCGCGTCCGGCTGGCGGTGTCGAACGCCCTGTGGCCGATGATCTGGCCGACGCCGTATCCGATGACCACGTCGCTCCAGATCGGCGGCGCGCAGGCGTCGCGTCTCGTGCTGCCGGTCGTGCCGGCGGCTTCGCCCCTGCCGCCGCCGCGCTTCTCGCAGCCGTCGCGCGATGACGCCCTCGCCGGCGTGCGCTCCACCGGAGGGACCTGGCCGGGTGAATTCTCCGTGCGCCGCGACCTGAACCGCGGCGCCACCACGGTCGAATGGCGCGGCTCGGGGATGACCGAGTACCCGTGGGGCCGGCTCACCGACGCGGAGCGGCTGACCTACGACGTCGCCGACGATCTCGGAGGGAACGGCGCGTCGTCCATCTCCGGCCTGGCCGAGACGACCATCGTCCTGCGCGACCGCGTCCTCGTCTGGCGCGCCGTGCTCGATCTCAGGAGCGACACGAAGAATTTCTACTACCGTCTCCGGCGCGAGCTTCTGCGGGACGGCGCCCTGCTTCGCGAAAAGACGTGGGAGGAGACCCTCCCGCGCGATCATCAATAGTCCGATGCGCGACCCCGCCCGGCTTCGACGTTCCCTCGCGCGCCGCGCGGCGATCCTCGCCGCGATGGCTGCCCTCGCGTCCGGTGCTGTGGCCGCGGCGTCGGAGGACGAGGTCGAGACGATCCTGCGCAGCGTCCCGAACGCCGCGAGCTTCTCCCGGCACCTGATGCTCCTGACGGAGGAGCCGCACCCGACCGGATCTCCCCGCGACCTGGAGCTGGCCGGCTACGTGCGCGACCGCTTCATCGAATACGGCTTGGAGGACGTGAGCTTCCACGACACGCCGGCCCTCCTGTCGCGCCCCGTGTCGGCGTCGGTCGAGCTGGTCGAGCCTCTGCGACTCAGGCTGAAGCTCGCGGAAGAAGCGTATCCCGGCGACAAGGACAGCTATCTCTACCGCCGGCCCGGGACCGTGCCGTACCACGCCTACGCCCGGAGCGGCGACGTCACCGCGGAGGCGGTCTACGCCAACGGCGGCGGCCCCGAGGACTTCGCCGCCCTCGAGAAGATGCGCATCGACGTGCGCGGGCGGATCGTCGTCATGCGCTACTCGGAGCCCTACAGCTATCGCGGCTACAAGGTCTTCCTCGCCGAATCACGCGGCGCCGCCGGTGTCGTCATCTACTCGGACCCGCAGGACGACGGCTACGCGCGCGGCGACGTCTATCCCGACGGCCCCTGGGGCCCGCCGAGTCATCTGCAGCTGGGATCGATCGTCTACGACTGGCTCGGCCCCGGCGAGCCGTTCACGTTCCACTGGAAGAAGGGACACGGCGGGACCTGGAGGGCAGGCGGGCCGCGCGACCGGCAGCTGGCGAAGATCCCTTCGATCCCTCTGTCGCACGAGGACGCGGCGGCGATCCTGTCGCGCCTGGGAGGGCCGCCGGCGCCGGCCGGCTGGCAGGGGGGGCTGCCGTTCACCTACCACGTCGGTCCCGGACCGGTGAAGGTGCGTCTGCGCGTCGAGAACAAGGAGAGCGTCGGCACCATGCGCAACGTCATCGGGATGATCCGCGGCGCTTCCGAGCCGGACAAATGGGTGGTCCTCGGCAACCACCGCGACGCCTGGGTGTACGGCGCCGTCGACCCGGGCGGCGGCACCGCCGCGCTCCTGGAGGTGGCGCGCGCGCTCGGAACGGCGGCGCGCGCCGGCCACCGGCCGCGCCGGACGATCGTGTTCGCCAACTGGGACGCCGAAGAGGACCTCCTGGGGGGCAGCACCTCCTGGGTCAAGGACCGGCGCGACCGGCTGCGCCGCGACGGTGTCGCCTACATCAACGTCGACGAAGGGGCGACCGGATCGCGCTTCCAGGGCGGCTCGACGCCGGCGCTCGAGGCGTTTCTCAGGGAGGCCGCGCGCGCCGTGCCCGACCCCGACAGCGGCGGCACGGTCTTCGATGCCTGGGCCGGGCGCTTCAGGAACGGCGTGCCGGAGGTGGACGACATCGTCGGCGCCACCGACTACACCGCGTTCCAGGAGCACATCGGCATGTCCTGCATCGACCTGGCGTTCGCAGGTCCCTACGGCGTGTACCATTCCATGTACGACGACTATTCCTGGATGAGCCGCATCGGCGACCCCGGCTTCCGCTACAACACGACCCTGGCGCGTCTGTGGGGGATCCTGGCGTGGAGGCTCGCCGACGCGGAGGTGCTGCCGATGCGCTATTCCGATTACGCCCGCTCGATCCCGGACTACATCGACCGGATCGAGACGATGGCCGCGAACGCCGCGGGAACGCGCCCGCTCCGTCTCGACGCGGCGCGCGCCGCGGCCGGGCGCTGGCGGACGGCGGCCGAGGAGCTCGAGGCGGCCCTCGACAGGCGCCGTGCGTCGGGTCCCCCGCTTTCCGCAGACGCGGTACTTCGGATCAACGACCTTCTGGTGCAGGTGGAGCGCGCGATGACCGAGCGCCGGGGCCTCGAGACACGACCGTTCTTCAAGCACCTGATCTATGCCCCCCAGCCGACCTACCGCGAGGAGGTCCTGCCGCGGATCTTCGAGGCGATCGAGGCGGGCCGCGGCGGGACGATTCCGGTCCACGAGCAGGAGCTCGTGGCGGCGTTCGACCGCGCCGCCGGCCTGGCGCGGCGGGCCCGCGGGCTCGCCGACGGCGGTGCTGTGGGCGCGGCGCGGTAGAATCCGCTGCCGCGGCGCGGGGGCCGCGCCCGACATCGTCCCGCGGAAGGCGACCGCGAGGTCGCCGGGAGGTCGCGATGCGCCGGACCGATCCGTATGCGCTGTTCCTCTCCGTCACGGCGGCCGCGTTCGTCTGGTCGGCGATCCGGCCGAAGGACTACGGCGTCTGGATCTTCGAGCTGTCGCTCGGTCTCGTCGGCGTCGCCTTCCTCGTCGCGACGCGGCGGCGCTACCCCTTCTCCGGACTGGCGTACTCTCTGGCGGCGATCCACTTCGTCATCCTGGCCTGCGGCGCCAGGTACACCTACGCCGGGATGCCCCTGTTCGACTGGCTGCGCGACACCTTCAACCTGTCGCGCAACCATTTCGACCGCGTCGGCCACCTGGCGCAGGGGTTCATCCCGGCGATGTTCGTGCGCGAGTTCCTGAGGCGCACCGGCGGATTGAAATCGGGGGCGCTCCTCGGCTTCCTGTGCGTCAGCGTCTGCCTCGCCTTCAGCGCCCTCTACGAGATTCTGGAGTGGTGGATTGTGGTGAAGTTCTACCCGGCCAACGGCCCCGAGTGGCTCGGCATGCAGGGCGACCTCTGGGATGCGCAGGAGGATATGCTCATGGCCCTGATCGGATCGACCGTCGCGATCCTCACGCTGTCGCCGGCCCACGAGCGTTCGATGGCGGCGTTGTGGGACACCCGGGAGTGATCGGCAGGAGCCTCATTCCGCCGATTGTCCCGTCCTTCACCACCTTCAACCCCACTTGACCGCCCAGCGGATTCTCGAGCATCACGCTGGCCTGTATGTCATTCCCGCGTCCGCGCGTCTTGTCTTTCCGTATCGTCCTCTGGTATAGCCTCTGTCAACTTCTTCGGGGGGAAACATGACAAAAGTCCGCTTGCCACGTTGGTCGTTCCTTGTTGCGCTCGTCTCGATCGCGGTCTGCCTGGGGGTCAGGGGCCCGGACGACCTGGCCGGACAGGGGGGGGAGGTCAAGAAGACCTCGACCGGGCGGTCGTTCGCCGAGCAAACCGTCGTCCAGGTGATGCCGGCGCCGGCGGCACCCCCGTCGGGGTTCGATTCCGAGCGCGTCTTCGGCGGCCAGGACGACTGGGAGCCGGCGGTCGCGGTCGATCCGATCAACTCGAACTTCGTGTACCAGTTGACGACCCGCTACAGCGGCCCGACGGCGTGCAAGAATTGCAAGCTGCCGGCGATCATCTTCCGGTCGTCCAGCGACGGCGGGACGACCTGGGGGGCCGACCGGTTCATCGAGGCGAGCGCCAAGGCGCAGAATGACCCGGAGATCGAGGTCGCGGCGACCGGCCACGTCTTCGCCGTGTGGCTCGACGCCTTCAATCCTGGCGTGACGTTCTCCAAGTCGATGGATCGCGGCGTCACCTGGTCCACCCCGAAGTCATTCACCGGCAAGGGAACCAAGCCGTCGTATTCCGACAAGCCTATTCTCGCGATCTCGCGCGACGGGCAGCACGTCTACATCGCGTTCAACGCCAGCGACAGCTACGTCGTCTCCTCGCACGACTTCGGCAACTCGTTCTCGGCGCCGGTCAAGACGAACAGCGACACGCGCTACTGGTTCCACAACGGCGGGGCGGTGTCGGCCGCGAACGGCAACGTCGTCTATTTCGGCGCGGCCGATTTCAGCCAGACTTACGTAGGCGACGCGTTCGCCGACGTGATCAGATCGACCGACGGCGGCGTAACCTGGACGACGACGCGCCTCGACACGTCGCGCCAAATGCCCGACTGTCCCTGGTCGCCGGGGTGCACCCTCGGCTTCTTCGGAACCTCGACGGCGATCGCCATCGACAGCGCCGGCACATTGATGATCGCCTACCACGTCAACAGCACGCCGAGCGCGCCGGAGCAGATGTACATCCGCAAATCCACCGACGGCGTCACCTGGAGCGCGCGCACGCAGATCTCCGATCCGTCGTCCACCGTCAGCAACGGCTTCCCGGCGATCGCGGCGGGTCCGTCCGCGGGCGACTTCCGGGTCGCCTGGCAGGACGACCGCAACGGGAGCACGACCGCCTGGAACACGTGGTACCGGCGCACCACCAACGGCGGCGGCTCCTGGAGCACGGCGGTGCGCCTCTCCGACCTCGGCACCGGCGCCCCCTACAAGGCTTCC
>JBGPED010000131.1:0-9018 GCA_041482595.1 Acidobacteriota bacterium
CGCCCTCCCCGGACATCGCCAGGTCGTTGACCGGATGACCCGCGAGACGGGCGAGTGACGGCGGCAGGGGCGAGAGGTCGGCGTCGCCGGCCGTCCAGGAGTAGACGACACCGTCCGGACCGAGGACGAACGTCAAGAATCCGCCGGCGGCGCCCGTCGGGGCAATTGAGGCGGCCGCCAGCAGGACAAAGGCCGCCCCCGGCAGGGCGCGCCGTGTCATCCGCGCCCTCTGCTGGAATGCCGCACGAAGGAAGCGATTTCCGGTTGCGCGGATACGGGCATCACGCTAGAATCTAAGGACTTTCGCACAGGAGAGTGTCTCAATGGCGCAGAGTTTGTTCGACTCGATCGAAGACATCAAGCTGCCTGAAGATAAGCCGAAACGCAACTACAAGAAACCTGTTCTCATCCTGGCGGCGGTTATCGTCGCCATCGGCCTCGGCATCGGGGGCTACTTCGGGTACTACGCGATGTTCCCGAAGAAGCTCACCCAGAGGCCGGTGCCGATGAACATGGAGAAGCTCCTGGTGGAGCTGAAGGACTCCCGCGATCAAATCGACGGCCAGACCCACGAAATCTACAATCGAATCCAGCAATTCAACCAGAAGATGTCGCTGATCGGCCGCAAGCCGGTTTCCTTCAGCCAGGTCTTCGTGCAGGGCCTGAGCGCCGAAGAGGAGCAGGCCCTCGACGATCTCGTCCGACAGGAGAAGGACCCGTCGTACCGGGGCATTCTAGGCCAGGTCGTCGAGGACATGAAGAAGATCCGCGACCTGCAGAACAAGGTCACGCAGCTCGAAGGCCTGCTCCCCGGCGACGGCGTCGACGTGAAGCCGGGCGACACGCACATGAAGCTGGCCATGCAGTATCTGGAAAAGGACAAGGGGATCCCCGAGTCGCGCGCCAAGGAGCTGATCTCCCGCCTGAACATCATGGAGACCAACCTCGAGAAGGGGATGAAGGTGCACTTCTACTACGACCCGGCGAAGGATTTCTTCGGCACCTGGGTGGCGCAGGGCGCCGCCTCGCACAGCCCGCTGGCCCTGGTCCGCGCCAAGGAGATGCGGCTGATCCAGGAGAAGGACTCCGCCGTCGCCAAGGCGAACACGCTGCAGGACGAGAAGGCCCAGCTCGAGGAGATCCGCGACAGTCTGCAGAAGGAGATCGCCGATCTCGAAGCGCGCAAGGCGGGGCTCGAGTCGACCGTGTCGCAGCTCGAGCTGGACAAGACGAAGGCCGAGGAGAGCGCCCGGATCACCGGCGAGAAGCTCGCCGAGCACCAGAATTCCGTCTGGTACGACGCCGACCTGGCCGAGCGCCTGCGGGCCCGGGGCGTCCTCAAGACCGTCAACAAGGTCGAGAACATCGGCGAGGTCAAGTTCGCCAACAACATCGACCTCACCAAGACGAAATCGATCACCCTCAAGCCGAGCCAGTTCGGCATCGACCACATCAGCGACGTGCGCATCGTCCCGACCTTCCTGAAGGAAGGCCGCGACATCGGCGTGCGCTTCGCCGAGGACGGGACGGTCGAGGTGACCGTGCTGAACGAGCGCGCCCTGCGCGGGCAGAAGATCCTCTTCGTCGTCTCGCGGTAAATCCGGACCACGTCCCTGTCAGATCGCTAAGGGTCGGTGATCGCGTCCCAGGACCGGCCGGTCAGCGCCAGGTAGCGCTGCGCCAGGATCCCGGCGCGCGCGGCGTTGCCGTCCGCCGCGTCGAGCTGGCCGAGATACCCGACCGCCCAGGGGTGATCGGGATGTGCGTCGAGGACCTCCTCGAGCAGGCTGATGGCGCCCGGGAGGTCACCCAGACGGACGCGCGAGCGCGCCAGGAGGAAGGCGATGGCGTCGTTGTCGGGATCGTACTCGCGGGCTTCCTCCAGAAGCATGCGGGTGCGCTCGCGCGGACCGGGGTCCCACGCGGCCTCGGCCTCCTCGAGCCGGGCCCGCGCCTGCTGCGGTGCTGTGGGACTGAGGCGGCGCCTTTCGGCGAGCGCTTCCCGCGTTCTCCCCGTCGTCTCGAGCGCTCCGGCCAGAAGAGCGCGCGCCTCGCGATCGGCCGGGTGGATGCCGAGGTGCTCCCGGAGCGGTGCTATGGCGTCGGCAGGTCGGCCCGCGGCGCTGTGGAGCGAGCCGAGGTAGAGGCCGAGATCCGGCGTCTGCGCGGCCGTTCCCCGCGCCAAAGCACGCTGCATGGCACCGCCCGCCGGGCCGGCCGGCCGGAGAGCGGCCAGCGTCTCGTAAGCGGCCTGGCGCTCGCCGAGGTGGTAGAGGCTTTCCCCCTCAAAGTAGCGCGCCCGCCGATCGTCGGGGGCGAGCTTCAGGAGTTTCCGCGCGTCGCCGCGGACGGCGGGCCAGTCCCGCTCGTCGCGCTCCAGCTCGACGAGGGAGCGCAGCAGGGCCGCGTCCCGGGGAAACTCGCGCGCCGCGGCGCCGAGCCACGGCCGCGCCGCGCCGCGGTTCCCGGAGCGCGCCAGGCACGCGCCGTAGACGCGCGCCGCCTCCGGGTTGCGCTCGGCGCGCAGCGAGCGCGAGGCGTACACGACGGCGAGGTCGGGGTAGCCGCCCGCCAGCGTGGATCCGGCGATCCCCGCCCAGAACCGGGCCTGCGCGTGCGGGTCGGCGGACCTCGGGCCGAGGTGGGGCATGACCCCGGTGGTCCGCCCGGCGAACAGCCCCGCCAGCTCCCTGGACTGCTCCTCCTGGGCCTCCTTACGGCGGGACAGCATCCGGAGGGGCGCCGCGAACTCGATCAGCATGTTGTCGTCCGTGTTCAGCGGGCCGGGTGCGAGGAAAGAGCGGAGCTCGGCGCCGCCGATCCAGTAGTGGGCCAGCAGGTCTCCGGGGTCGACGATGCCGATGCGCTCGAGGTCCCGGGCGGGCCCTCCGCCGGGGCGGGCCAGGAGCGCATCGAGCCGGACCCCGGCACCGCCCTTCGATCCGACCAGGATGGTGTCGGTATCGACGCGGAACACGTGGACCTCGGGGAACACGGCGGCGAAGCTGCGCAGGATGGCGCGGAAATCGTCCGCCGTCGTCTCGTAGAGCTGCAGCCACTGGCAGAACAGGCCGTCCGGGGCCAGGCGCCGGGCCGCCAGGTCGAAGAAATCCCTGGTGAACAGGCTGGCGGCGCCCGCCACCCAGGGGTTCGAGGGCTCGGACACGATGACGTCGTAGCGCTCGCGTGTCACCAGCAGGTGGTTGCGCGCGTCGTTCACCACCAGTCGCACGCGCGGGTCGCGAAGCGGCGATCCGCTCACGTCGTCGAAGAAGCGGCTCGCCTGCACGACGGCGTCCTCCAGCTCGACGCACTCGACCTCCTTGACCGGGTGGGTCAGGGCCGAACCGAGCGTGACGCCGCTGCCGAGACCCACGACCAGCACACGATCCGTCCGGGGCGCCAGGAGCAGCGGCACCTGCGCCACGAGCACCTGCGTCGGCAGGTCCCCCGGCCGGGCGCTCGTGTGGCCCACGGACGGCTCGGGGAGGCCGGGCGGCACCGAGGCGTCGGGCTTGCCGTTCACCAGGAGCGTGCGCGCCGCGGTGGTGCGGAAGACGGTGACGGTGCAGGTCAGCCCCTCCTTGAACATCAGGATCTCGCCGTGGCTCTCCTTCACGCGCTCGAAGAAGGCCGCGCGATCGACTCCGCGGTAGCGATCGGCGTAGCGGAACACGCCGCTCGACAGGACCTCCTCGGGCAGGACGGGGGCGGCCACCGTCAGGTTGACGAGGAAGGCCACGACGGCGACGGCGAGAAGGAGGCGCAACCGGCGGCCCGACGTGACACGCGCCTGCGTCAGACCCAGGAGACCGAGCAGCGCGCTCGCGGCGACGCCGAAGAGAAGAGCGTTGCGGCTGCCCCAGCGCGGCACGAGCCAGAAGCCGGCCGCGACCGAGCCGAGGATCGCGCCCAGGGTGTTCCAGGAGTAGGCGCGGCCGACGACGCGCGGCGCCCTGTCGCCCATGGGCCGCAGCCCGCCGATGGTGACCGGGAACATCGCCCCGAGGCCCAGCGTCGGCAGGATCATCAGCCCCGCGGCGAGCGCCAGCTGCACGAGGATCAGCCCCCGGGGCGACGGCTGCAGGCGATTGTGCGCCACGACGTAGAGATACGGCAGATCCCGCATCAGGAACAGGCCGAAGTAGGTGGACAGGCCCACGAGGACCTGGCAGAGCGCCGCCGCCAGGAGAGGGTCGGGCCAGTCCTTGAGGAGACGCGCGCCGAGCCAGGCGCCGAGCGCCAGGCCCGCCAGAAAGGTCGTCAGCATGATGGTGTAGGAGTAGGTCGACGACCCGAGGACCAGGACGAGGAGACGGCTCCAGGCGACCTCGTACACCATGGCCACGCCCCCCGAGACCGCGTACAGGATGATGAGGACCGTGGCGGCGCGACCGATCGTCGCGTCGGCCGCGGCTTCGTGTCGATCGCGCGGTTGTCCCGGCCTCTGCGGCAGGACCGCGCTCCGTCCTGCCACGAGGAAAGCGCCCGCCGCGGCGAGGAGGTTCAGCCCGACCGCGACCCACTCCGTGCGGCGCAGCCCGAGGGTGGGAAGGAGCGACAACCCGGCGGCGGCACAGCCGACCACGGCGCCCAGCGTGTTGCAGGCGTAGAGCAGCCCGACGCTCCATCCGTCGCCGTCCGCGCGCGGGGCGCCACCCGTCGCGAGGCGGCTGGCGATCGGCAGCGTCGCGCCCATCAGGGCGGTCGGCACCAGGAGGACGGCGCCGCACAGCAGGAAGCGCCACAGGCTGAAGACCGCGAAGGAGGAGTGGAAGTGGCTCCAGATCGACTGGTAGAGGGGGACCAGGGCGCGCAGTGCTACCGGGACGAGCGAGCCGGCCACACCGATCAGCAACTCGATGGCGGCATACACCCGCAGGGGATGGAACCGTTCGAGCCGGGCCGCCGCCATCCCCATGAGCCAGGAGCCGAGCGCCAGCCCTCCCATGAAGGCGGCCAGGACCGTCGCGACGGCGAACGAGGTGGCGCCGAACACCAGCTCGAGGGAGCGGACCCAGGCGACCTCGTAGATGAGGCCGCTCGCCCCCGACACGAAGAGGCAGATCAGCAGCCCCGGGAAGGTCGTCCGATCGCGCACAACCTACAATTTAATTCTCGGGGGCGTTCTGTCGAGTGGAGATCGGCGCCGGCGGCACCCCGGCGAGGGTCGCGGGGGCGGAGAAGCGCGCGGCACCGGGCTGGCCGGCGGGACCGGGTTGTGCGCGCGGGGCCGCGGCGCGCTCCTGCGCCTCGAGATCGCCCAGGAACCTCCGCATCCAGGCGAAGAAGACCACCGAGGCGAGGCCGCTCGCGCCGATGAGACCGGCGAGGAGCCCGTACAGGGCGGGCCGGCCCAGACCGTGGGCCGCCTTCATGCCGGCGAAGGCGAACGGGATCGTCAGGACGGCGTAGCGGAACACCGCCATCGTCAACCCCGGGCGGCCGCGCTGCAGACCCTCGAAGGCGGGACGGCAGAGCGTGAACGGGACCATCGCCAGGCAGGCGAGAGGGCAGAGGGCGAGCGCGACGATGGCGAGCTCGGCGGTCAACGGCGACTCGGCCAGGGCGCGGGCGAGCCACGGGCCCCCCATGAGCATGGCGGGGGTGACGAGGCCGATGCAATAGACCACCGCGACCAGGAGGATCTGGCGCATCCCGTCACGGATCGCCCGGATGTTCCCCTCGCCGAAGCGGCGCGCGACGTAGGGCAGGACCGCGACCGCGGCGGCGATGATCGGCATGGCCGCGAACTGCAGGACGCGCGAATAAATTCCGTAAGCCGCGATCGACTCGGTCGCGTTCGGCTGCCGGGCCAGGAGCCAGTTCACCAGCCCCGTCTCCACCGCCATGAGCCCGTACGTCATGGACGAGGGGAGCGCGAGCGACAGGAACGATCGCAGGGGGTGGGGGTCGAGGGTCGGGTCGGTGTCGAGGCCGCTGGCCTGGCGCGCCGCCTCGTGCCGGGCCGCCTTGCGCAGCGCGTACACCAGCCCGCCGAACCTTCCGAGGACGGTCGAGAGGGCGATCCCGAAGACACCCCAGTGGAACACGAACAGGAACAGGGTGTTGAGGCCGACGTTGATCAGGTTGGACCAGATGCCGGCCCACATCGTCGACTTGGTGTCGTGGTGCGCCTTGACGATCGAGTCGGGGATGATTGACCAGAACGCGGTGAAGGCCGACCCGCCGATCAGGACGCCGCCGTAGATCGAGAACTGGCGCGCCAGCACCGGGTCGAGACCCATGTGGTAGGCCCCGAAGTAGATGGACACGGCGATGGCCGAGAACAGCGGCACGAGCGACCAGACGATCGTGCGCGACACCGACAGGATCTGCTCGATGCGCGCCCCCTGCCTCTTCCCCATGGCCTGCGACAGGTTCGAGGTCAGTCCAGTTGATACACCCACCCAGCAGGCGATCATCAGGATCTCGTAGGGGAACGATAGCCCGCCGACCGCCGCGATGGCCGCGTCGCCCAGCCTCGAGGCGAACGCGATGTCCACGAAGGTGAACAGCGAGCGCATCCCGAACGACAGCACCAGGGGCGCCGCCATCATCAGGATAGATGGGTGTGGTGGGGCGGGTTGTCGCGAGGTCATCGAAGGCGGATATTCTAGCAGAGCGGCGTCGCGCCATCCCAGGCATTAGAATGGAGCGCGGATGAGATGGCTCAAGCAGTTCGCCGACTGGCGGCCGTTCGCCTCGCTCCGGACCCGCCCGCCGGGCGAGAAACGCTTCCTCGTCATGGTGCCGCTGACGGGGGTCGCGACCGGCTTCGCGGCGATCGCCTTGGTCCGCCTCCTCGGTCTCGTGCAGGGGCTCTTCTGGGGATCGCGCCACGAGCTCCTGCGTCACGCCCTGCTTCTCCCGGCCTGGCAGCGCTTCGCCATCCCGACGTTCGGGGGGGCGCTCGTCGGCCTCATCATCCTGATCACCCGCCAGCCGGTCGGAGGGCACGGCACCGCGGGCATCATCGAGGCCGTGGCGCAGCGCGGCGGGTATCTTCCCTTCGGCCGCAGCCTGATCAAGGCGCTCGCGACCCTCTGCACGGTCGCCACCGGCGGCTCGCTCGGCCGCGAGGGGCCGCTCGTGCGGATGGGCGCCGCCATCGGATCCCTGCTCGGGCGCCGATTCCACCTGGGCGGCAATCGCCTCAACATCCTGGTCGGATGCGGTGCCGCCGCCGGCATCGCGGCCGCCTACAACGCCCCGATCGGCGGCGCCCTGTTCGCGCTCGAGGTGGTCCTCGGCAACTTCGCCCTCGAGTCGTTCGGCCCGATCGTCGTCGCCTCGGCCATCGGCACCGTCATCTCGCGCCGTCTCATCAGCGCCTACCCGGCGTACACGCCGCCGCAACACGCGACACTCGTGACCGGCTGGGAGCTCGGGCACTACCTGGCGATGGGAATCGGCATCGGCGTCGCCTCGGCGCTGTGCATCGTGGTGCTGCGCGGGTCCGAAAAGGGATTCAAGCGGCTGCCGATCCCGGAATGGATCAAGCCGGTCGTCGGCTTCGCCCTGGTCGGGCTCATCGGCGTGTTCTACCCGCACGTCTTCGGCAACGGCTTCGACACGACCAACGAGCTGCTGCGCGAGGAGCTGCCGTTGCAGCTGATCATCGTCCTGCCGATCCTGAAGCTCGTCGCGACGGCCCTGACCGCGGGCTCGGGTGGCTCGGGCGGGCTGTTCACGCCGACCCTGTTCATGGGCTCGGCGCTCGGCTACACCTACGGCGCCTGGTGCCACGAGACCTTCCCGCTGACCACGTCGACTCCCGGGGCCTATGCGCTGGTCGGCATGGGGGCGATGGTGGCCGGCACGACGCAGGTGCCGCTCTCCGCCATCATGATCATCTTCGAGCTGACGGGGGACTACCAGATCATCCTGCCGCTCATGGTCGCCTGCACCGGTGCGGTCGTGGCGTCGCGCCTCCTGCACCGCGAGTCGATTTACACCGAGCCGCTCGTCGAAAGGGGCGTGAGGCTGGGCGGGCGGATGGAGGAGCTGGTGATGGACACGATCCAGGTGCGCGACCTCATGCGCTCGAGCGCCGCTCCCGTGAACGAGCTCGAGACCGTGGGCGTGGTCATGAAACGGATGCTGGAGGAGGGGCGCAAGGAGCTGTTCGTCGTCGGCGAGGACGGCCGCCTGAGCGGCGCCATCACCCTCGGCGACCTGGCGGAGCCTGTCCGCAACCCCGAAGCCGCGCAGGCCCTGCGCGCCAAGGACGTCATGTACCCCAACGTCCCGGTCCTGACGGAGAACGACCGTCTGAGCGAGGCGATCGGGCGGTGGTCGCAGGTCAGCCGAGACCGGCTGCCGGTGGTCGATTCGCTCGACACGCGTCGCCTGGTCGGCGAGCTCTCGGCCGGGGACATCATGGCGCTGTACAGCCAGGAGATCCTGCACAAGGAGGCGCGCCTGGCGCGCTTCGACAAGCCGCGCGCCGGCGAGCGTCCCGAGACGACGTTCGTCGAATTGCCGGCGGAGTACGTCGTCGCCCTCGTGACCCTCCCCGAGTCGTTCCCCGGCATGACCCTGCGCGAGCTCGGCGCCCGCCAGCGCTTCGGCGTCAACGTCATCGAGCTGAAGCGCCGCATGCCCGGCGGCCAGGAGCGCCGCATCATCCCCGACCCTTCGACAGATCTCAAAGCCGGGGACGGTCTCATCGTCGTGGGCCGTCCGGCGGAGATCGCCCGGCTTGGCGACCCGGTGCACCTGGCCGAGATCGTCTCGGCGCGGGCCGGCGACGAGAAGGAGCAGGCGACCTAGGAGTGTGTCCGAGTAATGGCATGGGCCGCGCACATGGGGCTTGCGAGTCCCAGGCGAGGCGCGAGGAGGAAACGATGCCGGCTGCATCGTTGACGACGAGGAACGAAGCATGGGGCCGCAATCCCCATGTGCCCTGCGGGTTCGTGGCGGCGCGGGGCCGTCTGGGTCGTTGCCGCTCCTCCGCGATGACTCACATCGCGGTCGTCGCGGCGCCTCGCAGCCGACCCCGCGGCGCCGCGAACG
>JBGPED010000132.1:0-8927 GCA_041482595.1 Acidobacteriota bacterium
CCGACCGCGTTCTCGACGCGCAGCTTCACCTACCCGCACCTGGATTACGGCACTCTCGACTACCTGGGCCACGGTTTCGTCTCGGGGTTGATCCAGCTGAACAATTACTGTTTCCAGGTGCAGGCCCGCGACCTGGCGGGGAACCAGAGCGGCTGGGCGCCGGCCCTGTCTCCGCCGTGCGGGCAGGTCGTGAACAACACGACGCCGGGCACGCCGCTGAACCTGACGGCGTCCTACTACTCCACCACCTCGGGGATGCCCTCGACCCTCGACGGCAAGGTCCAGCTCAACTGGGACGATCTGAAGGTCAACACGGTCGGCACGTCGCTCTCAGGCGACCCGAACTCGATCGGCGGCGCCACGATCCTGCGCGACCTCGCCGGCTACAATGTTTACCGCGACTCCACCTCCGCATTCACAACGGCCACGGTGATCAAGACCCCCCTGGACGTGCCGGTCGGGACCGAGGCGGTCCAGGACACGGTCACGTCCTGCAAGGACTTCTTCTACAAGGTGTCGGCGGTCGATCTGTGCGGGACGGAGGGGGCGCGGAGCGCCATCGTCACCGGGCGCGCGAACACGCTCTACACCCCGGAGGCGCCGACCGGCGTGAGCGCCACGCGCCTCGACCCGAACACCATGCGCGTGCAGTGGACGGCCGTGACGGCCAACACCGCGACGCCGACGCCCCTGCCGATCACGGTGGAGCAGTACAAGATTTACCGCGCGTTGGGCGCGACTTCGCTCAGCCCGTCCGACCCGTCGCTGACCTACGCTCTCGTCGGGACGGCGACGCCGACCACGACGCCGCCCACCTACGACGACAACATCCTGTCGATCAAGAACAACCTCAAGACCGAGGCGGCGTTCTACAAGGTGTCGGCGCTCGACTATTGCCCGAACGAGAGCGCGCAGTCGGACGGCGCCTCCGCGACCTGTGTATTCAACGGGACGATCGTCCAATCCCCAGCGAACAATGCCTCGGGCGGCGGCGATGTCACGATTTCGCTGGCGATCTCGGGCGGCACCGACCCGAGCTACGTGGGACGGGTGCACATCACGAAGGATTCGGACGGCTCCGTGGCGCTGGACAACACGTTCGCGAGCATCACCTCGACGCCGAGCACCGTCACGTGGTCGTCCACTGACACCGGCATCTTCACGATCTACTGGGAGATCGAGAACAACCGGGGCTGCATCGCGTCCTTGACGACCAAGTACACCCGGACGAACAACCTGCCTTGCCAGCTGGCGGCCTCGGGTGCCACGCTGACTCCTTCGTCGGGCAGCCCCAAGACCAACAAGCTCGGGCTGAACCTGAAGAACACCTACACCAAGGGTCTCGATATCAACCAGATCACGGTGACCTGGACGAACCCGGGCACGCGCCACATCGGCGAGATCCAGCTCCCGACCGGGACGAGCTTCTGCGGCCCCGGGGCCAACAAGCTCAGCCCGGCGGTCTGCACGCCGTCGTTCCTGGCGCCTCAAATCACCGCATGTGCAACCAACGGGACGCTCAACATCTGGGACGCTTCGGTGGCCGGGGAGACGATCACCCTCAAATACAACTTCACGGACACCACGGGCCTGGCCGGCGCCTGCACGTTCTGCGTCAGCCCGGCCCAGGCGATCACCGTGTCGACCAGCGGGTCGTGCCCGTAGGAGCGCGATCATGATCAGGGAGATCAGTCCAATGCACGGACGTGACGTTTACGACGGCAAGGGTGAGCAGGGCTCGGCCCTGATCATCGCCACCCTGGTGACGGTAATCCTGGCCCTGCTCGGCCTGTCCTACCTCATGATGGCGCAGACGGAGAGCACCATCGCCGAGAACGAGCGCAACGCGGCGACCGCCATGTACGTCGCGGAGGCCGGCGCGAGACTCGTGACCGGCTGGTTCAACGACCCGACCTCGACCGGTTACCTGGTCCCGACGGTCGGCAACGTCGATCGCGCGCTGCGCGTGTTCGACAACGACGCCAACCCCGGGACGGCCCGCGTGCAAGGGGTGTCGGGGGACGCGACCAGGCCGATCTACAAAGACTCGACCCTGACGACCAGTCCGATCTTCGACCGCCCCTACCGGTCGGCCCTGGCGAACACGTTCCTGGGCGTCGAGACCGGGGCCGACGCCTCGTTCCCCACCGCTGGGCCTGACCTCGTGGTCAGCGCGGCCCACCTGACGACCATCAACAACACCCTGTTCCCGAACTTCCCGAAGCCGGACCTGCGGGCCCGCATCTCGCGGATCGAAGTCTACGGCCCGCCCTCCGCGAGCATCGGCGGCGCCCTCACTCGGCTCGGCGTCGCGACGATCAAGGTCACGGCCGGTGTTTTCATGTACCCGGGGACGGTCAACGAGCGCCAGATCGCCACGCGGGTCGTCAAGGCGGTGGTCAACGAGATCCCGGTCCCCGGGCCGGTCGGACCACTGCAGTCGTGCTCCAATTTGGGGTACACCGGCAGCTTCGAAATCCACTGGGGGACAGGTTCGGCCCTGGCCGCCGCCGACCTCCCGAGCAACCTGAACAGCAAGGTGCCAACGGGGCTGCCGTATGCCTTAAACGACCCGGGGACCTATTACACCGATGCGACGCCCCACAACCTTGCCACATGGGCGGCCGACGCAGCCATCAACAACAACCCGATCGAGGACCCATGGTTCAAGTTCATCTCAGGCGGGTCGATCACGAGTCTGTCTCCCGCCACATCGAACCCTCAGCCGTACCCGGTGAGCCCCTATCCGGGTGACGGCACCACGAGCCACTCCAACATTTTCCAGAACACGGTCATCAACTGTCCGGCGTTCGACTACAACTTGTGGAAATCGATCGCCCAGGGAGGCAACCGCGGGAACTACTATTACACCTACGGCAGCTCGAACCCGGGCACCAACACCACGACGTACAAGCTGGACGGCACGGGCACGGCCGAGACGTTCGCGGCGGCAACTTCGGGGAAGAGCGGCATCTTCTTCTTCGACACTCGCGACGGCCAGCCGCCGCGAGGCCTCTACTCCGACACCTACCCGACGACCAACCTCACTCCGGGCACGAGCATCAACAGCTCGGACAACTGGGACGGCCTGGTCGGCTTCGCCTACCTCAATACCGCGACCTTCCAGACGACAGGGTCGGGCGGCATGGGTGTCCTCCGCACGCTCATCCCGCCGGGCGAGCCGATTGACGGGAGCGGATTCGTAAACCTGCAATACCCCGGGACGCTGACCGGGACCTACATCGTCCGGAACGGCGCCGTGGCAGGCGGGTCGTACTACGACACCGCCACCACCACACGCTACTGCACCGACGCCGACGTCTGCACGGCCGGCACCTATTCCCCGTCCACGACCGGCCCCAAGTACGACCCCATCGGTCTGCCGTTCCAGACCACCACGGTCCTGGACGGCGTCATGTACAACAGCGGTACGTTCACCGCCAGCGGCAACGCGGTCTATTTCGGGTCGTTCGTCGCCCAGCAGGGCGTGCTGGATGGCAGCGGCGACCCTGGCTTCTATTTCGACGAGAGCCTCGTCAAGGGGAACTGGCCGCGCAAGGGGATGAACATGCCGCGCGTCATCATCTCGTCCTGGCAGACGGGGCTCTGACGCGAGGGCAGCAGGCGGCCGTCGGCTTGATCCTCGCCCCGCCGGACACTACATTTCCGTCACCGGAGAGAGGTGATGGATCCGAAACCCCGGAACTCGAGAAGGCAGCGCGAACCTGAGACCGCGCGGTTCGCTTCGACCGTAGTGGCCGGGGCGATCCTCGCCGGCATCTGCGTTCTCGCCCTGCCGGGCGGATCGCACGTCCTGGCCGACGATCGGACTGCCGCGTCCTCCTCCGGGAAGACCGGCCAGGAACCTGGAAGCACCGAGGCCGCCAGGAGCACGACGTCACAGCCCGCGGCGACCCCCGCGCCGAAGCCGAGCCCGACACCCAGGGTCCCGGCGGCGCAGGCGAAGCGTCTGGGCGCCCCCGCGAAACCGGCCTTGCCGGCGCAGACCACGGAACCTGCCCTGCGGTTCGACGATTTCGACCTGGAGAAATATCACAAGCCGGTCCCTCAGCCGGAAGACGACGAGGGGGAGGAGGAAGGCGACGCCGGCGCGGCGGCCAGGACTCCGACGGCCGGGACGACGGTGGCCGGGAAGACTGCGAATGCACCCCACGCGAAGCTCAGGCCGAAGACCGCCGCCGCGGTTCCGGACCAGGACCCGCTGAAGCCATTCAAGGACCGGGAAGCCAAGGAAAAGTTCCGCCAGATGCAGATCGAGACGGCGCGCGATCGCATCGCCAAGCTGCAGTCCCGCCTCGATTACTTGAACGCCAAGCGCGATGCCCTCTCGAACCCTGCACCGCTTCTCGCAGGCCAGACGCAGACCCAGAACCCGCCGGCCAAGCCCGGCGAGCCGCCCCCACCGCCCACTCCCATCCAGGGCCCAGGCAGGGGCCTCACTGCGACCCCTGGAGCGGGAAAGTACCCGGTCGCAGGCCTGTTCCCGCCACTGCCCCCGCCGCAGACGGACGAGGACAAGGAGAACGACAAGAAGCTGAAGGTGAAGGACCTCATCGACCAGGTCGACACGGAGATCAAGAGCGTCCAGGAGGAGCTCGACACGGCCCGGGACGAGCTGGCCTCGGTCGAGACGCGCTTCGCGCAGGAATCGCAGTCCCGGTGAAGGCCGCGGACCGCATTCTCCTGGTGGAGGACAAGGAGAGCCTGCGCGCCGTCCTGAAGAAAACGCTGGAGTCGGAGGGCTTCGGGGTCGAGGAGGCGCCGGACGGGCGGGCGGCGATGGACAAGATCGGGCGCGACCGCTTCGCCATGGTCCTGACCGACCTCCGCCTGCCACGGGCCGACGGCCACGAGGTCCTGAAGGCGGCCCAAACCGCCGACCCCGAGATGCCGGTCATCCTCATGACGGCGTTCGGGACGATCCGCGATGCCGTCGGCGCCATGAAGGCCGGCGCCTACGACTACCTCGAGAAGCCGGTCGACACCGACCATCTCCTGGCCCTGATCCGCCGGGCCCTCGATCACAGAAGCCTTCTGCGCGAGAACACTCTCCTGAAGGTGCGCTTCTCGCAGGAGCTCGAGGTCCCCGAGATCCTCGGCGACAGCCCGGCCCTCAAGGGCGCTCTCGACCAGGTGCGACGCGTCGCCCCGACCGACGCCACGGTCCTGCTCCTGGGGGAGAGCGGCACGGGGAAGGAGCTGTTCGCGCACGCCGTGCATCACCAGAGCGGTCGGAAGGCGCACTCGTTCTTCCCGATCAACTGCGCCGCCATCCCCGAGAACCTCCTGGAGAGCGAGCTGTTCGGCTACGAGAAGGGGGCGTTCACCGGCGCGTCGGGGACGAAGCGGGGCAAGTTCGAGATCGCCGACAAGGGGACGCTGTTCCTGGACGAGATCGGCGACCTGTCGCTCGGCCTGCAGGGGAAGGTCCTGCGCGTCATCGAGCAGCGCCAGTTCGAGAGGGTCGGGGGGACCGAGACCCGGACCGTGGACATCCGCCTGGTCGCGGCCACCAACAAGGATCTGAAAGCCCTCGCCGTGCAGGGTGCGTTCCGGCAGGATCTCTTTTTCCGGCTGTCGGTCTTCCCGATCACCGTGCCCCCCCTGCGCGAGCGCCTGCAGGACGTGCCGATCCTCGCCCGGCACTTCGTCAAGAAGTTCGCCGCCGAGCAGAAGAAGCGCGGAACGATCGCGCTCCCGCCGGAGACGCTGAGGGCGCTCGCGGCGTACTCCTGGCCGGGAAATGTCAGGGAGCTCGAGAACACCATCGAGCGCGCCCTCATCCTGGGGGAGGGGGACCACCTCCTGCCGGAGCACCTGCACCTCCCCGCCGGCCCGCAGGCCGCCTGATCCCGGACCGGAGGCCCCCTTAAGCCAAGGGGCTCTTTGACTTGTCCCGATCCGGGCCCTAAGTTCTGCCGGGCAGGCAGAGGTCGATCCATGCGCAGCGAACAGGGAATGAGCCTCGCCGAGGTGACCGTCGTGATGGTCGTCGTGGCGATCATCGCGACCGCGGTCGCCACGTACACGATCCCGTGGCTCGGACGCGAGGAGATGCGCGGCGCCGTGTACCAGGTGCAGCAGTACCTGCAACTCGCCCGCGTGCACGCGATTTCGCGCAACCGCTCCTGCCGCTTCCAGATCGACACCTCGAGCCGGCGGATGACCGTGTTCGATCTGAATGATCCCGCCAGCACGACCGACGACATCCTGCTCAACGACGCGACGCTCTCGTCGAAGATCTCGTTCGCGCGACCCGACAGCGGCTCCGCCGTGACCCTGACGTCCCTGGGGGGCAACCTGTACGGCGCGACCTTCGCGTCCGACGGGAGTGTCTCGGCGGGGGCCGGCCTCGTCGCGATCCAGGGAGGCGACGGCAGCTACCGGGTCAACCTGTATGGCGCCGGAGGGGTGCGCGTCGAGCGCTGGGACGGCTCGACCTGGGAGCTGGGGTCCTGAAGATGATGAGGCGTGAGTCGCGCGGCTTCTCCCTGGTCGAAGTCCTCCTGGCCCTGGCGCTCCTCTTTGTCGGGATCGTGGCGGCGGCGCCGATGTTCATCTTCGCCATGAAGGAAACCGCCGCCGGGGCCGACATGGGGTCGGTGGGGGCCGCCGCGGTCGATTGGATGGAAGACCTGCGGGCGAGCGATTTCTACACGCTTGCGGCGGGAGGGAGCCTGACCTCGAACGTGAGCGGCTTCAGCGACACCTCGAACCCGAAGTTCACCGTGCGTTGGCAGATCGTGGACAACGGCAGCCCCGCCACCGTCAAGACGATCAGCGTGCGGGCCATCGCCGCGCGGCAGGCGATGGGCAACGCCAAGGAGGTCACGCTGATCTCCCTGAGGGCGCGATGAAGACCGCGCGGTCCGAGAGCGGTTTCACCCTCGTGGAGCTCCTCGTGAGCCTCGCCCTCCTGTCGATGGTCCTCGGAGGCGTCGCCGGCCTCCTGATCCAGAACTCTCAGGTGAACCGGGCCGAGCAGATGAGCGCCGAGGTCCAGTCCAACGCGCGCAGCTGCCTGTCGATGATCGTCCAGACGATCCGGACCGCCGGCTGGGACCCGCGCAACGCCGGGTTCGCCGCGGTCGCCCTCGACCCGTCGCCGACGAACAGCAACAACTACCTCGAGGTGTTCGCCGATCTGAACGAGGACGGCGACACGAACGACGCGGGGGAGGACGTGACCATCCGGTGGACCACGGACCGCATCGAGTGGCGCCAGAGCAGCGATACGACCCAGCCGTACGTCATCCTGGCGGACTCGATCGGCAACGATTCCGACGGCGACGGCACGGCGGAGACGATGTTCGTGGCCGATTCGACGACCAACCCGACCCGCATCACCGTGCGGATCACCGCCCAGTCGCCTGTGCCCGATCCGCGCTCGGGGCAGTACATCCGGTACACGGTCTCGAGCGAGGTGGTCCTGAGGAAAAAACTATGACAACTCCGGCGGATGATCGAGCGCAGGACGGCGGGCGCGCGCGGCAGGACGAGCGCGGCTCGGCCCTGGTGATGGCGATCTTCGTCCTGGTGCTCCTGACGGCCATGGGGGCGGCCCTCCTGTTCGTCTCGGAGAACGAGATGAAGACGGGGCAGGTCGACCTGCGCTCGAAGACGGTGTTCTACGCCTCCGAGGCGGGGCTGGAGGACGCCCGGGAGACGCTGCGCGTGGTGAACCTCTCCGGCGCCACCGAGGCGCTGCGCAGCAGCTTCAACGACGAGCTGACCACCGCCGCCGGTCCCAACGGTGTCATCGACTTCGATCCTGCGGCGCTCAAGCCGGTGTTCGACTCGAACGGGGACGTGACCGGCTTCACGGGGTACGGCGACGACGTGCCTTTGAAGTCGATGACCGCCTTCAGCCAGGGGAAGTACGCCGCCTTCCTGACCAACGACGCCGTGGACGGCCGGGCCAGCCTGGCCGACTCGAACGATCGGGTGATGATCACCGCCATCGGCACCGGCCCGAACTACGCCAACGAGATCGTCCAGGCGATCGTCGAGAGAGACTCCTTCCCGTCGATGCCCTCCACGATTACGATGATCGGTCCGTCGGCCAACTTCGACGGAGGGAACAGCAACGCGAAGAAGTACATGGGTGACGATTGCGGCGGCAGCGGCATCCCGGGCCTCGCCGTGCCGGTCGTGGGCGTCATCGGCAGCGCCTCCGAAACGACTGCGGAGGCGGGGGTGCAGAAGCCGGGCAACTACACCTCCGGCGGCAACACCGGTGTGGACACTGTCAACAACATCAGCGGCAGCATCGATCCGTCGTGGAAGGACTGCGACTACCTGCACGACCTGGCGCGCAAGGTCCGGGCGGCGGCCGACGTGGTCGGCAACAGCTCGACGTCCACCGGCTCCCTCGGGACTGTCGGCAGCCCCAAGATCGTGTACATCGAAGGCGATTACTCCATCGGACCGGGGCTCAACGGCGCCGGTCTCCTCTGGGTCACCGGCGTTCTGACCTTCAGCGGCAACGCCGGCTGGAACGGCACGATCTTCACCGTCGGCAAGGGGGACTTCGAGCGCAGCGGCGCCGGCAACGGGGTCATCTCCGGCGCCAACTTCGTCGCCAACATCGCCGGGCCCGACGGCACCATGTGGACGTCCGACGACTGCTCCGGGCCGGACGGGGTGCTCGGCACATCCGACGACGGCGCGGCCAGCGCGACCTACAACAACAACGGGGGCGGGACGGGGGACACCATCTACTGCAGCACCGACATCTCGTCGGTGCAGGACGAGTTCCCGTTCGTGATCGCCGGCTTCCGGCAACGCTGACGTCCCGGTGCAAAACGCCATGGGTGAGCGACCGCTCTGCATCGTGAGCGTCGATCTGGAGGAATGGTCCGACGCCCGGCTCGCGGGCGTCCCGGACGACGCGCGCGATCGGCCCG
>JBGPED010000133.1:0-8916 GCA_041482595.1 Acidobacteriota bacterium
CCGGAGCTTCTACGCGACCTGGTCGGGGTACAGGTGCGGGGGCTGGGTGGCGAGTACGCCACCGTGTCGATCCGGGGTTCGAGCGCCGAGCAGGTGATGGTCTATCTCGACGGGGTTCCGCTGAACCGGGCGCTCGGAGGCGGCGTCAACCTGGCCGACCTGCCGCTCGGGCAGGTCGAGTCGATCGAGGTGTACCGCGGCTTCACCCCGGCGGGGCTCCCGGCCGCTTCGATCGGCGGGGCGGTTCTGATCCACACGCGCCGGCCGACGGTCTCTCCGGCCGCGACCGTCTCGGTCTCGGCCGGCTCGTTCGGGTCGGGCGAGGCGATCGCCTCGGTCACCGGCACGCACGGGCGCAGCGACTACACGCTCGGCTTCGACTCGGCCGTCAGCGGGGGCGACTTCCTCTACTTCGACAACAACGGCACGCCGCACGACCCGACCGACGACGCGACCACCCGTCGTGTCAACAACGATTTCCGCCGCGGCCACCTGGCGGGACGCCTCACGCTCAAGAGCGGGCCCCACAGCCGCTTCACGCTCTCGACCGACGTCCTGGCGCGCGATCAGGGAGTCCCGGGCCTCGACTGCTGCCTCTCGCGGGAGGCGCGCTACACGACGTGGCGCGTCCTGGTTCGGCCGGAGCTGGAGGTGCCCGGCCTGCTCGGCGGCCGTCTCTTGGCGCGGGCGGCCGTCGATCTCACGCGCAACCGCGAAGAGTTCGACGATCGGGACGGCCAGTTCGGCCTCTCGGGCGTGCCGATCGACGCCATCGATCTCACCTCGTCGCTCGGGAGCGAGGCGGGATTCGTCCTGGCCGCCACGCGACGTCAGGCGATCTCCTTTCTAGCGTCGCGTTCGCGGGAAACCGCCGGACTCCAGGACCGCGCAATCCAGGGACCCTCGGACCTCGGCCGCGCGGCGCGTGACACCACGGTCGTCACGCTCGAGGACCAGGTGGCGTTCGGTTCCGACCGGCTGGTGATCAACCCGTCGCTGCGCTACGAGGCGTACGACAGCACCTACCGTCTGGGCGAGGCGGGGGGGCTCGTGGCGCGACTGTCGGGCGATCGTTCCCTGACCGGAAAGATTGGGTTCCGGGTCCGGGCGGGCGACAGCGTGACCGTCAAAGGGAACTTCGGCCGTTTCTTCCGGCTGCCCGATTTCATCGAGCTATTCGGCAACCGCGGCTCGGTCGTGGGGAACCCGGCACTCTCCCCGGAGCGCGGCCGGAGCGCCGATCTCGGGATCGTCGCGGCGCGCCGGCGATCCGCGGGGGCCGTGCGCCTGGCGCAGGTCGAAGCGACGATCTTCGAGACCATCGCCGAGGATCTCATCCAGTTCGTCCCCAAATCGCAAAGCATCGTGCGTGCCGACAACATGGACCGGGCTCGCATCAGGGGCGTCGAGGTGACGTTTCTGCTCGGTCTCGGGCAGCTCTTCAACGGCAGCCTGAACGTCACGCACCAGGTGCCGCGGGACGTCAGCGCTCGTTTCACCGACGGCAACCTGCTGCCGGGCAGGCCGCAGGACGAAGTGAGTGCCGGCGCGACGCTCGAGGCAGGGCGCGGCCGCGTCTTCTATGACTTCACCTACGTCGGACGAAACTTCATCGACACGCCGAACACGCCCGATTGGGCGCTGCCTGCACGCTACCTGCACGACGCCGGCTATCGCCTACGTCTCCATCCCGGGCTCACGGCGACATTCGAGGTCAAGAACCTGGGCGACCAGAGAGCCTACGACTACGCCCGCTTCCCGCTTCCCGGGCGGAGCTTTCACGCGAGGATGTCGTGGGAATTCTGAGACCGCTCCTCGCGTGCGCCGCGACCGGCTGGCTCGCCGCCTGCGGCCCGGGGGCGCAGACGATAGGCGTCCTGCCCGGCCCGGGGACGGCGCGGCTCGAACCGATCTACGACGTCTCTGTCACGTGTCCCGACACCGAGATCATCGTGTCAGGGCTCACGTACCGCGGCATCGATCTCGACATCGAGATGACCTTCGATGACGCGACATTGCGGGATGAAGACCCGGCCTTCGAGGCGAAGGCGCGCATCGCGTCCGTGAATGCCGGCGGCGTGCCGCAGGCGTTCGAGGCGCAGCAACCGATCGCGGTCCGGGGGACCTACGGCGACGATGTGCTGGCGATCGACCTGTTCGGACCGATCCGGGTCGGAAACGCGGGACTGCTCGTCGGTCTCACCGGCAGCGCCCTGAACGGGGCGCGGCGGGTGGCCGGCGCCGCGACCCTCTACGGCATCCCCGATCCGGGGACGTTCGTGGCGGTGAAGCGGCGGCGGTACCTGGTCGCAGGCACCGATCTGCAGGGGCCGATCGGGAAGGTCGCCGTCATCACGGTCCGCTACGATACCCTCATGACCTCGGACGACGACGTCGAGGTGATCAGCAGCGACCCGGTGGCGCGCGTCGAGGACGGCCGGCCGTTCGTCGTCAACCGCTTCACCTTCGACAACATCCAGGGGCTCGATCCCGAGGGCTCGTTCGCGACCCTGTTCGAGCACTCGGTCGGGAACCTGGCCAATCCTCATGACCTCGTGGTCCCGCCGCCCGGCGCCGTCGGAGACGCCGGCACGGCGTTCGTGACACGCTACGGCGCCGGATTCAACGACGTCGCCGTGCTGGATCTCGCGACGGGGGACATCGTCGACCGGATCGATCTCGCCCCTTACGCCCGCAATGCGGACCACCTGGCGCGCCCCGACCAGGCCCTCCTGCACGACGGCCTGATCTACGTGACGATGGAGGACGCCAACGCCTCCTTCACCGAGTTCATGAACGGGCGCGTCGTGGTCGTCGATCCGATCCTGAGACAGGTGGTGGACGTCATCGACCTCGACGGCCAGAACCCGTTCGAGGCGCTGTCGTACGCCCCTTCGACCGGCCTGATCTACGTCGGCCTGGCCGGTCTCTTCCCCGGCCGCGTCGGCCCCCGGCCCGTCCTGAGCGGCGGCATCGAGACGATCGATCCGGTCACCCGCAGCGCCGGCGGGCTGCTCGTCGATGACGACGACCTGGGAGGAAACGTCAGCGCCGTCGCCGTCCACTCGGCGACGCGCGGCTACTGCGTCGTGTCCGACGCTTCGTTCCACAACTTCGTCAAGGCGTTCAATCCGACGACCGGCGAGGTCCTGGGGACGATCTTCGACAGCGCCGGAGAGATCGCCTCGATCGAGGTCGACGGCGACGGCTTCCTCCTGGTCGCCGACAGCAACTTCTTCACGCCCCGCGTCCTGATCTTCAACGCCGAGACCGGCGCTCCGGTCGCCGCCCTGCCGGCGCGCCTGCCGCCGTTCTCTTTCGCCGTTCTCACGAGGAGCCTGCCATGATACTCGCACGCCGCACCGAGCACCATGTCCGCGGCGCCACGCTCGGGGCCGTTCTCGTCCTCGGCGCCGCCTTTCTCTCGCCCCTGTCCGCCCAGATGGTGGAGCGCTTCGACGCCGACCCGCTCACCGGCCAGAGCAAGAACGTGTTCATCGGCGAGGGGGACGTCGCCTCGCGCTTCACCTTCCTCGCAGACGAGCCGTCGCACTTCCCGGCCGACCATGACGGGACTCTGCGCCTCGTCTACGATACGACGCTGCCGACGGCCCGCCTCTCGACCTATTCCGGCCAGGTGTTTTCCCTCGACGCCGACTTCGACTTCGGCGCGATCCTGACGATCCGCTCCGACGGCTTCCTCGCCGACCCGAACGGGTTCTCCCAGATCGCCTTCGGGCTCTGGAACGCGGCCCGGACCGGTCTCAACCGGACGTCCTTCCCCTCGGACAGCTTCGACCTGGTGGAGTTCGACTACTTCCCCAACGTGACGGCGTTCGGCGGGCCGTTCGTGTCCCCCTCGGTGTTCGGGGGGAACGTCGCGGACAACGCCTTCTTCAACTTCGCGTTCAACTCCGCGGAGGTCGCGCTGCCGCTCGACACGCCGCTCCTGGTGCAGTGCCACTACAACGCGGCGCTGCGCCGGCTGAACGTCAAGGTGAGCCGCCACCTCAAGTCGCTGATCTTCGAGCGCATTGAAGCCGCCACCGTGGCGGTCGACCTGTCGCGGATCAACCCCACGTTCCTTCTGAACGCCGCCGGGATCGCGGGCTACTTCGAGGGGTACCCTTCGATCCACGCGGTCGTCGATTACGACCTGTTGTACACGGGGCCGCTGCCGTCGCCGTGGAGCGTTGCCAGGCGCCGGTCGATCGGTGGCCGATGAAGCACGCGGCGCTGAATACCCGATTCGCGACCGCCGCCGGTCTCGGTGACGCGTTCTGCACCGCGGCGCTCTTCACCGGCTTCGCGCTCCTGGAGCGCAGACTTCCCGACGTCGGGGTGACGCGTGTGGGAACGCCAAACGCAGCTTCGGATTGACGACGACGCCCGATCTCTCGTGCGCGCCGGGGTGATGCACGCCTCGCCTGTTGCGATCGGCCCGGCCGGCGAGGCGCTCGTCGCCGAGATGGAGACGACCGCCGCCGGCCTGCTGTCGGCGCACGCCGGTCAATCGCCCGGGGCGATCCCCGGTCTCGCGGCGGCCCGCGAGCTGTACCGCGCCTTCGGGATGGACCCCACGCATACGCGGCCGTCGTCCGAGGCGCTCCTGCGCCGCGTCTTGCAGGGGAAGGGTCTGCCGCGCATCCTGAACGCCGTGGACCTCTGCAACCTGTGCGCGCTGCGTTTCCTGCTGCCGATCGGCCTGTACGACGCCGCCTCCGTGGCTCCGCCCGTGACGCTCCGGCGCGGCCGTCCCGGCGAGTCGTACGCCGGCATCCGCAAGGACAATGTCCACCTGGAAGAACGGCCGGTGCTGGTCGACGCGCGGGGAGCGTTCGGCAACCCGACCTCCGACTCCCTGCGGACGTCGGTCGGTCCGTCGACCCGCGCCCTGGTGATGGTGATCTTCGCGCCGGCCTCCTACAACCGAGACAGGCTCACGGCGCACGTCGCAGAGGCCGGAGCGGGCGCGGTCCGCCACCTGGCGGCCGGGGAGGCCGCGGTCGTCACCTCGGGCCAGCTGCTCCCGGCCGATTGAGCCGCGGCGCGGGCCCTCAGCGCCCTTTCTTGGGAGCGGGGCTCGGCGCGGCCTTCGGCTGCTCCTTCGCCGCCTCGACGTTGAGGGTGATGTCGACGTCGTCCCCCAGGACGGCGCCGCCCCCTTCGATCACGTCGTTCCAGGCCACGCCGAAGTCCTGCCGGTTGATCCTGGTGTGCGCCTCGAAACCGCCGCGGAATCCGCCACCGTAGCCGGGGCCGAAGCCGAGGACATCGGCGTCGAGCACCACCGGCTTGGTGGTGCCGCGGATGGTCAGGTTTCCGTCGACCTGGAGCTTGTTCGGGGCGACCTGCTTCACCGACGTGGACTGGAAGGTGATCTTCGGGTTCTTGGCGACGTCGAAGAAGGCGTCGCTGCGCAGGTGCTTGTCGCGCGCCGGCTCGTTGGTGTCGATGCTGGCGGCGTCGATCGTCACCTGCACGGTGCTCTTGGACCAGTCGTCCCTGTCCACGACGATCTTGCCCTCGAGCTTGGTGAACCGTCCGGGCACCCGGCTGAACAGGTGCCTGATGGCGAACGTGACGGCGCTGTGGGCCGGATCGATGGCGTACGTCTCGGGGGCCGCGACGGCCGGTGCCACGGCAAGGCCCAGGGCCGAGACGGCGAGCGCGCCCAGTGCCAGATTGCGGACGGTGTCGAATCTGTTCATCGTGGTGCATCCTCCTTGAGGGGGCGGAAATACTACAACAGCCCTTGCCGGTTGAACAGGCGTCCTTGAGACGGTCGCGGCGGCGACTGGGTCTCAGCTCAATGCAGGTGCCGGCCGCCGTCCACCCGGAGGCATTCGCCGGTGACGAACCCGGTCTCGACCAAAAACAGCACGGCGCGGGCGATCTCCTCCGGCCCGCCCCAGCGTCCGAGCGGGGTCACGCGGCGCACGGCGCGGTCGGCCCTGGCGCTGAAGCCGGGAGGCTTGAGGATCGGTCCCGGAGCGATGGCGTTCACCAGGATCTCGGGCGCCAGCTCCAGCGCCAGGCTCTCGGTGAGGCCGATGACGGCGGCCTTGGCGACGTAGTACGGCAGGTAGCCGCGGTAACGCGGCCGGCCGCTCCGCGGCAGCCAGTCGGCGAACAGGACGACCCGGCCCGCGCCGGCCTTCTTCATCAGAGGCGCCGCCTGCCGCGCCAGGTGGAAGGCGCTCGACAGGTCGACGTCCAGGTTGGCGCGGAACGACCGCTCGTCGAGCTTCCCGAACGGCACCCGGTCGTACACCGACGCCATGCAGACGAGGATGTCCGGGCCGCCGAGCTTCGAGCGCACGGCCCGCACAGCGGCGGCCGCGCCCGAGGGTCGCGACAGGTCCGCCTTGACGACGAGGGAGCGCGACCCGAGCGAGCGCACTCGCGCCGCCGCCGTCTCGGCGCTCGTGCGTGACCCGTTGTAGGTGAGGGCGACGTGGCAGCCGCGCCGGGCGAGTGCTATCGCGACCTCCTGCCCGATGCGGGCGCCGCCGGCGATCAGCGCCACGCGGTCTCTTGGATCCATGCGCCGCCTCAGGACACGGGCGGTGGCGCGGCCGCGTCCGGTGCTGTGGCCCCGGCGGCGCGCCTCCCCGTCAGGCCATCGATCGGCGGCCGCTTCAGGTGCCACGAGGTGATCCCCTGGAAGAAGCGGGCCAGCGAAATCCCCTTGTCCTCCTCGAAGGCGGAGGTCATCGCGGTGAGGCTGACCGGCAGGCCGTCGGCGCCGAAGCCGCACGGCACGGCGATCGCCGGCAGGCCGCAGAGGTTGCCGGCGCCGCCCACCGGGTCGGACCAAGCGATCTCGTTGAAGTCCTTGTCGAGCGGGAAGGCGGTGTATCCCTCGCCCGGGTAGAGCAGCACGTCGTAGCGTGTGAAGAGATCCGCCATCGCCTTCTGGCACACCGTGCGGACGCGCTGCGCCTTGACGAAGTCGGGACCGCTCACCGCCCGCGCCACCACGAACGACAGCGGCGCGTCGGGGCTGACGAGCTTGCGGGCGCCCCCCGACTTCTGCAAGTCCTCGAAGGCGGTCGCGACCTCGGCAGTCAGGACGACGGAGGCGGCTGCCTCGAACGGCAGGTCCGGGAGCTTCGCCTCTTCCAGACGCACGCCGGCACGCCGCAGATCGTCCAGGGCCGCGAGGAACGCCTTCTCCACCGACTTGTCCCCCTGCTTCTCGAAATCCAGGCGCAGGTAGCCGATGGTCATCTTCTTCACCGAGGCGGGGTCCGAGGGCGGGGCCGGCTTCTCGTCGGCGGAGTACGGGTCGTCCGGGTCGTGTCCCTGGATGCGCTCAAGGATCAGCTCGCAGTCGCGCGCCGAGCGCGCCATCGGGCCGAGCTTGTCGAGCGTCCACGACAGCGCCATCGCCCCCTGCCGCGACACCCGGCCGAAAGTCGGGCGCAGGCCGGACACGCCGCAGAACGACGACGGGCAGATGATCGATCCCCAGGTCTCCGACCCGATGGCGAACGGCACCAGGCCGGCCGCGACGGCGGCCCCCGCGCCGGAGGACGAGCCGCAGGTCCAGCGGTCGAGTCCCCAGGGATTATGCGCCGGGCCCTGGAGGGAGGACTCCCCCTTCGAGTAGCCCAGGCCCCCGGCCAGCTCGATCATCGCCAGCTTGCCGAGAAGGATCGCGCCGGCAGAGTACAGCTTCCTGACGATCGCCGCGTCGCGGTCGAACACCTGGTCCTCGTAAGGCTTCGCGCCCCAGGTGGTCCTGGTCCCTTTGGTCGCGACCAGGTCCTTGGCTCCGTACGGTATGCCGTGCAGCGGCCCGCGATCCTTGCCGGCGGCGATCTCGCGCTCGGCCTGCTTGGCCTGCTCGAGGGCCAGGTCGGCCGTGACCGTGGCGAAGGCGGAGAGCTTCGGGTTCAAGGTCTCGATGCGGGCGAGGTACGCGCGGGTCAGCTCGACCGGCGAGACCTGCCGGGCCCGCACCATCTTCGCCAGCTCTGTGACCGGCTTGTAGAGGATGTCGTCAGCGAGCATGGGGCCGCCTCGTCCTGAGCGCCGTGAACGTGCCGCTCGGCGGGACATCGTTGGTCAGCTTGAAGTCGCGGATCTCCTTGAGCGACTGCTCGAGCTGCGCCACCTGTTTTCTCACCTTGCGGCGCTCCTCGCCCGTGAGCCCGTCTTCCTCGCGGGCCAGGAACCGCCCGAGGGCCGAGTCCTCGGGCGCAGGTTCCGGCGTCGGCGACGGCTCCGGGGCCGGATCTTGCGCGGCGCGCGCCTCCCTGATCCCGAACAGCGATCCGAGCCGGGCGACCGACGCCGCAAGCGCCCAGACGGGCGCGCCGACGACGGCGCCGGCCACGGTCCTGCGCGACAGCTTCATGTGGGCCTCCTATTTTTCCGACACCCGCTTCACGAACTCGCCGGTGGTCGTGTCCACCAGCACCGTCTCGCCCCCCCCGAGGTAGACGGGGACCCTGATCTGCGTGCCGTTCTCGAGGGTCGCGGGCTTCGTCACCTTGCCGCTCGCCATGTCGGAGCGGCCGCCCGGGCCGGTCTCGACGACCCGGAGCTCCACGAACTGCGGCAGCTCGATGCCGACCACGTTTCCCTGGAACACGATCGAGCGCAGCGTGACCCCCTCCCGCAGCCAGCGCACCGTGTCCTGCATCGTGGAGCGGTCGAGATGGAACTGCTCGAACGACTCCTCGTCCATGAAATGGAACGCGTCGCCGTCGGCGTACAGGAAGGTGATCTTGCGGCGCTCCAGGTCCGGCTCCTCGAACTTCTCCCCCGCCTTGAACGTCATGTCCAGGACCTGGCCGCTGATGACGTTGCGTCCCTTGATCCGCACCAGCGTCGCCGAGCCGCGGGCCGACGGGGTCTGCACGCTGTACTCCATGATGATGAAGGGCTGTCCCTCGACGAGGATCG
>JBGPED010000134.1:0-8885 GCA_041482595.1 Acidobacteriota bacterium
CCAGCCGCGCGGCTGCAGGCGCGTCACGTTGACGTTGACGACGTTGACGATGGTCACGTCCTGGAACACGGGCCGGTTGTAATAGTTCAGCGGGCACCAGCCGATGTGGGACGGGCCGACCGCGAAGCTGACCCAGGCGCCGCTCCAGATGCGCCCCGGGATCCAGAACCAGCCGGTATCGACGGCGAAATCCCAGCGGCCGTAGTGATACGGCGCCCAGCCCCACGGGTCATAGGAGACCCATACCCAGCCGGTCCGGCACCAGGACCAGTAGCCGTTCACGTAGGGCCCCCAGGAGCCGGAGTACACCGGCCTCCACACCCAGCCGTAATCAGGAACCTGGCGCCAGGAGCCGTAGTACGACAGCTCGCTCATGTAGGGATGGACCTGGTACGGAACCTCGTCCACGACCTGGTCGACCGGTTCGTCCCTGTCGCGCCTCAAGTAGGCCTCCTGGCGTCCCTCGCAGAAGCGATCGAAGTCGTCGAGACGCGCCGTGTTGAACCGGCGCGGCTCCGATGGGGCGCGGCCCGGCTGCACGCTGCTGCGCTCCCCCGAGCGCACCAGCACCGATCCGTCGTCCCCCGAGAGCTCGGCCACCCCGCGGAACGAATACAGCGTGGTGACCCCCTCCTCGGTCTCGATCCGGAAGCTCCCGCCTGATAACAGGTAAATGGACCCCGCCTCGGTGTCGACGCGATAGGTCTTGTTCTTGCTCTCCGGCTCGGGGGCCTCGATGCGGATCGCACCGCCCTCCAGCGCGAACAGGTTGGTCGACTCGTAACGCGTGTCGATGTCGGCGAGATTCCGCACGTCCAGGTGCGTCCCGCGGTCCAGCCAGACGGTCGAGCCGTCGGACAATCCGATCTCGGAACGGCCGTCCTCGGTCGTCAGGCTGTCGCCCGGAGCGACCGGATCGTTCACCGTGGCGTCCGCGACTTCCCCCTGACCGGTTCTCTGCAGGGTGAGCCCCCCCTCCAGATAGCGCACGCGTCCGTAGGTGGCGCCATATTCAGGATCCGCGTCCCGGTCGACGGCGTGCGCCGCCGTCACCCGGCCGCCGAACGACAGGAGAGCGCAAAGGATGAGAACGGGGAGGACGAATCGCGACCATTTCGGATTGGGGCGCATGTTGATGACCGCCTTTCCCGGGATCCGATGTTCCGGTCCCTCATCTTGCCTAAGCCAATTCCGTGCCACGCGGTTCGGGGATGATCGCCTTCCAAAAAGCGGGGTTTCTCCTCGAAGGGGGGCGATCTTCCCGCCGATCGCCAGGGAATGTCCCCCGGTCCAGGGGCACCGTCCTCACCTCCGGACACCACCGCGCCCGCTTGTGAGCCGCGCGGGGCCGGGGCTATACTGGCGCATGAATTACCGCCTCCATCATCTTATTACTCTTCTCCTGTTGCTGCCGGCGCTCGTGGTTGCCCTCCCGACCGAGGCGGCTGCCCGGAAGGACAAGCCGGCCGCCGGGAAGGACAAGCCGCGGCTGTCCCTGATCGCCGACCCGGCCTTCGGCTTCACGCCGGTGACCGTCACCCTCACCGGCCACCTCACAGGCGTCGACCTGCACGACCGGAATTTCTGCCACGCCGCGGTCACCTGGGTCCGCATCGACCCGGGCCAGAGCGAGCGCGACAGCTTCAAGGTGCGCGAGGACCCCGCCTGCGTGCACCCGGACGAGGAAATCTCCGTGGCCGACACCTTCACCAAGACCTTCGAGCTGTATCGTCCGGGCTCCTACCTGATCCGCCTGGAGATCCAGGCGAAAGACGGGACACGGGTCGTCTCGACCTACACCCGGGTCGAGGTCCTGAGGGTTCAGTAGATCGGGTCCCGCCCGGGTTCCCGGCTCATGGCTTCTGTTCTTCGGGCCGGGGTTCCTCGGGCTGAGGCTGGCCCAGCTGCTTCAGCAGGCGATCCTTGACGCGCTCGCGCAGCTTCTCCTTAACCCGCTCCTTGGCGGTCGCGGTCTGGGCCCGCACATTGAGGCGGAAGGCCGGGCTGGCGAGGTTTCCCTTGAGCCCGAAGTAGACGACCAGGCGGCCGTTGTCGGTGAGACCTCCCAGGCGCGCGTTCTTCTCGACCATGCCGCGCGTCGACTCCTCCGAGAATCGCGCGGCGACGTCCAGATCGAGGGTTGCGTCGAGCCCGACCCACCCCTTTCCGTCCAGGTCGAGATCGGTGGAGTGCAGCGCCAGATCGTCGGTCCTGGCCCTCCCGTCGGCGATCGACAGGCCCGCCTTGAGGCTCTCGAAAGGCGTGCTCTCCTTGCCGATCCCCCTGCCTCCCGCCAGCTCGAGGAGCGCCGCGAGCTGCTTCAGGACGCTGATCGAGGTGAGCGATCCATCGGTCAGGACGACCTGTCCCGTGCCGCGCGCGGTCCTGAGGATGGCGTCCATTCCGGCCCCGCTGGCTCCAAGATCGAGGGTGCCCGCGAACCGGCCGCTGAGCAAACCCTTCAGCGACGGGTCGTAGGCCGCCAGCAGCGGTTCGACGTCGATTCTGTCCAGCCGTGTCGCGACCGCGTAGCGCGGCACGGCGCGGGATACGTCCACGCTGCCGGAACCCTGCAGGGTGCCGCCGTAAAAAGAGGCGACCAGATCCTTGAGCGTCAGCACGCTCTTCGCCAGGGACATCGAGGCGCGCACGTTGGTGAGGTCGAACGTCTGGAATCGGATCTCCTTGACCTCGAGGCGGCCGGCGCCGCTGATCTGGTCCAGGAGGCCTCCGGAGGCGGCGGCCGGCGGTTCGGCGGACGCGGCGCCGGCCGCCGGCGCCGACGGCGCCAGGGTCGCGATGATCTCGTTCAGATCGAGGCGCGGGGAGGTCAGCGTGAATCCGATCCGAGGCCTCCTGAAGTCTTCAACTTGAAGACTGCCGCGCAGGGAGGAGGAGCCGGCGCTGACCTTGAAGTCCTTCCAGACCGCCCGGTCGCCGTCCACGCTCAGGGCGCCCGACAGGTCCTTGAGAGGCAGCGCCATTCCGGCATCGCGGTAGCTGAGGCCGTTCAGGACGAGACTCCCCCTGAAGCGGAGAGATTCCGGGTGCTCGATCGGGATGTCGGCCGTTCCGTCGAGGTTGATCGAACCGCTGACCTGGAGCCCGGCCGGACGGGCCGCACCGAGCCACGGCAGGAGGGTCACGAAATCCTCGGCGCGCAGCGCTCGCCCCCTGGCGCGCACACCGATCTGCGGTTTCTCTCCCAGCGCGCTCAGCCGGGCCTGGGCCTTCAGGACGCTCCTGCCGAGACCCGCCGAGAGATCCAGATCGGTCGGCTCAACGCCTCCCCAGCCGCGGATGGTCGCGTCGACGGGCGCGATGACCACCTGCGCCCGGCGGCCGGGGAGAACGGCGTCGTCGTAAACGAAGATGCGGCCCGAGGTGACGCGTGCCTTCTCCACGACCACGCCGGCGGAGCCGACACCTCCTGAAGCCCCTGGCGGCTTCGACTGCGGGGCGGCGGAGGCGCGCTCCACCAGGTCGTCGAAGTTCCATCGACCGCGGGCGTCCCGGATGAGGGTCAGGGTCGGACGATGAAGCGTGAACGACGTCACCGTGGCGCGGCCCCGCAGCAGGCTGAGGAGTCCCAGCCGCACCGACAACGAGTCGGCCGTCAGGGCGCTCCGGCCGGGATAGGCGGCCGAATCGGAGAGGGTGATCGGTCCTCCGACCGACAGTCCCGGCGCCGGCAGGAGCGTGAAGGAGATCGTGCCCAGTCCGAGTGTCCGTCCCGTCGCCTCCTGCACACCGGACACGATCAGCGGCCGGTAGCGATTGACGTCCACAAGAAACGGCAGCGCGGCCGCGGCCAGGACCACAGAACCGGCCAGCGCGGCCGCCGCGATCAGAACACGTCGAGCGGTACTGCTCAGAGACGTCTCCTCCTCGAGGTCAGCGGGCCTTTTCCTTGTCTTCGTCGACCATGTAAGCCCGCGCCAGCCGCCGCGAGCGCGAGTATCCGAGGAGCGACGAGAAGCGGGCCATCTTGATCTGCCGTTTGATCTCTCCGAGCCTCCCGCGCGTCGCCTCCCTGCCCAGTTCGATGCACTCGAGAATCGCCGAGAAATCCGCCCAGTGGACGTGGTCCACGTCCGGCTCGATCAGAACGTCCGCGAAGCGGCACTGCATCGTCTTGAGCGCCTCGGTCTTCAGCGCGTTCGCGCGCACCATGATGTTGAGGCCGCTCCTGAGACCGGACGTGTCCTCGATCTCCTTCGAGACGTCGACGCCGATGACCACGCTCGCGCCCAGCCGAAGGGCCGGCAGCACCGGGACCTTGCACACCCATCCGCCGTCGATGAGCAGCCGCCCGTTGATCGGGACCGGCGGCAGGAGACCCGGGACCGCGCTGCTGGCGCTGACCGCCGTGCGCAGGGACCCCTCGCGCAGGATGACCTCCTCGCCGTGGTTGATGTCGGTCGCGACCGCCGCGAACGGGATCGCCGTGCTCTCGATCCGCACGTCGTCCAGGATGGAATTGATATTGTGCTCGAAGTGCTCGGCCGAGATCCACGATGTTTTCGCCATCGAGAACGAGTAGAAGATCCCTTTCTTGACGAGCGAGACGAAATTGTACAGGAGCCCCGGGCGCGCCTGCCGGCTCTCCTTCAGGAAGTCGAACCTGGACCTCTTGAACTGCTTGCTGAAAATGAACTCCCGGAAGCGCTCCTCGGTGGCCGCGGCGCTGCGCGTCGTGGCGTACACGCCCCCGACGAGCGCCCCGATGCTCGTCCCGACGATGAGGTCGATCGGGACCTGGCTCTCCTCGAGGGTCTTCAGGACCCCGATGTGCGCCAGCCCGCGCGCCGCGCCGCCGCCCAGCGCCAGCCCGACTTTGAACCCTTCGAACATCCACCCACCGGTCGGCGCGTGCCGTCCCGCGCCAGGGAGCCTGCCCCGGCAGGCTCCGGCTCAATATAAGGTAGGGCGCGTCCGGAGGCCATCGACGCGCGCCGCGATCCGCGGGCAAAGCGGCAGTCCGACCGGAGCGGGCAGCGCGGGCAGGCGGGGGCGCGGGCCCGGCAGACGCGCCGCCCCAGGGTGATCAGATTGACGTGCGCCGTGAAATAGCGCTTCTCCGGCACGAGACCCGCCAGGATCGCGTGGGTCTTCGCGGGTGTTGACCGGGCGGGCACCCAGCCCATGCGGCGGGCCACCCGGTGGATGTGGGTGTCGACCGGGAACGCGGGCCGGCCGCAGGCGAACAACAGGACGCAGCAGGCGGTCTTATCCCCCACCCCTTTCAGGCCGAGCAGGTAGGCCTTCGCGTCCTCGAGGGGGAGGCGCCTCAGGATCGAGAGGTCGAGTCTCCCGTGGTCGCGCCGGACCGCGCGCAGGACGTCCCGGATGACCCGGCTCTTGGTCCTCGCCAGCCCGCCGACACGGATCGCGTCCTCCACGCCGGCCGGGCGCGCGCGCAGCACCTGCTCCCACCGTGGGAAGCGGCGGCGCAACGAAGCGTACGCCCGGTCGCGGTTCAGGTCGTTGGTGTGCTGCGACAGGATCGTCAGGATCAGCTCGTCGAGCGGCTCGAAACGCCGGCCGTGGCGCGGCCGCCCGAACGCCGTCTCGAGCCGGTCGAGACCCCGTTCCACGCGCCTCTGCAACAGGACGTCCTGCATCGGGGGTCGGCTCCCGGTGTCCCGCGGGGGGATTACTGGGCCCCGGGAGCGGGCAGTTGAGTGAACCGCCCGTCGGTCATCACCATGTCGTCGGCGCTTCCGATCCGCCCGTCGGCCCCGGGGCTGGTGAGGGTGAAGCTCCTGGTGTCCGATTGATAGGCCAGCGTGTTGCCCCAGGCGTCGACGGTGACAGCCGACGGCAGGAACGCCGGCACCAGCGCCGCGGTCGCCTCCTGGATCGACGTCCCCTGCGGGTACACTCCGCGGTCCATCGCGTACGTCGTCAGCGCCTTGCCGATGTTCTCCATCGTCCCTCGTGTTCCGATCAGCTTGCCTTGGTCGATGGCGTGCAGGACGTCGTGCGCCGCCTGCTCCCCGGTCTTGCCGCAGGCGAGAAGAAAGAGCGCCGTTGTGAACATCACCAGAAGCGCGACCGGGCCCGCTCCACGCGTCACTTCCCGGACCGTGTTCGGTTCAGGCCATCCGGCTTTCACGTGCATGAAGGAATCTCCCCGTGCCACGCGCCCGTCAGCCCCCTGAAGAACCGCCACGCGGATTGTAGCGGATTTCCGGCGCCGGCGGGCCGTCGCCGGGACGACGCGAACGCTGTGATAAGATTTCCGCGAGGCGCCGCCCCTTGCAGAACCCGCCGGACCCCGACGACCCGCACGCAGTCGAGCGCACTCGGATGGTCAGGGAGCAGATCGCGCGGCGAGGTGTTGTGGATCCGAGGGTCCTGCGGGCCATGGAGACGGTGCCGCGCCACCTGTTCGTGCCGGAGTCCTCCCAGGGAAGCGCCTACGAGGACGGGCCGCTGCCGATCGGGGAGGGCCAGACGATTTCCCAGCCGTACATCGTGGCCTACATGAGCGAGGCGATCCGACCCCGGTCGACCGACCGGGTGCTCGAAATCGGGACCGGTTCCGGGTACCAGACGGCCGTCCTGTCGCGCCTGGTGCGGCACGTCTTCACCATCGAAATGCGGCCGCAGCTGGTGGAGGCGGCGCGGGCGCGGCTGCGGGAGATCGGATGCGCGAACGTGACGGTGCGCGTGGGCGACGGGCACGACGGCTGGCCGGAGGAGGCGCCCTTCGACACCATCCTCGTCACCGCCGCGCCGCGCGAGACTCCGCAGGCGCTTCTCGATCAGCTCGCGGTCGGCGGGAGGTTGGTCATCCCGCTCGGAACGCTCGATCAGGAGCTGGTGCGGCTGACGCGTCGGGAGAGCGGCTTCGACCGCGAGTCGCTGCTGCCCGTCCGTTTCGTGCCCTTGACCCGGGACCGACGGCCCCGGGATTGATCCGCGCGCGGCGTCGCTGAGACGTCGACCAGGAGAGCGCATGGCGAAGGTCATCACATCCAGGAAGGAAGACTACTCCCGCTGGTACACCGACGTGATCACCCAGTCCCAGATGGCCGATTACTCGCCGGTCAAAGGGTGCATGGTGATCCGCCCGCTGGGCTACGCGGTGTGGGAGGCGATGCAGCGGGAGCTCGACGCGCGCTTCAAGGAGACCGGGCACGAGAACGCCTACTTCCCTCTCTTCATCCCGGAGTCCTTCCTGCACAAGGAGGCCGAGCACGTCGCGGGATTCGCGCCCGAGCTCGCTGTGGTGACGCACGGCGGCGGCAAGGAGCTGGAGGAGGCGCTGATCGTCCGGCCGACTTCGGAAACGATCATCTACGCCATGCTCGCCAAGTGGATCCGGTCCTACCGCGACCTGCCGGTGCTGATGAACCAGTGGGCGAACGTCGTCCGCTGGGAAATGCGCACGCGGCTGTTCCTGCGCACCACGGAGTTCCTCTGGCAGGAGGGGCACACGGCGCACGCCACGGAGGCGGAGGCCGAGGAGGAGGCGCTGAAGATCCTCGAGATCTACCGGCGCTTCGCGGAGGAGCACATGGCGATCCCGGTCTACACGGGGATCAAGAGCGACAGCGAGAAGTTCGCCGGCGCGCTCCGCACCTACTGCATCGAGGCGCTCATGCAGGACTGCAAGGCGCTGCAGGCGGGGACGTCCCACAACCTGGGTCAGAACTTCGCGAAGGCGTTCGAGGTGCAGTACCAGACCAAGGAGGGGACCTGGGAGCACGTCTGGTCGACGTCGTGGGGCGTGAGCACGCGGCTCGTCGGTGCTTTGGTGATGGCCCACGGCGACGACAACGGCGCGAGCTTCCCGCCGCGCCTCGCCCCGGTGCAGGTCGCGATCGTGCCGATCTGGAAGAACGACGAGGAGAAGACACGCATCTCCGAGGCCGTGCGCCTGGCGGCCGAAGAACTGAAAGGGGCGTTCCGCGTCAAGGCCGACCTGCGCGACGAGGTCTCGCCCGGCTGGAAGTTCAATGAATGGGAGCTGAAGGGGGTGCCGCTGCGTCTCGAGATCGGCCCGAGGGACCTGGAAAAGAACCAGTTCATGGCGGTGCGCCGGCTCGACCGCCGCAAGACCCCCGTGCCGCGAGACGGCCTGGCGGCGCGCGTTGCTTCCCTGCTTGAGGAGACCCAGAAGGACATGCTCGAGAAAGGGCGGGCCTTCCTGCGGGAAAACACGCGTGACGCGAAGAACTACGGCGAATTCAAGCACGCCCTCGACGAGACGGGCGGGTTCTTTCGCGCCCACTGGTGCGGCTCGGCCGATTGCGAGAAGCAGATCAAGGACGAGACCAAGGCGACCATCCGCTGCATCCCGCTCGAGGGCAACCGGGAGGACGGCACGTGCCTGCGCTGCGACGGCGCGTCAAGGCGCTGGGTCTACTTCGCGCGATCGTACTGATTGCGCCCCTTCTCCCGGTCACACCCGCCTGGCTCCTCGCGGAGTCCGCCCCGGCCGCGGACGCGCCGCCGGCCGCGCCCGCTCCGGCAGAGACCTCACCGGTGACAGTGCGGTTCCTGGAGCCGGCGGCTCCCGGCCTCGTCCTCGGCCAGACGCGCATCACGGTCGAGGCGACGACCTTCCCCGACGCCCGCATCGCGCGCGTGGAGATCTACGCCGATGGCGTGCTCCTGAGCGTCCTCGAGCGCCCGCCGTACACCCTGACCTGGGACTCCGGCAGCGGGTTCATCCGGAAGACGCTGCGCGCCGTGGCCGTCGATTCTCTCGGCCGCCGGGGCGAGGCGACCCTCGTGGCGCGCCCCATCTATGTCGGCCAGTACGAAGAGGTCCGGCTGGTCAACGTCTACGCCACGGTCCGCGACCGGAAGGGCAACTCCCTCCTCAACCTGACCCGCGACGATTTCACGCTCCTCGAGGACGGCGTGCCGCA
>JBGPED010000135.1:0-8883 GCA_041482595.1 Acidobacteriota bacterium
GACATCCACGACATCGGCAAGCGGATCGTCTGCACGATGCTCTCCGCCAACGGCTTCACCGTCGTGGACCTCGGCGTCAACGTCAAGATCGATCGCTTCGTGCAGGAGATCAAGACCCGCAAGCCGGACATCGTGGCCATGTCCGCCCTCCTGACGACCACCGCCCCCAACCAGGGGAAGGTGATCAAGCTGCTGCAGAAGGAGGGGATTCGCGACCAGTACATCGTCATGGTCGGGGGCGCGCCGACGAGCCTCGGATGGTCCAAGGAGATCGGCGCGGACGGCTACGGCGAGAACGCGACCGAGGCGGTCCGGGTGGCCAGGGAGCTGATGGCAAAGAAGCGCGCCCGGCCGGCGTCGTCCGAGCCCGAGACGGTCGCCCCGGTCACGGCCCTCGGCGACGCATCCGCCTCTTCCGGCGGCGTGCTCCGGGCGGCCGCGGCGGACTGAATCCCCTGCCGGACGGTGGGACCGCGCGGTCCCACCGTCCGGCGCCAAGGAGACCACCCGTGTCGATCTCCGTACCGGCCCCCGTGCGCGGCTTCTTCCAGAGGCACCCGGGACTCACGCGCGCGCTCGAGATCGTCATCCTGCCGTTCGAGACCGCTGGCAAGAAGGTCGCGTTCGGCTGCAAGATGTGCGGCCAGTGCATCCTGCACGAGACCGGCATGACCTGCCCCATGGGCTGCCCGAAGACGCTGCGCAACGGTCCCTGCGGCGGCGTGCGCATGAACGGTCACTGCGAGGTGATTCCGGAGATGATGTGCGTGTGGGTGAAGGCGGAGCGGCGGTCGCGCTGGCTCCCCTGGCGGGGCGAAATCCTGAAGGTCCAGCCCGGGCTGGACTGGAGCCTGAAGGGACGCTCCGCCTGGATCAACGTGCTGGCCGGCCGGCACGGGAGAGAGACGCCGTGACGCGCCCTCCGCAGCCTTTCATCGTCCGTCTCGACGCGGCTTTCCGTTCGGGTCTGCCGGTCGTCACCTGCGAGATTGCCGCGGGCGACGGCGCCGATTCGGACGACGTCATCAGACGCGCCCGACTGGTACGCGACCACGTGGACGCGGTGAACGTCCCCGACAACACCGCCGGTGTCGTCCACATGGCGGCCTGGGCGGCCTCGATCCTCCTGGCGCGCGAAGGGGTCGACCCGATCATGCACGTGACCTGCCGGGACCGGAACCGGCTGGCCCTGCAGAGCGACCTGCTCGGAGCGGCCGCCCTGGGCGTCCGCAACGTCCTCTGCCTGACCGGCGACCACATGGTGCACGGCGATCACCCGGGCGCCAAGCCGGTGTTCGACCTCGATTCGCTGCAGCTTCTGGGCCTGGCCGACGTGCTGCGGCACGGGCGCTACCTGAGCGGCCGCGAGATCAAGCCGGCGCCCGACCTCTTCCCCGGGGCCACGGAGAACCCGTTCGCGCCGCCGTACGATTTCCGCCCGCTCCGCCTGCAGAAGAAAGTCGAGGCGGGCGCGCGCTTCATCCAGACCCAGATCACCTTCAACGTGCAGCGCTTCGCGGCGTTCATGGTGCGCGTGCGCGATCTCGGCCTGGATCGGAGAGTGCCGATCCTCGCCGGTGTCGCGCCCCTGCGCTCCGCCCGCGCGGCGCGCTACATGCGGGAGCGGGTGCCCGGCATGGAGGTCCCCGACGACGTCGTGCGCCGCATGGAGCAGGCCGGCAGCGAGCGCGCCCGGCGCGAGGAGGAGGGGATCCGCATCTGCGTCGAGATCATCGAGCAGCTCCGCGACATCGGGGGCCTCGCCGGCTTCCACCTGATGCCGATCCACTGGGAGGAGGCGGTCTCCGAGATCGCCTCGCGGGCCCGGCTGACGCCGGCGCGCGCCTCCCTCGCCGCAATCCCCGCGATCGTGCGCGAGGATCCGGCCGACACCCTCCACAACCGTCCGCGGGAGCACCGAGCATGAAGACCGTCGTGTCGTCCGCCACCAGGACCGTCGTGATCAGCCCGGAGGACCCGTTCGTCATCATCGGCGAGCGGATCAACCCGACCAACCGCAAGAAGCTCGCCGAGGAGCTGCGACGCTTCGATTTCACCCGCGTGAGGAGCGATGCCGTCGCCCAGGTCGAGGCCGGCGCCCAGATGCTCGACGTCAACACCGGCATCCCCGGGGCCGACGAGCCGGGGATGCTGAAGGGCGCGATCCAGGCGGTGATGGAGGTCACGGACGCGCCGATCTCCATCGACTCGTCCACGCCCGAGGCGCTCGAAGCGGCCCTTCCCGCCTACAAGGGCAAGGCGCTGGTCAACTCGGTGACCGGCGAGGACGAGATGCTGGAGCGCCTCCTGCCTCTCGTGAAGAAATACGGCGCCGCGGTGATCGGCATCGCCAACGACGACACCGGGATCAGCAACGACCCGCAGGAGAGGTTCACGATCGCCAGGAAGATCGTCGAGCGCGCCGCGGACCACGGCATCCCGAAGGAAGACGTGATCATCGACCCGCTCTGCATGCCGATCGGCGCGAACCACGCGTTCGGCAGAATCACCTTCGAGACCATGCGCCTCATCCGCGAAGGCCTTGGCGTGAACATGTCGGTCGGCGCCGGGAACGTCGGTTTCGGCCTGCCGGACCGCCCGCCCCTCACGGCCAGCTTCATCCAGCTGGGGATGCAGTTGGGCCTGACCGCCTCGATCACCAACGCCCTCGAGCCCGAGATCTACAAGATGATCCTGGCCGGCGACCTGATGCTCGGACGCGACGCCTTCGGCCGGAGGTGGAACGCGCACTTCCGCAAGGTGTCCGCCGCCAAGGCCGACGGCCGCCCCGCCGCCGAAAAGGCCGCGCCCGCCGGTCAGCCGTCCCCCAGGGCCTGAGTTAGCCGCACGAGGGGCCGTTCATGAAACCGACGTCAGCCGCCAGCGCCGAAAAGGTCAAGGTCACCTTCCTGCCCAAGGAGACCTCGACGCGCGTCCCGGCGGGGACCACCCTGTTCCACGCCGCCGCGTGGACCGGCCAGCCGATCGAGAGCACGTGCGGTGGGCGCGGAACGTGCGGCAAGTGCCGCGTGCAGGTGATCGAAGGCTCCACACCGATCACCCCCGCCGACCAGGAGCACCTGTCCCGGCAGGACCTCTCGGCCGGCTGGCGCCTGTCGTGCCAGGCCGAGGTGCGCGACGAGATGGTCGTGCAGGTGCCGCGGCTCCTCGCCACGCCCAAGACAGCGATGTTCGGTGTCGGCCGGCAGGTCCTGCTCGACCCGAACGTCCACAAGGTGCGCCTGAAGCTCGACGAACCGACACTCCACGACCAGCGTTCCGACTATCAGCGTCTCAAGGACGCCCTGCGCGAGGAGGGGTTCGCGATGGCCGCTTCCCTGCCGGTCCTCCGCACCCTCCCGAAGGCGCTGCGCGACGCCGAGTTCGACGTCACGGCCGTGCTGTGCGGCGAGACCCTGGTCGCCGTCGAACCGGGCGACACGACGAGCGAGTGCTACGGCATCGCCTTCGAACTGGGCACCACCACGATCGTCGGCACGCTGATGGACCTGAACAACGGCGGCGCCCGCGCGGTGGCCTCGACGCTCAACGCCCAGGCGATCCACGGAGGCGACGTCCTGTCGCGCATCTCGTACACGATGGGGAAAAAGGAAGGGCTCGAGGAGCTGCAGCATTTCGCCGCCTTCACCATCAACGGCATCATCGAGAAGCTTGCCGCCGACTCGGGTGTCCCCGCCTCCAGGGTGTACGAGATCACCGTGGGCGGCAACCTGACGATGATGCACCTCCTGATGGGGATCGATCCCGAGCCGATTTCCGTGACACCGTTCGCCTCGGCCGCCGCGCATGGCATCGACGTCAGGGCCCGCGACCTTGGAATCACGATCCATCCGGAGGGGCGCGTCTACCTGTTCCCGGCGATCGGCGCCTACGTCGGCGGCGACATCGTCGCCGGTCTTCTCGCGACTGCCGTGCCGCGCGGCAACAGGCTCCGGCTGTTCGTGGACGTCGGCACCAACGGCGAGATCGCCCTGGGGTCCGAGCAGCGCACCGTCGCAACCGCCGCGCCCGCCGGTCCCGCGTTCGAAGGGGCCGAGATCTCCTGCGGCATGCGGGCCACGACCGGCGCCATCGAGGGGGTGCAGATCACGGAGGACGCCGTCATCCTGCAGACCATCGACGACGCTCCGCCCATCGGCCTGTGCGGCTCCGGTCTCGTCGACGTCGTGGCGCAGCTCTACAGGCGCGGACTGATGGACGCGACGGGCCGCATGCGATCCTACGACGACCTGCGCGGTTCGATGCCCGACGCCCTGGCGTCCCGCCTCGTCACCGTGGACGGGGTGCGCGCCTTCGTCCTGGCGACGGAACAGGAGACCGGGGGCCGGCCGGTCGTCTTCAGCCAGAAGGACGTGCGCCAGCTCCAGTTCGCCAAGGGGTCGATCGCCTCCGGGATCAAGGTCCTGATGAAGGTGATGGGCGTCGAACCCAAGGACCTGCACGAGGTGCTGCTGGCCGGCGCCTTCGGATCGTACATCCACCCCGACGCCGCCCGGATCATCGGGCTGGTCCCGGCCGTGCCCCTCGATCGTATCCGCGCCGTCGGGAACGCGGCGGGCGAAGGGGCGAAGATCGCGCTCCTGTCCTACCGCGAGCGCGAGGCGGCCGAGGCGATGCCCGCGCGCGTCGAGTACATCGAGCTCTCCGGCCGCGAGGACTTCAACGACATCTTCATGGGTGTCCTGGGATTCCCGCCTCTCGACAGTCTGCCCTGACCCCGCCTTTCCGGATCAGTCCCGATCAATAACGCGGAAACCCGCGCTGCTGCAGACCGACCTCGAGCGCGTGGCTTTCCTCGTAGATGAGCGGCACAAACAGCCGGCGCCTTCCGGGGCCATAGAGCACCAGGACGTTGGGGACGGGTCCGCCCGTCGGAGGGCGGCGCCGCCAGTCGACCACCTCGCTCCAGGACACGTCCTTTTCTCCGAGGGGGCCGCTCAGCCTGAAGCCGCGGTCGTCGATGATGAGACGTGCGAAGCAGTAGCGGGCGGTGTAGTAGGCGGCGCACGCCCCCACGAGGAGGCCCAGGGCACCGCGCCAGATCATGAAGTTTCCGGGAGCCGGCTGCTCCATGCCGCGCGCCAGGAAGGCGGTGCCGGTCAGAAGGAAGTAAAGCGCGGCGGCCAGGTGGAGGGAGCGCGGCAGGAGGCGGCAGCGCAGGACGAGAGGCGGAAGAGCGTCGTGCGAGCCGGCCGGGTGCTGTGGCCCGCTCACGCCAGCTGCTTGAGGAGCTCGCGGCAGGAGGGCAGGACGCGCCTTATCGTCTCCTCGAGACGGCCCTCGACGATCGCCCCCGCGGCGTTCGAGTGGCCGCCGCCGCCGAAGCGGGACGCGAGGCGGTTGACGTCGAGGTCTCCCTTGCTGCGGAACGAGAGCTTCGTCCTGCCGCCGTCCATCTCCTTGAACAGGGCGGCGACGCGGACGCCGTCGATCGACAGCAGCTCGTTGACGATGTCGGAGGTGTCCTCCGTCTCGGCCCGGCAGCGCAGCACCTGCTCGCGCGTCAGGGAGATCCAGGCGAGCCGCCCCCCCTCCTCCTGGCGGAGATCGGCCATGGCGACCCCACCCAGTCTCAAGAGCGCCGCGCTGTTCCGCTCGAAGACCTCCTCGTAGACCAGGGGCGGGCTCACGCCGGCCGCCAGCATCTCGGCGGCGGCCTCGTGGCAGCGCGGCGAGGTCTTGGAGAAGCGGAAGTAGCCTGTGTCGGTCACGAGGGACACGTAGGCCGCCTGCGCCGCGTTCCGGTCGACCCGGCCGCCCATCGCCTTGATGATCTGGAAGAGCAGCTCGCCCGTCGCGCAGGCCTCGCGATCGATGATGTTCACCTTCCAGAACGGCTCGACGACGTTGTGGTGGTCGATGCAGACCGTCACGGCGCGCGACGCGCGGATGGCGGGCTCCAGCGGACCCATGCGGCTGGTCGCGGAATTGTCGAGCATGAAGATCAGATCGGCGCCGCGCAGGAACGCGTCGTGCTTCGCCGCGTCGAACACCTCGACCGCACCATCCGGATCGAGGAACCGGTACTTCGCGGGGAGAGGCTCGGTGTTGATGACGCGCGCGTCGATCCCAAGCACCCGGAGATGGCCGAGCAGGCAGATTTCGGCGCCGATGCCGTCGCCGTCGGGAGTCACGTGGGTCGTGAGGGCGGCGGTGCGCGCACCGTCCAGGAGCGCCTTGAGCCGCAGCGCCGCGTCCGCGATCATCGCCCTGTCTTTTTCGGTCATACCTCACCGTCCCGCGGCACCCGGACAACACCGTCACGGTAGGCCCGCGACAGCTCCACGTACGCCCTGGCGTTGGCGTGGATCCTCTCGATTTCCTCCGGGCGCAACGGCCGCACGATCTTGCCCGGCACGCCGAGAACGAGCGACCCCTCGGGGACGCGTGTCCCCTCAGGGACGATCGCCCCGGCGCCGATCAGGCTGTGCCGGCCGATGTGGCACCCGCTCAGGATCACCGCCTTCATCGCGACCAGCACATCGTCCTCGACGACCGAGGCGTGCACGATCGCCCCGTGCCCGAGAGTCACGCGCTCGCCGATCCGGGTCGGCCGCCCGCGGTCCACGTGCACCACGCAGGCGTCCTGGACGTTGCTCTCGGCGCCGACGGCGATCGGCTCCATGTCACCCCGCACCGTGGCGTTGAACCAGACCGAGGCGTTCCGGCCGACGCTCACCTCGCCCACGAGGGCCGCGCCCGGCGCGATGTAGGCCGTCGGATCGATCGTCAGCTTCGTCGCCCGGTAATCCGGCATCGGCACTCTCTCCGGGATTCACGCCGGAACAGAAGCGGCGGCTCGAGGTCCGCGTGGGGGAGCCGGGGAATATAGGCCGCGCCCGCATTCAAGTCAAGGTTCGGATCGGCCCCGAGCCCGTCCGGCGGCCGGGCGGGGCGGGCCGCGTCGGGCCTCATGCTCGCTCGCGCGGGACAGCGGGTGCCCCGGTCGCGCGCATGGCGCGGCTCGAAATCGGCGCGCCGCGGCCCGCCCCGCCCCTCGAACCCGATGGCTTCGATCACTCCTGAATCGACGCCGGGCGTGCCCTCCATTCCGGCCGGTTGAGAGAGAAGGATGTCGGGGATCCTCGAAGCCTCGGAGGTGATGGGGCGGAAGCGGGAGCCGCATGGGTTCCGGGGCCTTCTGAGAGTGAGCGGGGTACCCGCGCCTTCCAGCGGGTCGCGAACCGAAGAGAGGGGAGGGCGGCCGCCGGCCGCCCGGACCCGTGCCCCGGAACCCATGCGGCTGCCGCTTCCGCCCCGGCACCGATCGTTCATTCGGGACAGGCTGAGGCGTCGTCTACTGACGGAGCGGGCGGTGTCGGGCAGGCACGCCCGGCTGCGACGGCGGCGAGTCGGGGCGGCAGCGGGCTGCCCAGGATCGAGTCCCGGACGATGCGGACTGGGTGGACGACCGGCAGCTTCGCTCCCTGCTCGATCTGGATCTTGCAGGTGCCGCAGCCGGTGGCGACGACTCCGACGCCGGTTTCCTCGATGCTCTCGAACAGCGGCCGGCCCATGTGCATCGACAGCGAGAAGTTTTTCTCCTTCATGCCGAAGGTTCCTGCGATGCCGCAGCAATGGTCCTGGACGATCGGCACCACCTCGACGCCCGGCACGAGGGACAGCAGGCGCACGACCGCGTCCCCCAGACCACGCGCCTGCATGTGACACGGGTTGTGGTAGGTCAGTCGAATCGGCACCGGCTTCAGGCGGGCGCGCAGTTCCGGGTCTGTCTCGAGGATCGAGAGCACGTATTCGTGGATGTCGCGGATGTGACGGGCCAGGACCTCCGACTGCGGGGTGCCGAGGAGGCGCGGGTAGTCCTCCACCAGCGCCAGGCCGCAGGATGGGGCGCTGTAGACGACCTCGTAGCCGCGTCGCGTCAGCTCGAGCAGCGCCGCCACGTTGCGCTCCGCCGCGGAGCGCACGTCGTCCAGGTGGCCGTACGTGATCGCCGCGATGCCGCAGCACTCCTGCGGCGGGATGGCGACGGCGCAGCCCAGGGCTTCCAGGAGATCGACCGTGGCCCTCCCCTCCCCTTCGACATCCTGGTATCCGCCGAAGCAGCCGTGGAAGTAGGCGACCTTGCGACCCTCGGGATCGACGGAAGGGACGCGCGGCCGCAGCGGCTCGAAATCGAACGGCGCCATGTCGCGCTTCATCGCGATCCCGCTCACCGCCGCCATCAGCCGGCGCGCCGGGGCGAAGCGCAGGGCCGCGTTGGCCAGGGGCGCCAGCATCGTGCCGAAACGCAGCATCGGGCCGGGGTTGGTCAGCACCCTCTCGGTCGTATCCTTGCCGCGCGACCGCACGTAAATGTCCTTGGCCATGACGGCCATGCCGGGAATGTCGATGGCCGTCGGGCATTCCGAATGGCACAGCTGGCAGTTGACGCACAGGTCCATGACCGACTTGAAATCGTCGCTGGCCATCACACCCGGTTCGAGCCGGCCGGAGATGACCGCCCGCAGGAGATTGGCCTTGGCGCGCGCGGTGGCCGCCTCGTCGTGCGTCGCGACGGCGACCGGGCAGTAGTTGCGGCAGGCACCGCAGCCGTGGCACTTCTCGATCTCCTTCTGCCATACCGCGTCGTCGATCGTCGTGGCGGTCGGCCGGCGCCGGTAGGTCTCGCCGTATCTCAAATCATCTGTCAACCCGTAGGTCCCGTCGTGCACGATGATCCCGGGATTCAAGATCGCCCGCGGATCGAACAGGCGCTTGACCTCCTCGAAGGCGTCGACCAGCGGGCCGTAGGCACGGCGCAGGTACGGCGTGCGCAGGCGGCCGTCGCCGTGCTCGCCGGACAGCGAACCGCCCATGCCGATCACCAGGTCGGTGAATTCCTCCGCCATCACCTCCATC
>JBGPED010000136.1:0-8805 GCA_041482595.1 Acidobacteriota bacterium
GGAAGCTCACGTTGAAGGTCGTGCGCACGCCGTGCACCTGCCCTGCCTCCACGAGCAACTCGGCCACCTCCCCCTGCCGGAGCGACAGGCCGGGCTGGTTCTCGAGCGCGGAGCGCATCCGCTCACGGTAGCGGCGCTTGTCCGCCTGCGCCCGCGTGGAGCGCACCGCCGGCCCCTTGGCCGTGTTCAGGCGGCGGAACTGGATCCCGGTCTCGTCGATGGCGCGGCCCATCTCGCCGCCGAGCGCGTCGATCTCGCGCACCAGGTGTCCCTTGGCCAAGCCCCCGATCGCCGGGTTGCACGACATGCGCGCCACGGCCTCCGCGTCGAGCGTCACGAGCGCCGTTTCGCACCCCAGGCGCGCCGAGGCGAGCGCCGCCTCGCAGCCGGCGTGCCCGGCGCCGATGACGACGACATCGAAGCGGTCCCGCCCGGTCTCGCTCATTTGCCGATGCAGAAGTTCAGGAAGATGCGCTCGTAGATCCCGTCGATGCCGACGTCCCCGGTGATCTCGCCCAGCCGGTCGAGCGCCTCGCGGCAGTCCAGGAGGAGGCACTCGTCCGACACGCCGCGGCGCGCCCCCTCCTCGGCGCGCGCCAGCGCCGCGGCCGCCCGCAGCAGCAGATCATGGTGCCTCACGTTGGTGATGAAGGTCTCCTCGCGCCCCGCGGCTCCCTCGGAAGCGACCGCCTGCCCGAGCGCGCGGCGCAGGTCCTCGATCCCCTGGCCGGTTTTCGCCGACACCTCGAGGGCGCCGCACCTCTGCTTCAGGCGGAGCGCCGTGTCCAGGCCGAGACCGCAGGCCAGGTCGATCTTGTTGAGGACCACGAGACCGCGTCCGTCCTCGATGGCGCCGATGAGGGCGCTCTCCTCCTCCGTGAGAGGTCGCGACCAGTCGAGGACCAGGAGCACGCGATCGGCGGACTCGAGCGCACCGCGCGCCCGGCGCACCGCCTCGGCGCCCGCCTCGTCGCACGGCGCGTGCAGCCCGGCGGTGTCGAGAAGGGCCACCGGGACGCCGCCCAGATCGAGCGTCTCCTCCAGCACGTCGCGCGTGGTCCCTTCGACCGGCGTGACGATGGCGCGGTCCTCCTCGAGAAGGCGGTTGAAGAGACTCGACTTGCCGACGTTCGGAGAGCCGGCCAGGGCGACCGTCGCCCCCTCACGCACCCGCCGCCCGCGCTCGTAAGTTCCCGCCAGGGTCTCGATGGCCTCCCTCAGGGAAAGCACCTCGGGCCACGGTCCCTCTTCCGGCAGGAAGCGCCCGGCCTCGGACTCCTCCGAGAACTCGATCGACGCCTCGAGCCGCGCCACGAGATCGACGAGACGATCCTTGAGGCGGTTGACCGCCTCCGATATCCGGCCGCGCACCTGGTCGTGAGCCACCTTGGCCTGGAAGGCGGTGCGCGCTTCGATCAGGTCGCGGATCGCCTCCGCCTGGGTGACGTCGATCCTGCCGTTCAGGAAGGCGCGCAGGGTGAATTCCCCTGGGGTGGCAGGCCGGGCCCCGGCCGCGACGGCGGCCGACAGCAAAAGACGCAGCGCCGCCGGGCTGCCGTGCGCCCACAGCTCGGCCGTTTCCTCCCCGGTGAACGTCGCCGGGGGCCGGAACACGATCAGGTAGCCGTGGTCGATCGTGTCCCCCGCCGCGTCGACGAACCGGCCGAACACCGCCTGCCCCGCCGCCGGGGGCGCCGCGATCTTCGCGGCCGGCCGGAACAGCGACCAGGCGAGGGCCACCGCCCGCGGGCCCGACAGTCGCACGACACCGATGCCGCCCCGGCCGGGCGGCGTGGAAATGGCGACGATGGTCGCCGGGTCCCCCGCGGTGGACGGCTCGACGTCGTCGCGAGCGGCAGGGGAGTGGGGATGGAACTCGATCATGTTTGGCGGTCTTCGCGACGCGCGCGGGATGCTACGAGCGATCGTCCGGCTCGCCGGCCGTTCCGGCCTTCGCGACGGGCAGGATGGCGATCCTCTTCAGGAAGCCGTCGCCGACGCTTTTGGTCTCGACCCCGCCGATCTCGGCGAGCGCCAGGTGCACCAGGCGCCGCTCGTACGGGTTCAGGGGACTCAGGAGACACTCCTCGCCCCGGGCCTTCGCCTTCTCCGCCGAGCGCAGGGCGATCTCCACGATCTCGTCCTCGCGCAGCTTGCGGAAGCCGCCGCAATCGACCTGGATCTTCTTGCCCTTCCGACCCTTGTAGATGATGCGGTTGAGGAGGTACTGCAGGGCGCTCAGCCCTTCGCCCTTGCGGCTGAGCAGGTAATCGCGGTCGTTGCCGGTGAGATCGACGAGGAGGGCCGTCTCCGTGTCGGTCGCCTTCGACCGCACGTCGAGGCCCAGGCCCCCCAGGATCCGATCGGTCAACTGCTCCACTTCGCCGGTTGTGGCCGCGGGCACCGGGCCCGCGTCCTCGACGGGAGAGTCGCCGCCCGGATCATCGAGCATGTCGCCGTCCTCTTCGGGTCCCGAGACGCCGGGTCATGCGGAGGCCTTGTCGTTGACGGCCTGCCGGTTGATCAGGTACTGCTGCGCGATCCCGAGGAGATTGTTGACCAGCCAGTATAGCACCAGCCCCGAGGGGAAATTGAGGAAGATGTAGGTGAACATGATCGGCATGAGGTACATCATGCGGCGCTGCGCCGGGTCGGGGATGGACGACGACGTCATGACCTGCTGCACGAGCTGCGTGGCGCCCATGATGATCGGCGTGACGTAGTACGGATCCTTCTGCGACAGGTCCCTGATCCAGAGCATGAACGGGGCGTGCCGCAGCTCGATCGAGATCGACAGGATGGTGTAGAAGGCGTACAGGATCGGAAGCTGGAGGAGCAGGGGCAGGCAGCCCGACATCGAGCCGAGCGGGTTGATGTCCTCGTCCCGGTAGAGCTTCATCAGCTCCTCGTTCATCTCCTGGCGCAGCTTCTGCCGCGCCCCGACGTTCCCGCGCTCCGCCTCCTTCTTCTCGAGCCTGTGGTAGCGCTCGCGCAGCGCCTTCACCTTCGGCTGCACGCGCTTCATCTTCTCCTGCATGACGCGCATCTTGATCTGGCCGCGGTACAGGAGCGGGAAGAACAGCACCCGGAACACCACCGTCAGGAGGACGATCGCCCAGCCGTAGTTCCCGATGTAGCCCTGCAGGAACTTCATCGCGTAGAACAGGGGAAGCGCCACGACGCCGAAGAAGCCGAAGTCCAGGAGTCGGTCCAGGCCGATGCCCAGCCCCTTGAGGATGTCGTAGTCCTTGGGGCCCACGAACAGCCGCATGTCCGAAACGCCCGGCAGCCCGATCGCCATGGACAGGTGGAACTGCTCCACCCCGTCCTCCACGAGCCGCAGCAGCTCGAAGCGCACGCGACCGCGTCGCGTGTCCGGCCCCGGCGGAACGAACACGGCGGCGAAATATTTGTCCTCGACTCCGGCCCAGGCGACCGCGTCCTCCTCGAGCCAGGGCTGACCCGGCTTGAGGGAGGCCTGCGGGCGCTTCTGGGGCGACTTGAGCCCCGGACTGTCGAAGACCCCCCACGACGTATCGGCGTACCTCCCGCTCTCCTGGCCGTTGTGCGCGCCGAAGCCCGCGCCCCACACCAGGGTCGGCTCGATCGCCTTCCCTCCCGCCTCGGCCGCGAATTTCAGGTCGGCGAGGTAGGAATCGTGCCGCACGCGCAGCGTCTTCGTGGCCGCCAGGCCCTGCCCGTCGCTCCAGGCAAGTGCTATCTCCGTGAAATCGTGGCCGTCCTCTTTTCCCTCGCGCCGGCTGACGCGGTAGAGCGCCTTCTTCAGCCGCTCGGTCGCTTCGGGGTCGTCGAGCAGGAACTGCAGGGGAAGGTGGTCGAGGGAGCGTCCCGCGCGCGACACGAGGTCGAGCGGATGTCCGGCGTCGTCCAGGTACTTCTTGAGCTGCCAGGAGGTCACGCGCGCGCCGCGGTTGGTCAGGCGGATCGCGACGAGAGACGTGTCGATCGCGACTTCCTCCTCGGCGGCGGCCTCGAGACGCTTGCCGGGCGGCACGTCCGGGACGGCCGCCGGGGCGCCGGCGGCGCCGCCGAGACCGGCGAGGCTGGGCGCCGTGTTGCCCGGTCCCGGCGACATCGACGCGCCCGGTGGCGTCGTCGAGGGCGCCCCGGTTTTTTCCGTGGAGGCGGGCTGCGCCGCGGCGGGCGGCCCCGACGTCGGGTGGAGTTGCTGCGGCGGAAAGAGCGCCATCCAGCCGAGCAGGACGGCGGCCGAGAGAACGATGGCCAGGACGGTGTTTCGGTCCATCATCAGCGCACGGGATCGTAGCCGCCGCGGGACAGCGGGTGGCAGCGCAGGAGGCGCGCGGCAGCGAGGATCAGGCCGCGCCTCAGACCGTAGCACTCGATCGCGACGGCGCCGTACTCCGAGCAGGACGGGAAGAACCGGCAGGCCCGCGGCACAAGAGGCGACACGAACCGGCGATACATCCCGATGAGGCCGACGGCGAAGGCCCGGGCGGCGGAGGCGATCATGGAGCCGTCCGGACGAACGGGCGCAGGCGGGACAAAAGCTCGGTTTCCAGGCGCCTGTACTCGGCCCCGGGCAGGCCGGCCCGGGCGTTCACCACGATGTCCACGCTGTCGAGCTCCAGTCGATGCCTGCGGAAGATCTCGCGCACCAGCCGCTTCGCCCTGTTCCTCTGCACCGCGCCTCCGATCCGGCGCGTGGCCGTGATCCCCAGCCGCGGCCGGCCCAGGGCATTCCGCATCACGAACAGGACGAAGGATTCCGACGGAATCCTCCGGCCCTTGTCGTAGATGACCTTGTACTCGCTGCGTTTGCGGATGCGGTCCTGGGGGCGGAAGCGGGCGTCGCCTTTCACACGGCCAATCGTTTGCGACCCTTGGCCCGCCTTCGCTTCAGAACGAGGCGTCCGTTCTTCGTGCTCATCCGGGCCCGGAAGCCGTGTGTCTTCCTGCGGCGGCGGTTGTTCGGCTGAAATGTGCGCTTCATGGCATCGTCTCCGTTGCAGGAAGGGCGGATTATGGACCCGGCGCGCGCGGGCTGTCAAGAACGGGGCGCGGGCGATCTATCGCCGATCCCGGGTGGCGAGCCGCCGGAGATTTCTCCACGGCGAGGGCGATAGAAAAAATTTCCTTGAGAGGGAAGAAGGGTGTTGACAGCGTCGTGTGACGCGGTGCTATAGTGCGCGCCGATCAAGAAAAGAAAAATCTGACCACCAGGACGCTTCGGCATTCGCAACTCAGATGAAGCGCGCCATGTTTTCCGGGAATCGTCCCGAGGGATGTCGTGGTGTCTCTCATCACGGAATCTCCTGCGTGGTTTTTCGAGGGCGCCCTAGATGTTCGGACGCGGATCGGGTCGGCCCCATATCTGGTGGGACGGATCATCGGTTGACATAAGATCACGCAGCGCCTCAGGCGTCGGTGAAAGAAGTGGCTTCCCATCAGCGTTTTAGAGTGCCTAAACTTTTCCACATCTGTGGAAAAGCTGTTGAAAAGATGAGCGACGGTTCGAGGCGATGGGCGGCCGGCATGGCCTTCGAGCGATGTGATCGGGCGAAAGCAGCCCACGTAGCCGAACGTACATGAATCTCTGGGACAGAATCCTCACCAGCCTGCAGCCGAAGATCAACCGACAAAGCTTCAACACCTGGCTCAGGCCGACGCAGCAGCTGGCGTTCGCGGAGGGCACGCTGCACGTCGAGGTGCCCAGCCTGCTGTTCGCCGACTGGATCAGTCGGAATTACCTGCCGCTGATCCAGGAGAGCGCGCGGGAGATCGAAGGGGGCGAGCTCCGCCTCCATTTCACCAGCCGCCAGCCCGGTGCGTCGGCGCGGCCGGCCCCGGGGCTGCCGGCACCCGCGGGCGGCGGGGCCCTCTCCGAAGGCCGCATGCAGGCCGAGGGCGCGCGCGCGCCGGCCGTCTCGTACGGCGATCCGGCGCCGCCCCGCGGCACCCTGTCCCGTCCCGGCACAGCACCCGAAATCTCCGCCCTGGGGCCTCTCGGGACCGGACTGAACCCGCGCTACTCCTTTGACTCGTTCGTGGTCAGCTCGTGCAACCAGTTCGCCCACGCCGCGGCGGCCGCCGTCGCCCAGCAGCCGTCCAGCGCCTACAACCCTCTGTACATCTACGGTGGCGTCGGGCTCGGGAAGACCCACCTGATGCACGCCATCGGAAACCAGGTGCTGCGGAGCAAGCTGGGGATCAGGCACCTGTACATCAGCACCGAGACCTTCATGAACGAGCTCATCAACTCCATCCGCTTCGAGAAGACGATCGACTTCAAGGAGCGCTATCGCAACGTCGACCTTCTCCTCATCGACGACATCCAGTTCCTGGCCGGCAAGGAGCGAACCCAGGAGGAGTTCTTCCACACGTTCAACGCGCTCTACGAGTCCCAGAAGCAGATCGTGATCACCAGCGACTGCCCGCCGAGGGACATCCCGACGCTCGAGGAAAGGCTGCGCTCGCGCTTCGAGTGGGGCCTCATCGCCGACATCCAGCCGCCCGACCTCGAGACCAAGGTGGCGATCCTGAAGAAGAAGTCCGAGGCCGAGGGCGTCCTACTCCCGGAGGACGTGTCCCTGTTCATCGCCGGCCGCGTCCGCTCCAACATCCGCGAGCTCGAGGGATCGCTCATCCGGATCGTCGCCTACGCCTCCCTCACCGGTCGCCCGATTGACCTGGTGATGGCGCAGGACACGCTCAAGGATCTCATCGAGGACCGCGCGCGCACGGTCACCATGGAGACGATCCAGAAGCTCGTGGCCGGCCATTTCCACATCAAGACAATGGAGCTCAAGTCACGCAACAACTCCAAGCACATCTCCTTCCCGCGCCAGGTGGCGATGTATCTCTGCAAGCGCCTCACCGACAAGTCCCTGCCGGCGATCGGCAGCGCCTTCGGCGGGAAGCACCACACGACGGTCATCCACGCCATCCGCAAGATCGAGGCCATGCGCGAGCGCGACAAGGAGTTCGCCCGCGTCCTCAGCAGTCTCCAGGGGTCCTTCGAGTGATTCATCCACAGGATGCTGTGGATCGCCGCGCGTCGGCCTGTGGATCCGCGACCGGCCCTGAAGCGTCCACAGGCGGACACCTGTCCGCCCACAGGACGGTGCACGTCCCCGACACCGCCCAACACCGCACCTGTCACGGCCGGCACCGTTTTTCCGCACCATCCACAGGCCCTGCTAGTGCTACAATCTTTTACCCTCGAACCGAGAGAGGCCGATCGCCGCAGTCGGAGGACCTATGGACTTCGTGACCACGAAGGAAAATCTTCTCAGGGAGCTGGAGGTGATGCAGGGGATCGTGGAGAAGAAGAGCACCATCCCGATCCTTTCGAACATCGTCATCGACGCGCAGAAGGACCAGCTCGAGCTCCTGGCGACGGACCTCGAGGTCGGCATCCGCACGACGTGCGAGGCCAACGTGGCGAAGCCGGGATCGGTGGCCCTCTCCGCGAGGCGCCTCTACGACATCGTGCGCTACCTTCCCGACGCCGAGGTGCGCCTCAAGTCGGAGGAGGGAAGCTGGACGCAGATCACCTGCCAGAAGGCCCGCTTCAGAATCGTAGGGCTGTCGCGCGACGACTTCCCGGCAATGCCCGAATTCGACTTCGCCAAGGGAGTCCCGATCGAGAGACCGCTCTTCATCGACATGATCTCGAAAGTCCTGTTCGCGGTCACGACCGACGAGACGCGCTACCAGATCAACGGCACCCTCATGATCCTCAGCAAGAAGAGCCTGACGATGGTGGCGACCGACGGCCATCGCCTGGCGTACGTCAGCGGCCGTCTCGAGAAGGGCGCGTCGGAGGAGCGCATCGAGGTCATCATCCCGCGCAAGACCGTTCAAGAGATATCGCGCATCGGTGACGGAGAGTCCGAGATCCTGTTCGGCCAGAAGGACAATCACGTTTTCTTCAAGGTCGGAAAGACCGTCATGAGCTCGACGATCGTGCCCGGGAAGTTTCCCGACTTCGAGAAGGTCATCCCGGAGGGAAACGACAAGCTGCTCAAGTTCGACAGCGCCGCCTTCGCCGAGGTGGTCCGCCGCGTCGCCCTGCTGTCGAGCGAGCGCTCGCGCGCGGTCAAGGTCGCCCTGCAGAAAGGGAGCGTCGAGATCTCCTCGAATAATCCCGAGGTCGGCGAGGCGGCCGAGAGCGTGGACGTCGAGTACACGGGCGGCCCGCTCGAGGTCGGATTCAACGCGAAATACATCCTCGATTTCCTGCAGGCGATGGGCCCCGGGACCTTCATTCTGGCTCTCAAGGATGAGGGGACCCAGGGGCTTCTGCGCCCGGTCGGCCTGGAGGGAAGGGATTACCGCTACGTCGTGATGCCAATGCGGATTTGAGATTTCTAATTTTAGTGTAAGTGACTTAAAACAAACATGTTATTGTAATACAGCTCCTCCGGAAGGCGTATCATCTATATAAGTGCCTGCTCCGGAAGTAATTCCCGCCCCCGTGCCGTTGCTCCAGGCTTTCCCGGTGTGCTAAAATCGCCCTCGTTCTTGGCCACTTGACCGGAGAATTCAGCGGACGGGCTCCTCTGATGATGGCGAACGGCCCGTCCGAACCGTCCCCCCGAATCGAGCGAACTTCAGGGATCACGAACGCACGTTGCCCGTCGCGATGCCGTCCGTCGACTGCGGAAGATTGGGAGCCGGGTGATGGCTTCTGGCAAGGGAGACAAGGCGATGGAAGCTGAAGCGGTGGTCCGTCCCGGCCGGCGGGTCGAGACCTACGACGCCTCGAAGATCAAGGTTCTCGAGGGTCTCGAGGCGGTCCGCAAGAGACCCGCCATGTAC
>JBGPED010000137.1:0-8793 GCA_041482595.1 Acidobacteriota bacterium
AGCTCCGGGACCGACGTGACCCGATCGGCGAAGTCCTCCGCCCGGATCACGGTGGCGAAGGCGGTCGTGTCGATGACCGCCGTCTCGTCGGCGCTGCCGCGGACTTCGATCGTCTCGACTGGCCCCTTGGGCGCCTCCGGACTCGAGGGCGTCGCCGCTCCGCCATCGTCCGCGCGCGCAGACCCGGACAGCAGGACGAGTAGGGCCGGCAGGAGAGCAGCGCGAAGGAGCGTGCCCGGCGCGCGGGGCCGCAGGACGCGCCGGCCCGAGGCGCGATGCCCCGCCCTCCCGCCACCGAAGCGTGCTCTCACTTGCAGTCGCCCGACGCAGGCACGCGCCTGTCGTGCCCCGAGGAGAAGCCGTACCCCAGGCCGCTCCCGGGCGGGTTCTGGCGCACCAGGTAGAAGAAGGCCGCGCCCGGGAACGGTGCGATCGCGTCGGCCAGGCCGCGCGTCGTCAGATCGGTCGAGTCGTTCTCGATGCAGGCGACGACACCGAGATCGACGAGGCCGCCCGAGGCGCGCAGCGCGGCGACGTCGCCGCGGATGACGTCGTAGGTGAACCCCGTGCCGAGAAAGTTCCAGCGCACCACGGTCGGTGACGGCTCGGCCACCTCCAGATTGAGGACTGGAACGAAGAACGGGTCGGCGGCGGCGCCCGCGGGGTTGCGGCACGAGGCCGCCTCGTCCCCGTCGGCGACACCGTCTCCGTCGGTGTCGATCCGCGCCGGATCGGTGAGATAGAGGAAGCGCTCCGCGTCGTCGGACAAACCGTCGCCGTCGCTGTCGATCTCCGCCGCGCCGAGAAGCGGACGGGAATGGATCGCCACGACCGCGTCGAGATCGAGCCCTTCCGACGCCCCCGGGATGCCGATCGGCAGGTTCGGATCGGTGATGCGCACGAAGCGCGCCCGGCTCAGCCCGACGGTCGCGAGATCGAACGCGTCGCCGCCGTGCCCCGACACGCCCCCGGGGGCCGCGGGATCGAAGACCAGCGGGTCGTCCGGCACGGTCCAGTTGCCCGTGAAGCTCGGCGTGATCCCCAAGAGACCGATGAGCCGGCGCAGGAGCGTCTTGTCGGTGCACAGAGACATCACCTGCGACAGCGCCGAGGCGTCGTAGGGGAAGGTCCGGTAGTCGACTCCGTCCTCGCTGACCTCGAGGATTCCCGGCTCGGCGAAGACACTGTACGGATCGGCGTCGCTCAGGGGCACCGACGTGCAGAAGAACGGGTTCTCGAAGACGATGAGATCGGCCCCAGGCCCGTCGACGATCACGTTGTTGGTGAACTCCAGCGTGATCCGGCCGCCGTGTCCGAGCGACATGACGGCGAGCGAGCCGTTCGTCGGTGTCGAGTTACCGGGCGGCCCGAGGACGATCCCCGGTTCCCACGTATTGGTCGCCGGAGGCGCACTGACCGTGCCGACGGCGAACGACACGATCCGGTCGGGGAAGCAGTCGCTCGTCGCCTGGGCGCGCGCGGACGTCGCGTGCGACAGGGCAACGAGGACAATCAGAACGGCGGTGGGGATACGGGCGGATCGAGCCATGGAGGCCTCCCTCGAGGCGAAGCATCCTCGCGGGCAGGTTTCCTGGCTCGCGGCTGTCTACTCGCCGGCCCTTCCCAGGAGCATCAGGCTCCCAGTGGGACTCTCCGGCTTTCGGTACCGCTCACAGTTGCGGGGCAGCGGGGGTTTCACACCCCCTTCCCTTTTCAATCGCCCCGCCGCGACGGCGAAGCGATCGCCCACGATACGAAATGTCAAGGAACCGAAGCGCCCCTTATATACCGCGGGCGGGCGGCGCTGTCAATCGAAGAGCTGGCCGTGGTAGCGCGAGGGAGGCAACTGCAGCCGCTTCTGCTACCATTGGCGCGCGGGCGAAACCGTGGTAAAGCCATGATGAAAGCAGGTTCGGGGCGAGACGAGCCGCTGGGCGGCGGAGCGCTCACGCGCGCGGTCCTCGTCATCGCGATCAACGCGGCGTTGCTCGCGCGTTGCGACTGGCGCTCCGGCTCGGCCCCCGCAGGAGGGGCGATCGGCGCGCGGTCCGCTGCCTCGGCGCAGGCTCCCCACTCCGACGCCGGTCCGTCCTCCGGCATCCGCCGGATGGCGGCGCGCCTCGATGAAATCACGCGCACCATGGATCCGACGAAGAATCGGTTCATGAACAAGGAGCGGGTCCAGATCCTCAGCGCCGTCCGGGAGCGGGAGACCGATCCGCTCCGGCGGGCGAAAATGGCGATGGAGCTGGCCCTCGAGATGGACCGGCTCGGCGCGAACGAGCAGGCCATAGCACTTCTGCTGCCGCTCCTCTCGCCGTCGGCGGATCAAGGACCCGAATGGCCCCCGCCCGAGCAGGTACGGTCGCTGCTCGCCACTTGCCTGTACCGGCTCGGGATCGCGGAGAACTGCATGGCGCATCCGAATCCGAGCCGCTGCCTCCTGCCGGTGAACCCCGAAGGCATGCACATCGAGAAGCGCGGCGCCCGGGGGGCGATGACGGAGAGCCTGGCCGTCCTGGCGAACAGGCCCGATGAGGTGGCGTCGATCTGGATGCTCAACGTCGCCGCGATGCAGGTCGGTGCCTGGCCGGATGCTGTCCCCGAGCGCTACCGCGTCCCTATGGGCGCCTTTGCCTCGGACGATGACATCGGGCGCTTTCCGAACGTCGCCATCCGCGCCGGGCTCGGGGTGTTCGGTCACGCGGGCGGCGGGATCATGGAGGACTTCGACGGCGACGGGCTGCTCGACATCATGGTCACCTCGATGGGACTGCGCGATCAGATGCACCTGTACCGCAACGAGGGGAACGGCACCTTCACCGATGTGACCGAGGCCGCCGGCCTGGTCGGAGAGGTCGGCGGGCTGAACGCATCGGACGCCGACTACGACAACGACGGGGACGTCGATGTCCTGGTGCTGCGCGGCGGCTGGGCGGCCGCCGGCGGCAGGTTCCCGAACTCGCTTTTGCGCAACGACGGGCACGGCCGCTTCGAGGACGTCACGGATGAGGCCGGCGTCCTCGCCTTCCGCCCGACGCAGGTCGGGGTCTGGGGCGACTACGACAACGACGGCTGGCTCGACCTGTTCGTCGGCAACGAGTCGCGGTCCGAGGATCACTACCCGAGCGAGCTGTGGCACAACAATCGGGACGGGACGTTCACGGATGTGGCGAACCTCCTCGGCGACCCCGACATCGGCTTCGTCAAAGGGGCCGCCTGGGGCGACTACGACAACGACGGTGACGTCGACCTGTACGTGTCGACCATGCGCGGCGACAACCACCTGTATCGCAACGACGGGCCGCGGCTGTTCGGGCTGCTCGGCGGCGCGCACTGGGCGTTCACCGAAGTGGCGCGCGAGGCCGGTGTCGTCAACCCGCAGAGCGGCTTCCCGACCTGGTTCTGGGACTACGACAACGACGGCTGGCTCGACATCATGGCTGCCGGCTACCGGATGGTGGCCTACGAAGGGGATGTTGCCGACGTGGCGAACCTGTACCTCGGTCGGCCGAACCATCTCGAGATCTCCTGCCTCTACCACAACAACCACGACGGCACGTTCACCGACACAGCACCCCGGATGCGACTCGACCACATCCCGCTGCCGATGGGGGCCAACTACGGCGACCTCGACAACGACGGTTGGCCGGACGCCTACTTCGGGACCGGCGAACCGAGCATGCGGACGATCATCCCGAACCGGCTGTTCCGCAACGCCGAGGGAAAGGTGTTCCAGGACGTGACGACCTCCGCGGGGATGGGCCATCTTCAGAAGGGGCACGGCGTGGCGTTCGGGGACATCGACAACGACGGTGACCAGGACGTCTTCGAGGAAATGGGCGGCTTCTTCGACGGCGACGTGGCGCAGAACGTCCTGTACGAGAACCCCGGGCACGGTCACCACTGGATCACGCTGCGGCTGGAGGGGCGGCGCTCGAACCGCTCGGGGTTCGGCGTGCGCATCAAGGTGCGCGTCCAGACGCCGGGGGGACCACGCGACATCTACGCCCTCGGCGGCACCGGCGGCTCGTTCGGCTGCAACAGCCTGCAGCAGGAAATCGGCCTGGGCGACGCCACCACCATCGAGAGCATCGAGGTGCGCTGGCCGACGAGCGGCGAAGTCCAGGTCTTCCCCCGGCCGGCCATGGACCAGACCTACAAGGTCGTCGAGGGGGAGGCGTCCCTGGTGCCGGTCGCCGTCAAGCGTTACAAGCTGTGAGCCGCGCGCGCACCGGAGCCGGGGCAGTCCGGGGCCGGCCCATGCGGCGCCGTCTCCCGGGTCGCCTCCCGCCCTGCCTGTTCTGGCAGCCAGAACTCGTCCGCGCTTCTGGATGCCATGCTCTGATCGCCATCCGTTCCGGCGGAAGACCGGAAGGGCAGCTCTAGGATCGGCTAGAAGACGATGACCTTGTCCGCTTCCTGCGTCCACGCGGTCAGCTCGTCCATGGAGCTGCGACGGGCGCCCTTGAGCAGCGATTCGGGCCTGACGCCGCGGACGTCCATGCAGGATCCGCAGACTCCAATCTTCGCCCCCTTGGCAGCCAGCGGCTTCAGCATCCGCTCGATGTTGTAGTAGCCGTCGGGCGTCTTCTGTCCCGCGACAGCGCATCCCACGGCGTCGCCGATCAGAAAGACGACGACGGTCGTGCCCTCGGTTTTCGCCAGCGAGCCGGCCAGGCGCAGGCCGTTGTAGCTGCGCTCCGTGCCGTAGGGCGCGTCGTTGAGAATCAGCAGATACTTCACGTCGCTGCTCCTTTCCGGGCCTCTGCGGCCGCTACCATCCGAAGTGTAAAGAAGGCAGGTCGTGCCGGATGCGCGCCAGGTAGTACCTCTCGAAGGCCAGCTTGAGGTAGCGGGCCCACCGACCCTTCTTGTGGACCACCCTGTTCCGAGGAGGCAAGAAGGGATCCGCGTAGAGGTAGAAGGCCGTGTCGCCCGCGTCGGCGATGCAGGTCACGGGAAGGGTCAGGCCATCCACCTTCGCGCCGCCGACGATGTCCGCCCTGATGTTGTGCGCCGCCGCCGCGGCCATCAGCTCGGTCATCTGTCCGGTCTTGGGCACCGCCACCGGGACGGCGGTCGGGCCGGGTGGAGCGATCGCGACCGCCACGCCGACCGCGTAAATGTTTCCGAATCTCGTGCTCGTGAGGTGGGGCGTCACCGGCACGAAGCCCCTCGGGTTCGCCAGGCCCTCGACTGCGCGGACGAACGGGCTCCCGAGGAAGGCGGGGACGACCAGAGAAAAGTCGAAAGCCAGCTCGGACCGGTCGGCAAGGATCAATCGGTCGGGCCGCGCCTCGGTGATTCGGGCGTTCACGACGGCCTCGATATGACGATCGGCGAACTCGTCCTGGATCATGCGGGGCGACATGCCGATACCGCCGACGCCGAAGTGGCCGAGGAACGGCTCCGGGGTCGCGAATGTCAGGGCGAAGCGATGGCGTTTTCGGGATCTCCTGAGGACCGTATCGATCATCATGACGATCTCGTAGGCCGGGCCGATGCAACTGGCCCCCGCCGCTGCCCCGATGACAATCCGCCCCCTGTCGGAGGCCAGGAGGCGCGTCAGGGCGTCGCGGGCGCTGGCCGCCTCTTCGACCGTGAACGTGGAGTGGGTGTATCCCTTGACCGGGCCCAGGCCCGGGACCGCCGCGAAATCCAGGTCCGCGCCCGAGGCGACAAGCAGGATGTCGTAAGGATACCGGGCGGAAGCGGTGCGAACCTCGCACCGACTCGGATCGAGCTCCCGCACTTCATCATGTACGAAACGGATCTGCCGGCGCGCAAGCGGCCGGGCCAGAGGTATCTGAAGACGTGCGGGGTCGCGCCATCCGAGGATCACCCATGGAAGGGAGGGAAGGAAGGTGAACTCCGCATCCTTGGAAATCACCAGGATGTCTGCCCGGCCCCGGAGCCGGCGTCGGAGCGCGTAGGCGGCGTTGATCCCGCCGAAGGACCCGCCGACGATCACGATCCTTTCCCTGGCGTTGGTGCTCATGTGATGCCCCCGTGCGGTGCAGGTTTGGCCAGTCAAAAATCGAATCGAACGATCGCGTACACGTTGTCGCTCTCCTCGAACTCTCCGAAGAAAGTCGTGTCCGTGTGCCCTCCGAAGACATTCGCTCCGAGGGTAGCGCTGAAGGTGTCGGTCACCTTGTGAAAGACCTCAGGCTGGAGGAAATAGTCCTCGTCGGTTGGGCTGTAAGCCGCGAAGAGCGATAGCTTCCAGGTCTGGTAGTCGAGCCACTGGCTCAGCCGGATCGAGACAACGGCTCGGATCCGATCCTGGCGCGCCGCCCCTGCCGGGAGAGACCCGAGGTAGGCCCCATGGTTTTCCATTACCTCGGCATATCCCTGCACCCCGATGGTGAAATCCTCCCACGCCTGGCGCTGGTACCCTGCGAGGAGCCGCCACTGGGAGTTGGGAATACCGGGGTCGTCCCCACGGGGATCCTGTCTGGAGTCGTAGTGGCCGGCCTCCAGGCTGAGGACTCCCCCGGAGATGTTCCGCTGGCCGCTGGCCCCGAACACCGAGAGTTCCGGGAAGAAGAACGTGGCTCTCGTGGGCGAGACAGGGTTGTCAAGCCGCACACCGGGGGTCCGCCAGTACCCGCGGTAGGCATAGAGCGACGCATCGAATCCGCCGATCTGCCGGTACAGGCGGAGCGCGAGCTCCGTGTTCGAGAAGCGTGCCGGGGGCGTCACCTCGTGCCGGGTCGGCACGGTCGAGAGAGGATCGGGGAACACGAATCGCTCTGCTGAGGGCAGCGTGTCCTGCGTGAAGAAGGGAACCCCCACAAGGTCCACGTTCACGACGCCGGATGAGTACCGGCCACGGAGCGCATCGACGCCGAGTTTCAGGTACTCCATCGGTCTGCCGGAGAAGAATGATTCCCAGTCTTTGGGGAAGACATCGTTGATGAAGAAGAGGTCACCGACACCCCACGTGATGATCTGGCGGCCGAGACGGAAGTCGAGGGCCCCCTTCGCGTGCCCGGCGTAGGCTTCACGAAGATCGACATCGGACCCTTTCACGACAGCGTCATAGAGCAGGTCCCCCTTCGCGAGGAAAAACGTCTCTCCCGACCCGCTCGCCCCGCTGATGTCGAGGCGCACGCGGCCCTCCTCGAGGACGGGATCGCCGTCGTTCCCGCGCGCCGGCTGCGCTCCGGTGGTGCGCCGTGAGAGGGCGCCGAGCAGGAAACCGTGGACCTTTGGTTCGGAAGCGGCGTCGGAATCCTGGGCGGATGCAGGCGAGGCCGCCGCGAGGATAAGGAGGACGCCCCAAAGGGCCGGACCGATCCGCATTCACCGGATCCAGTTCTGCGGGGGAGTCAGCAACGAGCGCTCCGTGAAGAGGCCATCGTCCAGGCCGGCGTTGTACGTGACGCTGTCGAAGCGGACCTCCGTGCGGTGCCCGCTCTTGACGTTCTTCATCGTCCGCTTCGTCACCGTCGGGTGGACTTCCTTCGCCGCGTCCTTGCCCGCGGGTACGTCCGTGATGGTGTCCGCCGTGAACAGCCGGGCAAGCTCGTTCTGCGCGTCGTAATACTCCTCCTTGAGCGGGAGGAACGTCTTCTTGTCGATCCAGGCCAGCTCTTTCGTATACTCTGTCGCGGCCTTCGGAACGCTCTGGATCACGTAGCACTCGCGATCGCCCAGCTTCTCCTCCCGCAGCAGCGTGTGCGTGTCGGCGGACACGTCACGGCCGGAGATGTCTTCGTAGGTGAAATCCGATCCGACGAAACTCGATCGACTGTCCCTGGCGGCAACTCGCCGGACCATGTTGACCGCCGGGATGAAGATCCAGCGGTCGTCATCCCTCTCGGGATATTTCCAGACGAGGAAGGCCGTGCCTCGTATGTCTCCGGGCTCGTGGAAGTACAGGAAATACTTCTGATTCTGGCTGTCCGGCACATTTCTCTGGAGCATGGTCAGCACCCGGGTGCGCGTCTTGTCGTCGGCCGTGATGAGCGTCATCGTGACCCTGGCCTTCATGTCCGCTCCGGCATAGTAGAAGGCCTGCTGGGCCTTTTCGACGATCTCAGCCGGGGAAGGAGGTTCGAGCGCTCGGCTGGGAGAGGCGGCAAGTGCCAGAATGACCGCTGCGAGCGCCAGTTTGCTCATCGGGTGTCTCCTCTGATGAGGACGCGGTGGAAGAGCAGGATGAGTCCAGGCAGGTAGACGAGGCTGGTCAGGGCGGAAAGGAGCATGATCACGGCCATGAGGACTCCGACGGTGATGTAGGGCGTGAGGTGGGCGAAGACCATGACGGAGAATCCGAGCGCAAAGAGCACGGCGTTAAGGAAGATCCCCTTCCCCGGGCGCGCCACGGTCCAGACCAGCGCCTCGCGGAGCCGGGCGTCCTCCCCGTAGCGCAGCCTGAATCGTCCCACGAAATGAATGGCAAAATCGATGGCCATCCCCAGCGACAGCGTCGAAAGCACCGCGACCGGCATGTCGAAATCTTTCCCCATGAATCCCACGACTCCGTAGATGAGGACGATGGTGAAGAGGAGCGGCAGGAACATGAGGACGCCCCAGAGGACGCTTCGCGTCTGAGCCACCAGGATGATGAGGACGAGACCCAGGCCCGCGATGAAGCTCTTCAGCATGCCCCACAGGACCTCGTCACTCCAGACCAGATTGAAGTAGGCGATCCCGGCGGGCCGCAGTGTCGCCCCACCGGGGAGAGGATGCGCCGCCAGGTGGGCCTCGGCCCGGCGGATCACATCCTCCGTGACTCCCGCGTCCCAGCTCCTGAGCTGAAGGATGATATTGGCCTTCTGG
>JBGPED010000138.1:0-8667 GCA_041482595.1 Acidobacteriota bacterium
CGAGCGGCCCGAAGCACTCGTCGCAGATGGCGCGCGGTGCTATCGGGTAGTCGGTCTTGCACTCCCTGCACTGCAACCCTTTCACGTAGCTCATGACACCCCCGCGATCTCGTCGACGGCGGCGGCCGCGCGGAGCATGTCGTCGGCGGTCGTCAGGATCCCCGCGCTCAGCCGCACCGTGCCCTGCGGATACGTCCCGAGGTGCCTGTGGGCGTAAGGGGCGCAGTGCAGCCCCGGGCGCGCCGCGATGTCGAACCGCTCGTCCAGGATGGCGCCGACCTCCGAGGGGGCGAACCCCGGGACATTGACCCCCACCAGGCCCACGCGCCCCTCGCCGCCCCGATCGGCGATGACGGTGTCGGCGCCGTACCACTGCAGGCGGTCGCGGTGCTTGAGCGACGTCACGAAGGTGCCGAGGAGCGCGCGCTCGTGGGCCAGGACCGACGCGACACCGCGCTCCAGGAGCAGACGCACCCCCTCGCGCAGCCCGGCGATCCCGAAGATGTTCGGCGTGCCCCCCTCCAGACGGTGCGGGAACTCCTCCGGCTGGACGGGCCGGGTCGAATCGCCGCCGGTGCCCCCCTCGCGCCACGGCCGCACCTGGGCCCTCTCGCCGACGGCGAGCCCGCCGGTCCCGGTCGGGCCGAGGAGTCCCTTGTGCCCCGTGAACGCCAGGAGGTCGATGGCGTCCCCCTCCATGTCGATCGGCACGACTCCGGCGCTCTGCGCCGCGTCGACCAGGAACAGGGCGTCGCGCTCGCGTGCGATCCGCCCGATGGCGCCGACCGGCTGGATCGTGCCGGTGACGTTCGAGACGTGCGTCAGCGCCAGAAGGCGCGTGTTCGGACGGAAGGCGCGCGCCACCTCGTCCGGGTCGATGAGATGATCGGTGGTGGCGGGGAGCCTCGTGAGGGTGATGACCCCGTCCTTCTCGAGCTGGTTCAAAGGCCGCGACACCGAGTTGTGCTCCAGGACCGATGTGATCGCGTGGTCGCCCGCGCGCAGGATCCCCTTGATCGCCATGTTCAGCCCGTCGGTCGCGTTGTGCCCGAAGACGACGCGCTCGGGGTGCTTGAAGCCGAGAAGGCGCGCCAGAAGACGCCGCGTGTCATTGATCATCCCTTCCGCCTCGACCGCCCGGCGATGCCCGCCGCGCCCCGGGTTGGCGCCGCTCTGGCGGACGAACGCCTCCATCCCCCGGTACACCTGCTCCGGCTTGGGATACGACGTGGCGGCGTTGTCGAGGTAGATCGCCATGGTCTCCCTCAGGTCCCCACGTACCGCGCGTAGATCGACTTGGCGACCGCCGGGTCCTTGGTCCCGGAGATGATGGCGCGGCCGTCGGCGAACACGGTCAGGCGGTACTGGTCGATGTCGGCGCGCACCAGGAAGCGGTTCTTCTCGATCGCACCGATCGGGCCGAGGCGGCTCGCCACCTGGTCGAGGTCGAGCGTGATCCCGTCGCGGCGCCTTATCTGCACGGCGTTCCGGCCGCAGAGCGTCGCCGTGTCGGATCCGAGCGCGCCCTCCAGGAAGGGAAACTCGCGCCTCACACAGCAGGGGCAGTCCTTCTCGCGTGGCGGCAGGTCGACGAGGCTCAGCCGTCCCTCCCAGACGTCGAGGACCGCCATCTTCCGGGTCACGCGCTCGCGCCGGCCGGCCAGGATCTTGAGCGCCTCGGCCGCCTGCAGAGACGCGATGAGCCCGACGATCGGTCCCAAAACACCGGCCGTGTCGCAGGTGGGGGACATGCCGGGAGGGGGAGCGCTCTCGAACACGCAACGCAGGCAGGCGGTCTCGCCCGGCAGGATCGGGAAGGTCAGACCGTACGATCCGACGCAGGCGCCGTAGATCCACGGCGTGCCGGTCTTCACGGCGTAGTCGTTGAGCAGGAACCGGGCGTCGAAATTGTCGGTTGCGTCGAGGATCAGGTCGTAGCCGTCGAGGAGCCTCCCGATCGTCGAGGCGTTCACGTCCTCGACGAGCCCCTCGACCTCGACCAGCGAGTTGGCGGCGCGCAGCTTGTTCACCGCCGCCACCGCCTTCGGCAGGATGGCGCGGGCGTCCTCCTCGTCGAACAGGATCTGGCGTTGCAAGTTGGATTCCTCGACGAAGTCCCGATCGATGATCCGCAGCCGCCCGACGCCGGCCCGGACCAGGAGGGAGGCCTGCACCGTGCCCAGGGCGCCGCAGCCGACCAGAGCCACCTTCGAAGCCATCAGGCGCGCCTGGCCCTCCGGGCCGATTCCCTCGAACAGGACCTGGCGGGAGTAGCGCGCCGGGATCCCGGGCTGCGCCGCCGCCGGCTTCTTCTCTGCCGTCCCCTTCACCTTCGTGGTCACCTCCGGCTCCTTCCGCCCCAAAAACAAAAAACCTCTTCGAGACGACGTCGAAGAGGTTCGCGTGAACGACTCCTTCGCCTTCCGTCTCTCATCTGCCGGGGCTCGAAGTCCCCGCAGGAGTTGGCACCGGCCATCCCGAACACTCCGGGATCGGTTGCCGTGGGATCATCGGGCCTGTCCCTCCCCCACTCTCGATAAGATGGAAGATCTCTGGTTGTGATTTTAGGTCGCGGGTCCCTCCACCGAATCAATACCCCGGAAAATTACCACGGGGATTGAGACCTGTCAACCTGTGTCGCATTCCGGGGCACACTGCAACCCGGTCTTGTTGCGCAATGTGAATTGCTGGTGGCCCCGCGGCCTCCCGGCGGATCGACTTGCCGACCGGTCGGTAAGTAGGGTATAGTGCGCCGCAGTTCTCGTATAGGAGGGTGCAGAGTGAGGTCGGAAAAGCCCGGGATCGCCACGTTGCACGATGCGGCACCCGAGGTTCAGCCTGGGCCGAATCCGGTTGACAGCCTCCATTCCTCCCCGTATATGAACAGGCACCTCGGAGTCCAGGGAGACACCGTGCCCAACCGGATCACGATTTTCGACACCACGCTGCGCGACGGCGAGCAGTCGCCGGGCTGCAGCATGAACCTCGAGGAAAAGGTGCGGATGGCCCGGCAGCTGGATGCGCTCGGGGTGGACGTCATCGAGGCCGGCTTCCCGATGGCCAGCGAGGACGATTTCCGGGCGGTGCACGCCGTGGCCCGCGAGGTCAGGCGGCCGGTGATCGCCGCCCTGGCGCGCACCACCCGGGACGACATCGAGAGGGCCTGGCGGGCCATCGAGGTCGCCGCCCGCCCCCGCATCCACACCTTCGTCGCCACCTCCGACCTGCACATGCAGCACAAGCTGCGCAAGACGCGCGACGAAGTGCTGGAGATGACGGTCGAGGCGGTGCGCCTGGCGAAGTCGTTCACGCCGGACGTCGAGTTCTCGGCCGAGGACGCGACCCGGACCGACATCGACTTCCTGTGCCTGGTGGTGCAGGCGGCCATCGAATCGGGTGCCGTGACGATCAACATCCCCGACACGGTCGGCTACACGGTTCCGAGCGAGTTCTCCCGCATCATCGCCACGCTGCGCGAACGCGTGCCGGGGGTGGACCGGGCGGTCCTGTCGGTGCACTGCCACAACGACCTGGGCCTGGCGGTGGCGAACTCGCTGGCCGCGGTCGAGGCGGGGGCGCGGCAGGTCGAGTGCACGGTGAACGGCATCGGCGAGCGCGCCGGCAACGCCTCCCTGGAAGAGGTCGTGATGGCGTTCTTCGTGAGGCGCGACATCCTGCCCTTCACCACGTCCGTCGCCACGACGGAGATCTACAAGGCGAGCCAGCTCCTGTCGAGCATCACGGGCATGCACGTGCAGGCGAACAAGGCTGTGGTCGGCAAGAACGCCTTCGCGCACGAAGCCGGGATCCACCAGGACGGCGTCCTCAAGGAGAGGCGCACGTACGAGATCATGACCCCCGAGTCGGTCGGCATCAAGACGAACCGGCTGGTCCTCGGGAAGCACTCCGGCCGGCACGCCCTCGGCAAGAAGCTTCTGGACCTGGGCTATCCGCTGTCGCGTCCGGAGCTCGACAGGTTCTACGCGCGGTTCATCGAGATCGCCGACCAGAAGAAGGAGATCTTCGACGAGGACCTGATCGCCATCGTGCACGACGGGATGCGTGATGTGCCCGAGGTCTTCAAGCTGAAGATGCTGCAGGCGACGGCGGGCAGCCAGAAACCTTCGACCGCGACCGTCATCCTCGAGCTCCAGGGCGAGGAGAAGGTGGCTTGCGCCGTGGGCGACGGCCCGGTGGCGGCCGCCTACACGGCCATCGACCAGATCACCGGCTTCAGCGGCCGGCTGCTGGACTACTCCATCCGGGCCGTGTCGCGCGGCCGGGACGCCATGGGCGAGGTGTCGGTGCACGTGGACTTCAGCGGCCGGACGTTCACCGGCAAGGCGGCCTCGACGGACGTGGTGGACGCAAGCGCAAGGGCCTACCTGCACGCGGTGAACAAGGGGCTGCGCCTGGTGCAGGCCCTCGACGCGGCCGAGACGGCGAGGGCCGGGCTGCCGGGTGTTGCCGCGGTCGCGGCCGATCGGGCGCGGGCGGAGATGAAGCCCCAGCCGGTGGCGGCCCAGAAGCCGCAGCTGGGGAGCGACGCGGTGGGCGGTCCGTCGAGGCTCGCCGGCCCGGAAGATTTCATTCGACTGATTCGTCTCGTATAGCGCAGGCCGGTCCGGCCTGATGTTCACGTCGGACCGTCGTACCTGCGCTTTACTTTTTGGAGAAGCGGTGCTCGGCCCCGTGGTTCTTTCTGCCGCCGGAGGGGGAGGTCTTCATGGGCGTGTCCCACGATGACCGCCGGCGGCAGGAAGAACCGCGGGGAAGGGAGTTGACGACCATGAGAGGCAGGGCGCACGTCTACGCGAAGGCGCGCATCAGCGCCGACCACATCATCCCCATGCAGCACCAGAACGGTGGTGCCGAGGCGGACCTCGGCCGGCACGCGCTCGCCGGAATCGATCCCGGATTCGCGGGTCGCGTGCAGAGGGGGGATATCCTGGTGGCGGGCGAGGACTTCGGCTGCGGATCGGGGCGCGAGCACGCGGTCTGGGCGCTGCGCGGCGCCGGAATCGCCGCCGTGGTGGCCCGCTCGTTCTCGCGCCTGTTCTTCAGGAACGCCCTCAACAACGGCTTCATCGTCGTGGAATGCCCCGAGGCGGTGGAGCGCGCGGCGGGCGGAGACCTCCTGGAGGTCGATCTGCAGGACGCGGCGGTGAAGAACCTGACGAAGGGGGAGACCTACCCCTTCGTGCCGCTCACGCCGTTCGCGATGGAGATCCTCGAGGCCGGCGGGCTCCTGCCGTACGTCCTGAGGCAGACGATGGGTGCCTCGAGTGCCTGAAGCGAAGCGCCCGCGCGTCGTCCTCCTGCCGGGCGACGGCATCGGCCGCGAGGTCGTGGCCGAGGCCGCCCGGGTGCTGGAGACGGTGGCGCTGCAGGCGGGCGTGGCCCTCGAGATGGAGGAGCACCTCGTGGGTGGTGCTGCGATCGACAGCGTCTCCGAGCCGCTGCCGCGCAAGACCTTCGAGGCGGCGCGCGCGGCGGACGCGGTCCTCCTCGGGGCGGTCGGCACCCCGCGGCACGACGGACTGCCGCGACACCTTCGCCCGGAGCAGGCGCTCCTGGGGCTGCGCCAGGGGCTCGGGGTCTATGCAAATCTGAGGCCCGTGAGGCTGCACCCGGCTCTCCTGCAGGCGTCGCCGCTGAAGCCGGAGATCGTGGGCGGCACGGACCTGTTGATCGTGCGGGAGCTGACCGGGGGGATCTACTTCGGTTCCCCGCGCGGGGTGGAAGGGCAGGGGGAGGGACGGCGGGCGGCGAACACGATGTCCTACTCGGTGCCGGAGATCCGGCGGATCGCCCGGGTGGCGTTCGAGGCGGCGCGCGGCAGGAGAAGGAAGGTGACGTCGGTGGACAAGGCGAACATCCTGGAGGTCTCGCAGCTCTGGCGCGAGGTGGTGAGCGAGACCGCCCGGGAGTACCCGGAGGTCGCCCTCGAGCATCTGTACGTGGACAACGCGGCCATGCAGCTTTTGGCCCGGCCGAAGGACTTCGACGTGGTCCTGACCGAGAACATGTTCGGCGACATCCTCAGCGACGAGGCGGCCATGCTGGCCGGAGGGATCGGGATGCTCCCGTCCGCCAGCCTGGGAGATGGGCCCGGTCTGTACGAGCCGGTGCACGGGTCGGCGCCGGACATCGCCGGGCGCGGCATCGCCAACCCGCTGGCGGCGATCCTGTCGGCGGCGATGCTGCTGCGCCACTCGCTCGGCCTGCCTCGCGAGGCCGCACGCGTCGAGGAGGCGGTCGGACGGGTCCTGGACGACGGGGCGCGCACGGCCGACCTGGCGCGCCCGGGGCAGAAGTCGATCGGGACGAAGGACATGGGCGACAAGGTGCTCCGGGCCCTCGAGCGCGGGACCCGGGACAGGCGGGTGTCGTGAGCCGGGGCAAGGGGACGGTGGTGCCGATGCATGACAAGATCGTGATGAACACCGCGGCGGCCACAGCACCGGTCGCGGAGCGGATAACTCCGGAAGTCCCGGTGTCCGCCCCAGCGAAGGCGGCAGCGCCCGCCCCCGCGCCCGAGATCGAAATGCGCGGCGCGAAAATCCTGCTCGAGAGCCTGCTGCGCGAGGGCGTGAGCACGATCTTCGGCTACCCGGGCGGGGCGATCCTGCACGTCTACGACGAGCTGGCGCACGCGCGCGACCGGCTGAGCCACGTCCTCGTGCGCCACGAGCAGGGGGCGGTGCACGCCGCCGAAGGGTACGCCCGCTCGACGGGCAAGGTCGGCGTCGTCATGGTGACCTCCGGCCCCGGGGCGACCAACTGCGTGACCGGGCTGGCGAACGCGCTGATGGACTCGACGCCGATCGTCTGCATCACGGGCCAGGTGGCGACCCACCTGATCGGCAACGACGCCTTCCAGGAGGCGGACGTGGTCGGCATCACGCGCCCGTGCACCAAGTACAACTACCTGGTGAAGGACGTGCGCGATCTGGCGCGCGTGGTCAAGGAGGCGTTCCACATCGCGCGCAGCGGGCGGCCGGGGCCGGTCGTCATCGACCTGCCGAAGGACGTCACGGCGGCCCGGACGAAGTTCGTGTACCCGGACAGGGTCGATCTCCCGTCGTACCGGCCGGCCGGCGACGGCGACATCGCCAAGGTCCGCGAGGCGGTCGCGCTGATGGTGAAGGCCGAGCGGCCGATCCTCTACGTCGGGGGCGGCGTGGTGAACGCGGACGCCGCCGACGAGCTCCTTCTCCTGGCGGAGGCCCTCAACCTCCCGGTCACGCCGACCCTGATGGGGCTCGGCGGCTTCCCGGGCGGCCACCCCCTCTGCCTCGGCATGCTCGGCATGCACGGCACGTACGCTGCCAACATGGGTGTCTCCAACGCCGACCTGCTCATCGCCATCGGCAGCCGTTTCGACGATCGGGTCACCGGCCGCCTCAAAGATTTTGCGCCGCAGGCGAAGGTGATCCACGTCGACGTCGATCCGTCCTCCATCAACAAGAACCGCGTCGTCGACGTCGGCATCGTCGGCGACGCGCGCCGGGTGCTGCGGCAGATGCTCGACGTGCTCGCGCGCGAGGTGCGTCTCGAGGGGCCGCCGCCGCGCGCGGAGTGGTGGCCGCGGCTGCGCGAGTGGTCCGCGGCCCACCCGTACCACTACAAGAAACGCCGGGGCGTCATCATGCCGCAGGCGGTCATCGAAGAGCTGAGCCGGCTCACCGACGGAGAGGCGATCGTGACGTCCGACGTCGGCCAGCACCAGATGTGGGTGGCCCAGTACTACGGCTTCAAGAGATCCCGCCAGTGGCTGAACTCGGGGGGCCTAGGGACCATGGGCTATGGCTTTCCGGCGGCCATCGGGGCGGCCAAGGCGCACCCGGACCGGACGGTGGTCTGCGTCACCGGCGACGGCTCCTTCCAGATGTGCATCCAGGAAATGGCGACCGCCATCCAGGAGAAGGTCGACGTCAAGGTGGTCATCATCAACAACAACTACCTCGGGATGGTGCGGCAGTGGCAGGAGCTGTTCTACTCCCGCACCTACAGCGAGGTGGGCCTGGAACGGCTGCCGGACTTCGTGAAGCTGGCGGAGGCCTACCATGCGAAGGGCCTCCGGGCCACGAAGCCGGAGGAGATGCGGCAGGTCCTGGAGACGGGGCTCAGGACAAAGGGTCTCGTGGTGATGGACATGATCGTGTCGCAGGAAGAGGGGGTCTACCCGATGGTGCCGGCCGGAGCGTCCCTCCAGGAGATGGTCCTGGAGCCCGTGGACGACGGGTCGGAGGAGCCCGAGCCGAGGGACCTGGCATGAACGGCGACGGAACGCGCCACATCCTGTCGATCCTCGTCGAGAACCGCTTCGGCGAGCTCTGCCGCGTCGTCGGGCTGTTCTCGGGGCGCGGCTACAACATCGACTCGCTGTGCGTGGCGCCGACGTCCGACCCCGCCTACTCGCGGATCATCCTGACGACGAACGGCAACGACGTGGTCATGGAGCAGATCCTCAAGCAGGTCGGAAAACTCGTCCGGGTGCTCCAGGTCACCGACCTGAACGAGGTGAACCACGTCGAGCGCGAGATGGCGCTTCTTATCGTGAGCACCAGGACACCGGCCGAGCGGCAGGAGGTGCTGAACCTGGTCGGAGTGTTCCGCGCCAAGGTCATCGACATCTCGACCGACGCCGTCACCATCGAGACC
>JBGPED010000139.1:0-8539 GCA_041482595.1 Acidobacteriota bacterium
ACTTGCCGTCGGGCGAGACGTCGACGCCGTGCGGCGACTTGCCGCAGGGCATCAGGTAGACGACCCCTTCCACTTTCTTCGGGTCGAGGACCTTGACCCCGCCGATGACGTCGCCCTTGCCGTCGGCGATCGCCTTCTCGGCGGCGCGCCAGTCGATGGCGGCGATGTAGTCGCGGTCGCGCTGCGTCGAGGTCACCTCGAGCTGGCCGGTGGCCCGCTCGGAGTTGTAGCAGCTCCAGAACATCCAGCCGTCGGAGACCTTCTTGCCGGCGTCCCCCAGGTCGTAATCGAACGGCGGCATCAGGATCTCCCAGCCCATGGTGATCTCGCCGCTCTTCGGATTGACCTTCATCGCCGCCACGATGCCCTTGTACTCGGTGGCGTACTTGTCGATCGGCGCCACGCTCCCCTTCGGGATCGGGATGGAGAAGCGCGACGCCATCATGGTGTACTCGGTGTTGGGGGTGACGAAAGCGGACGCGTGGTTGCCGGACACGTTCGGGACCGGTCCGAAGATCTGCCGGGTCTTGAAGTCACGCAGATCGACGCGCGCCACGCGGCCGTTCATGTCGTTGACGAACAGCCAGCGGCCGTCGTAGTCGCCGGCGGTCTCCGACAGCGACGGGTGGTGGACGTCGCCCCAGGTCAGGCCGCCCAGCATCGCCTTGGTGTCGTCATCGAACCCGTACCCCGTGGCGGGATACGGTGTGTACACCGGGATGGTCACCAGGTGACGCATCGACGGGACGCCGTAGACGTAGATCTGCCCGGAGTGGCCGCCCGACGAGAACAGGTAATACTCGTCGAGGTCCCCCGGCGCGACGTACGTCTTCTGGGCCGCCACCGCCACATCGGACGTCGCCCCGGTGCGCTGCTTCGCCCCTCTGGGCACCGACGGCGCGCAGCGGCCGGACAGCAGGGCGAGGACGATCACCGCCATCATGAGGCTCAGGACGATCCAACTTCTCCACCGTTCATTCATGCCGGTCCTCCTTGTCCACCCACGGTTTGTCCGACCACGGTTTCAGTGCCTGCCTTTCACCGGCGCGCCCGCCCTCGCCGCCTTTTTCTCTTCCTCCTTGTGCTTCTGGTACTCGGCGAAGGCGGCGCGCAGGTTCCTGATCGCCTCCGCCTTCTGATCCTTGTTGAGGATGATCTGGCGCGACAGCACGACCGACATGGTGCCGGTCGGGTTCGCCAGGAAGTCATCGATGGTCTTGCCGAAGCGCGCCTGCACGTCCTCGACCGCGTTCGACAGGTCCGGCCCGATCTGGGCCGGGCTCCTCACCCCGAAGACCGCGATCGAGTGACAGACGAAGCAGCCGGTCTTGACGAACCAGCCGCCGGGCCCCGTCTTCATCTCCTCTTCCGCGAGGGCCTCCTCGGCCGTGCGCGGGTCGGTGCGCGGCGCCCCGTGCAGATACTCCGCCGGCACCTCCTCGCGCCGCCACGACAGCACCAGCATCGCCAGGGACTGCGCCTCCTTGGTCGTCAGGTGGAAGTTCGGCATGACGGTGTCGGAGACCAGCGCCCGCGGCTCCTTGAAATGGGCGACGTGCCAGGCAAAGGCGGTCCGCTGGCCAAAGAGGCGGCTGTAGTCGTACTGCTCCGGCGCCTTGTCGCCGACGTTGGTGAGGTCCGGCCCGATGGTGCCGCCGCGGCCGTTGATCACGTGGCAGGCGTGGCAGCCCTTCTCCTTGATCAGACCCTTGGCCAGGTTGATGGCGCCCGCGCCCGCCGTCTCCCGGTCGTAGCGGTGGCAGACGTTGCAGTTCATCTGCATGAGGGCGGTCTTGTCGTCGACCAGGGAATAGGCCTCGCCCAGCTCGCTGCCGAGCAGCGGCTCCTCCCAGTGGGCCATCTGGCCGTGCGCTTCGGCGACGTCGACCGCCCACCCCTGCCCGCTGTGACACGAGGTGCAGCCGTACTTCTCGGGCGGGTGGGTCCGGAGCGGCTCGACCGGGTGGGTGCGCCACGGCTCCGCGGCGGCCTCGAATCCTTTCCAGGCGGTCGCCTGGTGACAGGTGATGCAGCGATCGGCGCGGCGCAGCGCCGGGACCCAGATCTGCTGCAGGCCCGACGGCGCGACCTTCGACTTATCGGCGCCGAACTTCTCGGCGACCATCCTCTTGAACTCGTACTGGTAGTACCAGAAATCCCGCATCCGGTCGCTGCGCACGAACAGGATGGTGGAGACCACCAGGAGCACGCCGATGACGGCCAGCACCGGGCGGTCGAGTTTCGGGTACGGCGAGTTGGTGCGCTGTTCCATGTCAGATCCTCGCGGGGATCTCCGGCCAGGCCTCCCAGGGCCAGTAGAAATGCCAGTAGGGGCCACGGCAGAACGTGCCGACGAGCGTCAGGGCGATCACACCGAGCGCCAGGAGGATGAACACCAGGTTCTGCGTGCGCCGGTCTTTCGCGAACCAGACGCCGGCGATGCCGGCCGGGCTCCGGTCGAACCAGGGCCAGACGGTCAGGAGGGCGATCAGCAACCCCGGCAGGATGACGCCACCCAGGAATGCGCCGTTGATCGTGAACGAGCCGATGTGCACGGTCGTGTCCGTGACGATTTCCTGCAGCCACAGGAAGTACCACGGCGCCTTCGCCGGATTCGGTGTGACCAGCGCGTTGGCCGGCTCCTCGAGGGGCGACCGGATAAACACCGCCAGGATGCTGAGGATGGCGATGGTGCCGAGACAGACGATGGCGGCGCGCCGCGTCAGATCGGGAACGGCATTGACCGCGGCGTCGGGTCGCTCCAGGGATGACCCTCGGATCGTCGGGGCGGTGCCGCGTGCGATCCCGAGAAGCGTGTAGGTCTTCGTCGTCGCCGGCGCGGTCGGCGCCTTCTCGGCCAAAAGCGCCTCGCGATCGGCGCGCGCCAGGCCGCCATCCTTGCGGATGCGCCACATGTGGTAGACGAACAGGATCCCCAGGAGGCCCGGCAGCGCGATGATGTGCAGGACGTAGAAGCGGATCAGCGTCGGCTGCTCGATGACCCGGCCGCCCAGAAGCAGCTCGCGGATCATGGGCCCGATCCAGGGGATCGACGAGGCGATGTTGGTGCCGACGGTCACCGCCCAGTAGGCGAGCTGGTCCCACGGCAGCAGGTATCCGGTGAACGACAGGAACAGCGTGGCGAGCAGCATGCCGACGCCGATGACCCAGTTCCACTCGCGCCGCTGGCCCCGGCCGGAGCCGTTCTTGTAGGCGCCGGTCAGGAAAACGCGCGCCAGGTGCAGGGCGACCGCCGCGACCATGACGTGCGCCGCGATGCGGTGTACCGAGCGGATCCACGAGCCGAAGGTGACGACATACTCGATGTCCTTGACGGTGGCGTAGGCGCGCTCGACCGACGGCACGTACAGGAAGAGGAGCGGCATCCCGGACAGGACCAGCAGGAGCAGGAGCGCCGCCGAGGTGGTGCCGAGCCACAGCGAGTAGTTCCAGTCGAGCGACGCCTTGAGCGCCTTCGCGGGAAACCAGTGCAGCAGGAAGTTCGAGACGATGGCGTCGCCCGAGGCGCGGTCGGAGGCCGGGCGGAAGCTCCAGAGCGGCTTCGGGTGGACGCCGGGGGCTTCGGGAGCCGGCGGTTTCGCGTTGCGGTCGCTCATCGGCGCTCCCTCAGGCGACCGTCAGCCGGAAATCGCGGCTGACCTCGCGCGCCAGGTCGACGACCAGCTGCCCGTCGTCGGGAGAGATCGACAGGTGGTACCAGGCCAGGGGTTTGGGCGCCGGTCCGGAGACGTTGCCGCCGTCGCCGGTGTAGCGCGAGCCGTGGCACGGGCACATGAACCGGTGCGTCAGCCGCAGCGGCGCCCCCTCGACCGTCACCGTCTCGACCTGCGACAGCGCCTCGGCGCGCACCGTGCAGCCGAGGTGGGTGCAGACCGCCGAGATGGCGTGAAACGTCAGGCCCTCGCGGAACACGAACAGCCGCTGGTCGGGCAGAAATTTGAGCCCGTCGGGGAAATCGGTCGGCAGGCCGACCTTGACGGTGGTCGGAGCGTCGTACGACACGTTGGGCACGAGGGACCGGAGCGACGCGGTCGCCTGGGCGGCGAGCGCCACCATGCCGGCTCCGGTGCCGAGCTTCAGCAGGAAATCGCGACGGTCTTTGGGGATTGTCATCGGGTCTTCCACGTGGAGTCGTCGGGGCGGGCCGGGCCGGAGACCGCCGGCGAAGCCGCGACGAACCGTTCGGTGATCTGGAACTTCTCCATGGTCATGGCGTCGGTCGGGCAGCGGATGGCGCACAGCCCGCAGCGGATGCAGCGCTCGTCGTCCTTGATCATCGCCGACAGCGGCAGGCCGTTCGCCTCGGCCCGCCCGGCGAGCGCCCGCTTCTCGTCCTCCGGCAGATCGATGCGCTCGAACGGCACGATGGCGAGGCAGTGCTCGGGACAGACGTCGACGCAGCGGCTGCACAGGACGCATTTCTCCGGGTCGTAGATGGTCTGCACGTGGCAGACCAGGCAGCGCGCCGCCTGCCGTCGCGCCTGGTCTTCGTCGTAGCCGCTCTCCACCTCGGAGATGCCGGTGCGGCGGCCGACCGGCAGGGTCGGCGGCGTCTCGCGGTCGAGGACCTCAAAGCCGGCGATCATCCTGTACTGCGGCGTCGGGATCTTCTCGATGTCGATCACCCGCTCCAGGCGGGCCGCCTCCCGCGCCAGGTACTGATGGATGGAGCGGGCGGCGAGCTTGCCGTTGGCGACCGCCTCGATCAGGTTGCGCGGACCGAACGCCACGTCGCCGCCGGCGTAGATGCCGGGGGCGGAGGTCGAAAGCGTCGCCGGGTCGACCACGATCGATCCGCCGGGGCTCGTGGCCACGCGGTCCTCCGGCTTCAGGAAAGACAGGTCCGCCTTCTGTCCGATCGCCAGGATGCAGGCGTCGGCCTCGAGCGTCGTCACGTCGGCGTCGTCGTACTCGGGGGCGAAGCGGCCGTCGGGCGCGAAGACCGAGGTCACCCGGCGCAGCTCGATCGATTTCAGGCGGCCGTCGCCCAGGAAGCGCTTCGGGCCGCGCCGCGGCAGGAACGCGACCCCTTCCACCTTCGCCTCCTCGAACTCCTCGTGCCCCTGCGTCGTCTTCAAGACCGGCATCTCCTCGAAGCTCTCGAGCGACACGATGGTGACCTGGGCGGCGCCGCCGCGGACGGCGGCGCGGGCGGAGTCGAGAGCCTCCTTGAGGCGGGCGTCGGCCTCCTCGCCCAGGTGCGCCGCCAGCTGCTTCGCTTCGGTGGCCATCCCGGCGCGCAGGGCGGTGCGGGCGGCGTCGAAGGCGACGAATCCGCCGCCGATGACGACGACCCGCCGGCCGAGATCCATGCGGTAGCCGCGGTTGACGTTCAGGAGGTAGTCGACCGCCTTGATGACCCCGTCCATCTCGACGCCCGGCACCTGGAGGTCGCGCCCCTTGTTGACGCCAACCGACAGGAAGACCGCCTCGAACCCAACCCGCTTCAGCTCGGCGAGGCCGTAGGACGCGGTCAGGGGCGAGCGCAGCTTGAGATCGACGCCGAGGCCGACGATCGTGTCGATCTCGGCGCGCAGCAGAGAACGCGGCAGGCGGTACTCGGGGATGCCGAAGCGCAGCATGCCGCCCGGCTCCTCGGCCGCCTCGAAGACCGTCACGCCGTAGCCCAGGAGGGTGAGATCGTGCGCGGCCGACATGCCGGCGGGGCCGGAGCCGATGACCGCGACCTTGCGCCGTCCCGACGCCGCCCGGCCGGGCGCCACCGGCCCGGTCGGCAGATGGCCGGCATACCGGTTGCCCTCGTCGATGGGCGTCGCGCGCAAGCGATCCTGCGTGCCGGGATGGACCGACTCGACGCCGTGTTTCTCGGTGACGAAGCGCTTCAGGGCGCGGATGGCGATCGGCCCGTCGATGCTGCCGCGCCGGCAGGCGTCCTCGCACGGCGCGGCGCACACCCGGCCGCAGACGGAGGCGAAGGGGTTCGGGGCGCGGGCGACGAGATACGCCTCCTCGTCGCGCTTCTCCGCGATCAGCTGCACATAGCGGCCGGCGTCGGTCTGCACCGGGCAGCCGGCCTGGCATTTGACCTGCGCCTTCCAGTGCTCGAGATCGGGCAAGCGTACCTTCACGATTCTCGACTCCCATCGAATCGCAGCGCATCATACCGGAATTCCGAGCCTTGCCTGACGCTGCAAGGTCGGTGCCGCCAGGAGCCCGCCCGCGACTCGGGTCCAGTTCGCGGCCGGCGCAGTACCGCCGGACCGGAAGTTGCGCGAGCCGCACCGCAAGTTTCGTCCTGAAGGCCGGGCAGCGGCCATGATCTGGATCATGGGGGCGGGACCGCCGGCGGGAAGACGGAGGCATTCTCAGGAGCGGCGGATGCACCAGGCAGCGGCACCGCCGCTCGACGCCCTCCGTGTCCCAGGGATCCATGCGGCTCGCGTGGTGCACCGGGAACCCGTTTTGCTTTATCCCGGACGCGCGCGGAAGTCGATCGCCGCAGCCCCGTGGGACACCGAGGAGGGCGGGGTCAACAGGTGGTCGAGCTCCTGGACCGCCCGAGGTCGGCGACTCATGGCGCCGTCGCGGCGTGGGCGACTTCGACAGGCGCCGCAGGCCGGCTCAGGTCCGCGCGGAACCGCTCCTCGCAACGGATGATCTCCTGATCCGTGAGGCCGCCACCGTCCTGTCCATCCATCTTCCTCACCTCGGGCGGGTCGGGGAAATTCAGGACCAGCGCGAAGTCGGGCCGGAAGCACTCGACGTAGCCCGGGGGCGGGCGGCGCTCGTGCGCCATGTGCCGTGTCTCCTGCGGGGGCACCCGGGTCCTGGCGATCACGAAGTCGTTCAGTCCCAGAAGGTCGATCACGGCGACGTTCGGAAACACCCAGCCCACGAGCCCCACGTTCAGGGCCGTCATCACGTGCCGATCCACCCAGGCCAGGCCGGCCCCTTCCTCCCGGGTGGGGAGCCGGGTGCCGACGAAGCCGGAGTACACCTTGTGCTCCTGGTGCCGGACGCAGACGGAGTGCGTGATCAACCAGGCTTGCACTTGATCGAACGCCTGCGGATAGAAACGCAGCCAGGCAGGAAACCGGCCGGCCACGGGCCGGATCATATGGAAGGTCTCCGCGCGGCTGTCCAGGTCGCGGGTCTCGAGATAGTGAGCCCAGGGAATCGCCCACGACGACGCGATGAACAGCAGGAACAGAGAAACGGCGGCCGGCGGGCGCAGATCCAGCCGCGCGGCGAGCCACAGGAAGGAAACGAAAAGGAGGGGGATCAGGTGGCTGTAGACGCGGTACTCGAAGTGGTCGCCGCCGATCACCAGGGTGTAGAAGGCGACGTGCGCGAGCAGCGCTCCGATCACGATCAGCGCCGGGCGGCTCATCCGGTGCCGGCGGACCGCCCAGGTCAGCACCAGCAGCAGCCAGATCCACAGCGCGTACTCCAGGACGAAGGAAACGGCGTAACGCCAGCCGCTCTCGGGCCAGGGGGTCGTGTACTTGGCATAGTAGGTGTTGGGCAGCCACGCGCCGTAGTACCACCGCCGCCACGTCAGGTGAACCGCAACACCGAGGAGCGGGAACGCCCAGCCGAGCGCCCGCAGGCGCTCGCGCAACGCGTGGCGGTCCGACAGGATCCAGTCCGCCAGGAGCGCTCCCGTCCCCAGGACCGCAATCATGCCGTCGGGCCGCGCAAGGGCGGCGAGCATCGCGGCGAGGCAGACCCGGAACACCCACGCCGCGCCACGGTTCTCGCGCGGGGCCAGCGCCTGGCAGACCCAGAGAATGAGGCAGAAGTTGAATGCGTGAACGCCATCTGCTGCGGCGAGATCGACACCCCGCTGTTCGCGCGCGAGGCGGCGCAACTGGACCTCTCGGTCGAGGCGTTCCGCGCGCGTCTCGAGGAGGCGCACCCGATCGGCCGGATTGGACTGCCGCGCGAGGCGACCGACGCGGTCGTGTTCCTCGCCAGCGACGAGGCGAGCTTTCTGACCGACGTCCTGCTGCCGGTCGACGGCGGCTACTCCGCCGCCTGACGCCGGGCCCCCTCCCAGGCGCGATGGACCAGCTCGACGTCTCTCTCGTCCAGCCGGTAGATCCAGATCGAGTCGCCCGCGGTCGCCACGGGACGCAGCAGACGGAAATACTCGAAGGCATCCTGGGGCACCGGCACCACGCTCCCGTCCGCCGACTGCACGACGTGCGGCAGCCCCTGCACGAAATTGACGCTGACGGCGTAGGTCCCGGGGCGCAGCTCCCCCGTTTCGCCGGGACGCCTGCGCTCGGGCGCGACGACGCGCGGGTCGCGCGGCGGCAGCCGGAAATGGATCCCGGCGATCGCCGGATCGACCGCCCCGAAGTACGCCAGCGCCACCGGCTCAGGCGGCGGGTGGGCATCGAGCCACCGCCTGAGATCGAGAAGCCCCTGACCCCAGTCGAGGTTGCTGTCGATGAGGTAGCGGTGGCCACCCGCGGGCCCGCCGGCGAACTCGTTGAAGTAGGACAGGTATCGGGGCCAGGTCACGAGCGTCTCGAAGGTGTTCCAGAAGAGG